>JAEWVQ010000058.1 GCA_023459095.1 Pseudomonadota bacterium | reverse complement strand
TCGGCCATGCGGTGCAGCATTGCGCAGCGGTCCTTGCCCGGGGTCTCAGCCCAGGACGGGGCTGAGTTGCGGTTGCAATGCACAATCCATACCAGACTGCGGATTACCCTGATAGGGCGCGCGCGGGTGCCGGCCGCGCACGGAGGGCGGAAGCGACGACGGGACGCGCCGGCGTCCCGTCCCCAGGTATGCACGCCGGGCGTGCGGCACGCACCCGCGCCTGCCCCGCGCTGGTGCATGCCGGGTGCCTGCTCAGTTCACCACATCCCACTTGCCGCCGTGGTAGCGGTACAGGCTCACGCCGCCGTCCTTGATGTCGCCCTTGGCGTCGAACGCGATGTTGCCGGTGACGCCCTTGAGCGAGAGCTTTTGCAGCGCCGGCAGGTACTTGGCCGGCTCGGCCGAGTCGGCGCTCTTCATCGCCTCGATCAGCGCGGTGGTGGCGTCGTAGCTGTAGGGCGCGTAGAGCAGCACGTCGGTGTTGAAGCGCTGCTTGAAGCGGGCGAGGAATTCGGTGCCGCCCGGCATCTTCGCCGCCGGAATGCCGGCCTGGGTGCAATACACCTTGTCGCTCATCGCTTCGCCGGCGAGTTTGAGCATCTCCCCGGTGCACACGCCGTCGCCGCCCAGGTAGAGCGCCTCGATGCCGAGCTGGCGCAACTGGCGCAGCATCGGCCCGGCCTGCGAATCCATGCCGCCGAAGAACACCGCGTCGGGCGCCTTGCCCTTGATCTTGGTGAGGATGGCCATGAAGTCGGTGGATTTGTCGGTGGTGAACTCGCGGCCGACCACTTCGCCGCCGAGCTTCTTCATGCTGTCGGCGAAGGCGTCGGCGAGACCCTGGCCGTAGGCGGTGCGGTCGTCGATCACCGCGACTTTCTTCACCTTGAGCGCGTCGTGCGCTTCCCGGGCCATGGCCGCGCCCTGCTGGAGGTCGTTGGCGATCACGCGGAAGGTCACCTTGTAGCCCTGCTGGGTGAGCTTGGGGCTGGTCGACGACGGGGTGATCACCGGCACGCCCGCCTGCTCGTAGACGCGCGAGGCCGGAATCGACGCCCCCGAGGTCACGTGGCCGACCACGCCCTTGACGCCGAGGTCGGTCAGGCGCTGCGCGACCGTGGTCGCGGTGCGCGGGTCGGACTGGTCGTCCTCGCTCACCAGCTCGAAGGTGACCTTCTTGCCACCCAGGGTGATGCCGCGGGCGTTGGCGTCCTCGATGGCGAGGCGCGCGCCCATTTCGCCGTCCTTGCCGAAGTGGGCGACCGGGCCGGTGAGCGGGCCGGCGTGGCCGATCTTGATCACGGTCTGGGCATGGGCCGCGGTGAAGCTGGCTGCGGCCAGCGCGAGCGCGAGAAGGGTATGCTTCATGTCCTGCCTCCGGAGTATGCACGTCGTTACAGGGCGGCCCTTGCATGGCTGGCCGGTGCAGGGAATTCTAGTTCACCCCCATTCGCGGGACATCGTGCGTTGCGCCATGTCCGTGCCGGAGTCCTTCATGAAACGTCTGCTCGCGCTGTTGTGTTCCGTCTTTGCCGCCCTTGGCCTGTCGGCCTGCGATTATCTCAACGTGCGCGAACTGCAGCCGGGGGTGTCGACCGAGCTCGACGTGCGCCAGCGCTTCGGCCCGCCGCAGGCGGAATGGAAGAACGGCGATGGTTCGGTGACCTGGGAGTATTCGCGCCAGCCCGAAGGCGCCGAGTGCTACATGATCACCCTCGGTCCCGACAAGGTGCTGCGCGCGGTCGAGCAGGTGTTGAACGAGGAGGGCTACGCCCGTGTCCAACGCGGCATGACCGGTGACGAAGTGCGCCGCCTGCTCGGCCGGCCCGCGTCGAGCCAGTATTTTTCGCTCAAGCGGGAGACGGTGTGGGAATGGCTGATCGGGCGTGGCGGCAGTCCCGCGGAGAGCGACCCGACCTATTTCACGGTGACCTTCAACGACGAGGGGCGCGTGGTCGGCACCGGTCGCTACACCAAGCACCGGAACTGAAGGAGTCGCCGTGAACACCGTCGTCGCGCGCTTTCGCCATGCACCCTTGCTCGCTTTGTGTATCGTGCTCGCCCTGTTGTCCGGCTGCGCTGCGTTCGCGCCGCCGCGGCCCTACACCACCGAGGCCGAGGCGCTCGCCGACCGCGGCGAACCCACGCGGCGCTGGCACAACGACGACGGCACCACCACGCTCGAATACGCCACCCAGCCCAACGGCCACAGCTGCGTGATGGTGCAGGTGGACGCCGGCGGCGTCGTGCTGCGCCAGTGGGACGCGCTCGACGCCGAAAACCGCGCCCGCGTGCAAAAGGGCATGAGCCGCGATGAAGTCTCGCGCCTGCTCGGCGAGCAGCGCTCGGTGCAGACCTTCAAGCTCTCCGGCGAGGAGGTGTGGGACTGGAACATCTACAACGACGGCCCCGGCATCGCCACCCTGTTCAACGTCCATTTCATCGACGGCAAGGTGGTGCGCACCAGCCGCACCTACGTCTATCCGCGCGACGGCATGATGTTCGGGGTCTGGGGCGTTCGCGGTTATCCGGGCTATTACCCCGGCTACTATCCGTACCACGACCCCTTCGGCTGGCCGTATTACCGGCGCTATCCCTTCCATTCGCCGTTCTACCCCTGGTAGGGCGGGCCGCGGCGCTGGCCAGCGCGCGGACGAATCGCTAGAATTGCGCGCTTGCCGAGGAGCGCTGCGACCCGTACCGCCAACACCTCACGGGCCAGGCTCGGCAACCGAACAACGGCGCTCGCAAACCACCACCGGGTTTGCCGCGCCGTTTGCTTTTGCGCCGTCTGCCCGGTTCTGAATTGCCGATCGAGGTAGACCCCATGCAAGCCGACCGCTCCGAAGAACTCCGCCAGCAACTCGCCCAGCGCATCCTCATCCTCGATGGTGCCATGGGCACGATGATCCAGCAGTACAAGCTGGGCGAAGCGGACTACCGCGGCGAGCGCTTCCTCGAACACCCGAAAGACCTCAAGGGCAACAACGACCTCCTGGTGCTCACCCGCCCGGACGTGATCGGCGAGATCCACCGCGCCTACCTCGAGGCCGGCGCCGACATCATCGAGACCAATTCCTTCAACGCGACCCGGGTGTCGCAGGCGGAGTACGGACTGGAATCGGTCGCCTACGAACTCAATGTCGCCAGCGCCCGCCTGGTGCGCGAGCTGTGCGACGAATACACCGCGCAGAATCCGGCCAAGCCGCGCTACTGCGCCGGCGTGCTGGGGCCGACCTCGCGCACGCTGTCGATCAGCCCGGACGTGAACGACCCCGGCTACCGCAACATCAGTTTCGACGCGCTGGTCGATGACTATTACGACTCGGCCCGGGGACTGATCGAAGGCGGCGCCGATCTGCTGCTGATCGAGACCATCTTCGACACGCTCAACGCCAAGGCCGCGGTGTTCGCGATCGAGAAACTGTTCGACGAGTGCGCGCAGAACGGCGGTCACCGCCTGCCGGTGATGATCTCCGGCACCATTACCGACGCTTCCGGGCGCACGCTCTCGGGCCAGACCGCCGAAGCCTTCTGGAACTCGCTCGCGCACGCGCGGCCGATCTCCTTCGGCCTCAACTGCGCGCTCGGCGCCAAGGAGCTGCGTGCCTACGTCGAAGACCTCGCCAACGTCTGCGACACCCACGTTTCCGCCCACCCCAACGCCGGCCTGCCCAACCCGCTGGCGCCCACCGGCTACGATGAAACGCCCGAGCAACTGGCCGAAGCCGTCGTCGAATGGGCGCAGTCCGGTCTGGTGAACATCCTCGGCGGCTGCTGTGGCACCACCCCGGCCCACATCGCCGCGATTGCGCAGGCGGTCGCCGCCGTGCCGCCGCGCCGGGTGCCGGAAGTCGAAAAGAAGCTGCGCCTGTCCGGTCTGGAACCGTTCAACGTCGGTGCCGACAGCCTGTTCGTGAACGTGGGCGAGCGCACCAACGTCACCGGCTCCAAGGCCTTCGCCCGCATGATTCTCGAAGGCCGCTTCGACGATGCGCTGGCGGTGGCCCGCCAGCAGGTGGAAAACGGCGCCCAGGTCATCGACATCAACATGGACGAGGCCATGCTGGATTCGGTGGCAGCGATGGAGCGCTTCTGCAAGCTCATCGCGTCCGAGCCGGACATCTCGCGCGTGCCCATCATGCTCGACTCCTCCAAATGGGAGGTGATCGAGACCGGCCTCAAGTGCATCCAGGGCAAGGGTATCGTCAATTCGATCTCGATGAAGGAAGGTGAAGAAAGCTTCCTGCGTCAGGCGAAACTCGCCCGCCGCTACGGCGCCGCGGTGATCGTGATGGCCTTCGACGAGAAGGGCCAGGCCGACACCTACGCCCGCAAGATCGAGATCTGCGAGCGCGCCTACACGCTGCTGGTGGGCATCGGCTTCCCGCCCGAAGACATCATCTTCGACCCCAACATTTTCGCCATCGCCACCGGCATCGAAGAGCACGACAACTACGCGGTCGATTTCATCCAGAGCGTGGCCTGGATCAAGGCCAACCTGCCGCACGCCAAGACCTCGGGTGGCGTCTCCAACGTCAGCTTCAGCTTCCGCGGCAACGAGCCGGTGCGCGAGGCTATCCACACCGTATTCCTGTACCACGCGATCAAGGCCGGACTGACCATGGGCATCGTCAACGCCGGCCAGCTCGGCGTGTATGACGACCTCGACCCGGTGCTGCGCGAGAAGGTGGAGGACGTCGTTCTCAACCGCAAGCCCGCATCGGGCCAGAATCCGGGCGAAGCGCTGGTGGAACTCGCCCAGACGGTGAAGGAAGGCAAGGCCAAGGACACCGGCCCCGACCTCGCCTGGCGCGAATGGACGGTGGAAGAGCGCCTCAAGCATGCGCTGGTGAAGGGCATCACCGAGTTCGTCGTCGCCGACACCGAGGAAGTGCGCGCCCGCCTGGAGGCCGAAGGCAAGCCGCCGCTGGCGGTGATCGAAGGCCCGCTGATGGCGGGCATGGACGTGGTCGGCGACCTTTTCGGCGCCGGCAAGATGTTCCTGCCGCAGGTGGTGAAATCCGCCCGCGTCATGAAGCAGGCGGTGGCCCACCTCATCCCCTACATCGAGGCCGAAAAGCTGCGCACCGGCGCCACCAGCAAGGGCCGCATCGTCATCGCCACGGTCAAGGGCGACGTGCACGACATCGGCAAGAACATCGTCGGCGTGGTGCTGGGCTGCAACGGCTACGAGGTGATCGACCTAGGCGTGATGGTGCCCACCGACAAGATCCTCAACGCCGCGCGCGAGCACGGCGCCCAGGCCATCGGGTTGTCCGGCCTCATCACCCCCTCGCTGGAAGAAATGAGCCACGTCGCCGCCGAAATGCAGCGCCAGGGCTTCGCCGACGGCGCCGCCATTCCGCTGCTGATCGGCGGCGCCACCACCAGCCGCGCCCACACCGCGATCAAGATCGCGCCGCACTACAGCGGTCCGGTGGTCTATGTGCCGGACGCCTCGCGTGCGGTCGGCGTGGTCACCGCGCTGCTCTCCGAAGGCGGCGCGGACGACTTCAAGGCCCAGCTCGCCGCTGACTACGACAAGATCCGCGCCCAGCACGCCAACAAGAAGGGCGTGCAACTGGTGAGCCTGGAGGCGGCACGCGCCAACGCTTACGACCCGCTTTCGGTCGAAGGCTACGCGCCGGTCGAGCCCAACACCACCGGGGTGATCGCGCTCGACGTCGACCTCGACGAGCTGCGCGACTACATCGACTGGGGTCCCTTCTTTCAGACCTGGGACCTCGCCGGCAGCTTCCCGAAGATTCTCGACGACGAGATCGTCGGCGAAACCGCGCGCAGCGTGTACGCCGACGGCCAAGCCATGCTCGACGCATTGATCGCCGGCGAATGGCTGCAGGCCAAGGCGGTGTTCGGCCTCTTCCCGGCCAACAGCGTGGGCGACGACATCGAGTTCTACGCCGACGACGCGCGCAGCGAGACCATGATGACCTGGCACGGCCTGCGCCAGCAGCACGAGCGCCCCGCCGGCAAGCCGCACTGGTGTCTGGCCGACTTCGTCGCCCCCAAGGCCAGCAGCGTGCGCGACTGGTGCGGCGCCTTCGCCGTCACCGCCGGCATCGGCATCGAGCACAAGCTCGCCGAGTTCGAGGCCGCCCACGACGACTACCACGCGATCATGCTCAAGAGCCTCGCCGACCGCCTCGCCGAAGCCACCGCCGAGTGGCTGCACGAGCGCGTGCGCAAGGAATACTGGGGCTACGCCGCCGACGAGGCGCTGAGCAACGAAGCGCTCATCAAGGAGCAGTACCGCGGCATCCGCCCCGCGCCCGGCTATCCGGCCTGCCCGGACCACACCGTGAAGGCGGCGCTGTTCCAGCTGCTGGATGCGCCCACCAACGCCGGCATGGGCCTCACCGAGGCCATGGCGATGACCCCGGCGGCGAGCGTGTCCGGCTTCTACTTCGCCCACCCGGAAAGCCACTACTTCGCCATCAGCAAGATCGGCAGCGATCAGCTCGCCGACTGGGCGCGGCGCACCGGCCTTGCCGAAGAGGCGGCGGCGCGCTGGCTGGCGCCGCTGCTGTAAGGCGCTTCAAAGGCGGTCGATGGGCGACACCACCCCGCGGCCGCCCTTGTTGAGCACGTGGGTGTAGATCATCGTGGTCGACACATCGGTGTGGCCGAGCAGTTCCTGCACGGTGCGGATGTCGTAGTCGCCTTCGAGTAGGTGGGTGGCGAACGAATGGCGCAGCGTGTGCACCGTGACCGGGCGGGCGATGCCGGCCCTGCTCACCGCATTGCGCAGCGCACGCTGCAGGCGCTCTTCGTACAGGTGATGCCGGCTGCGCACGCCCGAACGCGGATCGACCGAAAGCGTCGGCGATGGCCACACCCAGAACCCCGGCCAGGACTCCGCCGCACGCGGGTATTTGCGCGCGAGGGACTCCGACATCTCCACACCGGGCATCCCATCCGGCCTGCTTGTGGGTGGCGACTGCAACCTTCCGTTCGGTCGCAAGCCAGCTCAAGAACTGCTCGACCTCGATCGCTCCCATCTCGCGAGGATGGCGCAC
>JAEWVQ010000057.1 GCA_023459095.1 Pseudomonadota bacterium | reverse complement strand
CGGCAACCGATGCCGCGGGGGCGTCCGAAACCGCCGCCGCGGCGCCAGCCGAGCCACCGCCGGCAACGCCCGGCGACAACCCGCTCGCCGGTCTGCCGGCAACGATTGCCGCCCTGCTGCAGAAAACTGCCGCCGTTCCTGCCGGCGACCCGGCGGCGACCGCTAACACGACCGGCGAAGACCTCACCGGCACCACTATCGATCCAACACTGACCAGCGACAGCCTCACCGGCACCGCCGCCGACATGACGGATGACACCCTGGCGAAATCGCTTCAGAATTCGCCCCTCGCCCTGATCGCGGACACCTCGGAGGCGGCCGGCGCGCAGACCACCGCGCGCTTCCAGGTCGCCGCCGAACCGGCCAGCGCCTACGCCAACCGCCCGGCCAGCGCGCAGCCCGCACTGTCGGTGGAGGCGAGCGGCGCCCTGCCCGGCGCGGCGACGCTCCCCGGACTGCGCCACCACACCACGCAGCCTGCGGTGCCGCAACTGCCGGTGACGACGCCGGCGGGCCAGCAGGCCTGGGCCGACGAGGTCGGCAACCGGGTGATGTGGATGGTGGGGCGCGCCGAGAGCAAGGCCGAGTTGGTGCTGACGCCGCCCAGCCTGGGCAAGCTCGAGATCACGATCAGCCTCAACGGCGATCAGACCACCGCGCAGTTCGTGGCCGCCAGCCAGGCCGCGCGCGACGCGCTGGAGCAGGCGATGCCGAAACTGCGCGAGATCCTCGCTCAGTCCGGGATCAGCCTCGGCCAGGCCGACGTGAGCACCTCGGGCGAACAGCAGGCGGCGCAGGAGGAGGCCGCGCGCCGCGGCAGTGGCCGGGGCGGCAACGGCTTCGGCGACGCCGACAGCGACGGCGGCGAGGCGGCACCGGCCCAGCGCTGGATCCGCCAATCCGAAGGGATGGTCGACACCTTCGCCTGAAGTGCATGAATTGGGGCGACTCTGCCCCACTTTTCCGCGCTTGGGGTTGCCGGACGATCGGCCATAATCGCAGCGTAGGAAAAGGAGAGTTTCATGGCGAAAGCCCCCGCCAAGCCGGAAGTTGCAACCGACGCCCCCGCCCCGCGCAAGGGCGGCAAGGTCTTGCTCGTCATCGTCATCGTGCTGCTCGTGCTGCTGCTTGCGGTCGGCGGCGTGATCGGCGCGCTGATCCTGCTCAAGTCCAAGGGCAACAGCAGTCCCGAAGCCGCCGCCCCGGCCGCGGCACCGGCCGCCACGCCCGCCCCGGCCTACGCGCCGATCGACCTCAACAAGCCGCCGGCCTTCGCCACCCTCGACCCGTTCACGGTCAATCTGCGCCGCGACGAAGGCGACCACTACCTGCAGGCGGTGATCGTGCTGCGCGTGGCCGACGAGAAGACCGCCGAACGCCTGAAGGGCTTCACCCCGGAGATCCGCCACCGCATCAACCTGCTGCTGTCGAGCAAGCTGCCCTCCGAGCTGTCCACCCCGGAAGGCCGCGAAGCCCTGGCCGGTGAGATCCTCGACCAGTCCAACGAAGCGCTCGGCTTCCCTGCGCCGCGCAACGGCAGCCGCAGCGCGCCGCTCGGTCCGGTGCAGGCGGTGCTGTTCAACTCCTTCATCATCCAGTAACGGAAGCCTGGCCATGTCCGCGGACTTTCTCTCCCAGGAAGAGGTCGATGCCCTGCTCCGGGGCGTGGCCGGGGAGTCCGACGAGCCCAGTGTCGAAGAGACCGACGAGAGCGGGGTAAGGCCGTACAACCTCGCCACCCAGGAACGCATCGTGCGTGGGCGCATGCCCACCATGGAGCTGATCAACGAGCGCTTCGCTCGCTACCTGCGCATCGGCCTGTTCAACTACATGCACCGCAACGCCGAGGTCTCGGTGGGGCCGATCCGGGTGCAGAAGTACGCCGAGTTCGTGCGCAACCTGGTGGTGCCGACCAACCTCAACCTGGTCCTCGCCAAGCCCCTGCGCGGCACCGGGCTGGTGGTGTTCGACCCCAACCTGGTGTTCCTCGTCGTCGACAACATGTTCGGCAGCGACGGCCGCTTCCACACCCGGGTCGAGGGCCGCGACTTCACCCCCACCGAGCAGCGCATCATCCAGGGCATGCTCGACGTGGTGTTCGCCGAATACGGCAAGGCCTGGGCGCCGGTGTTCAAGATCGAGATGGAGTACGTCCGCTCGGAAATGAACTCGCAGTTCGCCAACATCGCCACGCCCTCGGAGATCGTGGTCGCGACCACGTTCTCGCTCGAACTGGGCGGCGTGCAGGCGGAAATGCACATCTGCTTTCCCTACTCCATGGTCGAGCCGATCCGCGATCTGCTCTACTCGACCATGCAGAGCGATCATCTGACCCAGGACAATCGCTGGATCAAGCTGCTGTCGCGCCAGTTGCAGACCGCCGACGTCGAGATGAACGTCAACCTGGGCACCGCCCGGGTGACGCTGCGCGACATCGTCAACATGCGGGTCGGCGACGTGATCCCGATCAACGTACCGGAACTGCTGCAGGCCGAGGTCGATGGCGTGCCGGTGATCGAGTGCCGCTACGGCACGCAGAACGGACAATACGCACTCAAGGTGGAGCGCTTCGTGGTCGCCGACGAGCCCGAAGCCCCCCTGCCCCCGGGAGCCCACAATGGCTGACAACGAATTCGACGACAACCAGATCACCGAGGACGACTGGGCCGCGGCCATGCAGGAGCAGGCCGCCGCCGACGGCGGCCTCGACGCCGAAGCCGCCCAGGTCGCCGCCGACCTCGCCGCCGCCGCGGCGAGCACGGAGTCGCCCTACCAGGCGCGCCCCGCGAGCCAGCTGTTCGAGGACTTCGGCAACGCTTCCGCGAAGTCCGGCACGCTCAACGATTTCGACATGATCCTGGACATTCCGGTCCAGCTCACCGTCGAACTGGGCCGCACCAAGCTCACCATCCGCAACCTGCTGCAGCTCGCCCACGGCTCGGTGGTCGAACTCGACGGCCTCGCCGGCGAGCCGATGGACGTGCTGGTCAACGGCACGCTGATCGCACAGGGCGAAGTCGTGGTGGTGAACGACAAGTTCGGCATCCGCCTCACCGACATCATCACCCCCGCCGAGCGCATGCGGAAAATCCGCCACTGAGCGCGACGCTGGGCGCGGCCGACCCACCGCCTCGCCCGCTCGGCGCTTCCACACACCACCAGCCATCGCCCACCGCATGCCCACCTTGCAGTCCCGTTTCCATTCGCTGCTGAGCACCGCCACCCTGACGCTGCTCGCCCTGCCCGCGCGCGCGGCCGAATCCGTACCGCCCGCATCGACGCCTGCCACCCCGGCGGCGCCCGCCCCCGACTTCGTCGGCAATCTCGGACAGATGCTGTTCGGCCTCGCCGTGGTCATCGGCCTGCTGTTCGCCGGCCTGTGGGCGGTCAAGCGCCTGTCGGTGAATCGCGGCGGCGGCACGCTGAAGGTGCTGGGCGCGGCCTCGATCGGGCCGCGCGAGCGCGTGGTGCTGGTCGAGGTCGGCGACAAGGTGCTGGTGCTGGGAGTGGCGCCCGGCAACGTGCGCACCCTGCACGTCATGGAGAGCGGCGAATTCATCGCCGAGGCCGCGGTGCCGCCGGCCGCCGGCGGCAAGGACTTCGCCGCCTGGCTCAGGCAGTCGCTCGAGCGCCGCTGACGATGCGCACCCGCAGCCTGTTCAAGTCCTGCGCCGGCCTCGCGCTGCTGGCCTTGCCGCTCGCCGCCGCGGCCCAGGCCCTGCCCGCGCTCACCACCGCGCCGGCGGCCAACGGCGGCACCACCTACAGCCTCACCATCCAGACGCTGTTGCTGATGACGCTGCTCAGCTTCATCCCGGCGATGGTGCTGATGATGACCAGCTTCACCCGCATCGTGATCGTGTTCTCGCTGCTGCGCCAGGCGATGGGCACGCAGACCGCGCCGCCCAACCAGGTGCTGGTCGGCATGGCACTGTTCCTCACCTTCTTCATCATGTCGCCGGTCGCCGACCGCGTGTATACCGAAGCCTACGTGCCGATGTCGGAAGGCCGCATCGGCTTCGACGTGGCGCTCGAGCGCGCCGCGGCGCCGATGAAGGAATTCATGCTCAAGCAGGTGCGCGAACCCGACTTGTCGCTGTTCGCCGGGCTTGCCAAGGTGCCGCCGGTGGACAAGGCCGAAGATCTGCCGATGCGCGTGATCATCCCCGCTTTCGTCACCTCCGAACTGAAGACCGCGTTCCAGATCGGCTTCATCATCTTCATCCCCTTCATCATCATCGACATGGTCGTGGCCTCGGTGCTGATGTCGATGGGTATGATGATGATGTCGCCGGTGATCGTGTCGCTGCCGTTCAAGATCATGCTGTTCGTGCTCGTCGACGGCTGGACGCTGCTCATCGGTTCGCTGGTGCAGAGCTTCGCTGTCTAGCGCCGCGCACGTCCCCCGGAGGACCGCCATGACCCCCACCACCGTCATCGACCTCGGCCGCCAGGCGATCGAGGTCACGCTGATGATCTCCGCGCCGCTGTTCATCGCCGCCCTGGTCACCGGCCTGATCATCAGCATCTTCCAGGCCGCCACCCAGATCAACGAGATGACGCTCTCCTTCGTGCCCAAGGTGGTGGCGATGTTCGTCACCCTGGTGGTTGCCGGGCCGTGGATGATCACCACCCTCACCGACTTCATGCGCCGCCTGTTCGAGTCGATCCCGGCGATGATCGGCTGATCCGCCGACCCATGCTCAGCGTCACCTCGGCCCAGCTCGACGCCTGGCTCGCCGCGCTCATGTTCCCGCTCGCGCGCCTGCTCGGCCTCTTTGCCACGGCGCCGGTGTTCTCCAACCGCGGCGTGTCGGCGCGCGCGCGCCTGGCCATCGGCCTCGGCATCGGGCTGGCGATCATCCCGGCGATGCCGGCGATGCCCGACGTTGCCCCCGGCGGCGGCATCGGCCTGATGATCATGGTCCAGCAGATGTTCATCGGCATCGCCATCGGCTTCATGATGCGTCTGGTGTTCGCCGCGGTGGACATGGCCGGGGCGCTGATCGGCATGCAGATGGGCCTGTCGTTCGCGATCTTCTTCGACCCCGACGCCGGCGGCCAGACCGCGGTGATGTCCGACTTCCTCAGCCTGGTCGCCACCTTGCTGTTCCTTGCGATCAACGGCCACCTGCTGATGATCGACGTCCTCATCCGCAGCTTCGAGTGGCTGCCGGTCGGCGTCGAGGTGCTCAACGCCGACGGCTGGGGCTACATCGCGCGTGCCGGCGCCTCGGTGTTTTCCGCCGGCCTGCTGCTGTCGCTGCCGGTGGTCGCGGTGCTGCTCGTCGCCAACATCGCGCTCGGCATCCTGACCCGCGCCGCGCCCCAGCTCAACCTGTTCGCGGTCGGCTTTCCGATCACGCTGTCGATGGGCTTTCTCGCCCTCGTGCTGATCATGAGCAACTTCGGCCCGGTGCTGCAGAGCCTGTTCGAGCGCGCCCTCGATTCGATCGCGCTGATGATCGAAACCCTCGCCCCGCTGCGCCGCTAGCGCGCCGCCCAGCGCGAGACGCGCGCTCGCACCGGCGCCTCCACCACTCCCCACCCCGCCTCTGCCCCGATCACCGGCGCGGACAGCGCCTACCTCCGTGATAGGCCTCCGCTTGCCGCGGGTGTCTTCTGCCCCGAGCCCGGTTCAGTTTACATTCACTCCAATAATCATTAGATTGTTTCCATGAAAGCCGACATCACCAAATCCTTCCTCTACGAGCACGTCGCCCGCATCGGCAAGGCGCTCTCCAGCCCGAAACGGCTGGAGCTCATCGAACTGCTCGCACAGGGCGAAAAAACGGTGGAGACGCTCGCCGCGCAGTCGCGCATCGATGTACGCCTCGCCAGCGCGCACCTGAAGGCGCTGCGCGAGGCCCATCTGGTCGAAACGCGCCGCGACGGCAAATTCATCCACTACCGCCTCAGCGGCCGGGACGTCGCCGAATTGTGGCTGGGCGTGCGCGACGTCGCCGAGGCGCATCTGCTCGAACTGCGCATCGCGCTCGAGCAGATGGCCGCGGCGCCCGACCTGCTCAGCGCGGAGAACCGCGAATCGCTGCTCGCCCGCGCGCGCAGCGGCGACATCGTGGTCATCGACGTACGCCCCGCGGCCGAGTACGAGGCCGGCCACCTGCCCTTCGCCCGCTCGCTGCCGCTCGCCGAACTCGAGCGCCGCCTCGCCGAACTGCCGCCGGGCAAGGACGTGGTCGCCTACTGCCGCGGCCCGTACTGCGTGATGTCCGACGAAGCGGTGCGGCTGCTGCGCGCGCACGGCTACAGTGCCCACAAGATCAGCGACGGCGTCATCGAGTGGCAGGCCGGCGGCCTGCCGCTGGAGCGCTGAGCGACCACAATCACAACGGAGGAGACCACACCATGAAGAAAACGCTATGCGCCGTGCTCGGCGGCCTGCTCAGCCTGTCGGCGCTCGCCGCCGAGGTATCGATGGCGGTGCCCGGCGCACACACGGCCAGCGGCCTGAAGGTGCTCACCTTCATCGCCAAGGATCCGCCCGGCCAGCGCTGCAACGGCAACCTGCAGGTCGCCGCCGAGATCGCCAACACTTATCGCGTGCCGATCCAGCTGCTGCCGTCCAGCCTCACCGCCGGCCTGCCCGCCCCCGCGGTGTTCTACGGCGATGAGCTCATCGTCGGCGACGGCAAGGCGCACAACGGCGCGGCCAGCTATCAGATCGTCGCCGATGCGCTCGACATGGAAGGCGTGGCCAGGCAGGACAAGTCCGGCTTGCTGTTCCAGGGCACGGTGCGCCGCGACCTCGACGCGCTCAAGGCCAGCATCAAGGCGGGCGTCAAGTAAGCCAGGCGCCGGCAGGCGCGCAGGAGCCGCTCATGAACACCTTGTTCATCCTCAATGACGCCCCTTACGGCAGCGAGCGCAGCTACAACGCGCTGCGCCTGGCGCGTGCGCTCACCCAGCGCGAGGGCGAAGTCGTGCGCGTGTTCCTGATGGGCGATGCAGTGGCCTGCGCGCGCAACGGGCAAAAGGTGCCGGCGGGCTACTACAACGCCGGCGACTTGGTACGCATGGCCGGCGGCGAGGTGGCGCTGTGCGGCACCTGCATGGATGCGCGCGGCCTCGACGACGCGCAACTCGTCGCCGGCGCGCGCCGCGGCACGCTGCAGGAACTCGCCGAATGGACGGCTGCCGCCGACAAGGTGCTGGTGTTCTGAGCAGCGGGCGCGCTGACCCGCGCCCGTCACCGGCCGCTCACAGCGTCGGGAACTGGCGCGAACGCACCAGGCGGATCTCGCCGCTGGCGACCCGGCGCGCAAACGGGCGGGTGGCCTCGATGCCTTCCTCGTAGCTCAGGATGTCGTAGCCGGCGTAGCCGCCTTCCTCCACCAGCTGGCGCGCGTTGCGCAGGAACACCTGGCGCGCTTCGCCCTCGCCGCCAGACACCCAGCGCTTCATCCACAGCTGGAAACGCACCTGATCTTCGCCGCTGGCGCTGGCCTCGATCGCCCACGTCGGCGCCAGCGGATCGTGAATCGCATACGCCACCAGACCGCCGGCGACGGTCTCGGGAGTCCACATCTGCAGCTGATGCAGCAAGGTGCGACCGCCGACGTAGCCAGCGACCGTGCCGCTGTGGTTGTGCATGAACGAGCACGCCGGGAGCAGCAGCGGCACGACGAGTGCGGCAACGAGGAGGGCGGGACGACGCAGGCGCATGGCGGCTTCGGCGAACATTCAGATGAAGTTGAACAGCGACAGGTTCGACACCTTCATGAACGACTGCTGCGCCGCCTGCAGGTAGGTCTGCTGCTGGGTCAGGCGGGAAATCGCATCGACGTAATCGACGTCGACCAGCCCGGAGATCACCTCCGCGTACTGGATGTCGAGATCGCTGCCGAGCGACTGCAGGCTCTGCGTTTCGACGAGTTGGGAGCCGATCTGGGCGCGGGTGCTGAGGATGTTCTCGATCGCGCCGTCGAGGTTGGTGAGGCCGAAGGCGACCGCGCCGCCGGCCATGCCGGAGGGGCCCGGGCGCTCCATGGCGTCGATCAGCACGCCGAGGTTGTCGAACATGTTGGGCGAGGCCATGAACAGCTCGAAGCGGTCGCCATCGCCCGGCACCGCCGGGTTGCCGGCGGCGTCGTTCATCTGCAGATTGACGCCGATGAAGTTGGGCGAAGTCTCGTCGCCGAGGCTGCTGAGATCGGCCAGCCCGGTGGCGAGCGTGACCTTGTTCGGATTGCCGGGCTGGTATTCGAACACGTCGTAGCCGGTGGCGGCGTTATAGACGATCTCGTAGCGGCGGCCGAGCGTGTTCATATCGACGCCGCCGGCGGCGAGCGGCTGCAGCGTGCCGCTGAGGGTGGTGCCTCCGGTGTTTAGCGAACCATCGACATGGGTGCCGGTCGAGGCCTGCACCAGATCGTCATCGATCTGCCGGGTGGCGGCAAAAACGTCCGACCCCGGCAGGCTCACCGGCATGTAGCGCGAGGCCGACACCTGAACGGTCTGGGTGCCGTAGTCGCCGGCGTAATCGACCCCGGCGATGCTGCCCGAGAACGGCTGGTGGTTGGAGCGGTAGCCGGAGAACAGATAGTCGCCGCTGCCGTCCTGGCTGTTGGCAAGCGCGAGCAAGGCGTCGAACTGGGCACGCAGGTCGGTGGCGAGATAGCGCAGATCCTCTTCCTTGTAGCCCGCATTGCCCGCCGACACCGTCTTCTCGCGGATGTACTGGAGGGTGTCGCCGACCCCGGTGAGCTTGCCTTCGAGCAGGCCGAGCTTGTCCTCGGCGTAGCCGGTGTTGGTCATGAACTGGGTGTTGACGCCCTTCGACTGGCCGAGCTCGAGCGCACGGGCGGCGGCGATCGGATCGTCGGCGGGGGTCAGCACGCGCCGCCCGGTGGAGAGCTGCTGCTGGGTGTGCAGCAGGCTGCTCCACTGGTTCTGCATCGAACCGACACCCTTGTCGTAGATCATGTTGGTCGAGATGCGCATGACGTTCTCCTTAACGCGCGATCGACAGGATCGAATCGAACAGGGTCTGGGCCACCGACATGACCTTGGCCGAGCTCTGATAGGCCATCTGGTAGCGCACCAGATTCGCCGCTTCTTCGTCGAGATTGACGCCGGAGAGCGAATCGCGCGCGTCGGTGGCCTGCGCGAGCAGCGATTCCTGCGCCTTCAGATTGACCTGGACCTCGCGCGTCTTGTTGCCGACCTCGGTCACCATCTGCGCATACACGGCCTGGAAGTTGGCGGTGGCGACGCCGTCGGAGCCGGCGAGCATCTGCTTGGAGGTCTGCAGCGCGCCGAGCGCGACCGCGTTGCGGCTGTCCGACACGCCGGCCGCGGTCGGGCTGAACACCATCGTCTCGTTGGCCTCCCAGGCCCCGACCGCCTTGAACTCGAAGGAATACTGGTCGGGCGCGGTGCCGTCGGTGATGCGAAAGCGCGCCCCCGTGCTGTCTGCGGCGGGATTGTAGTTGCCGCCGGCCACCCAGGTATCGGTCGCGGGGTCGTAACGCTCGATGGTGCCGCTCGACGGCGTAAAGGTGGTGCCGTCGAAGCTCAGCGTGATCGGCGCGAAGTCCGCGGTACCGTCGCCGTTGCCGTCGATACCGGCCACCGAGGTGGTCTTCAGGTCCTGGAGGCGATCACTCACCGCGCCGGCGTAGGTTCCGGGCGCCACGCTCACCGGATCGCCGGCGGCGATCTTGCGCGGATCGGAAATCGCCACCTCGATGTCGCGCGCGGCATAGCGCGTGGGCTGGATCAACAGCCCGGTGGAGGGAAAATCCGCCGGCGGCGGCGTGCTGATCGCGATGTTGATGCCGCCGCCGGAGTAGCTGCCGTCGGGCTGCAGGGTGAGCGGCACGTCGCTGCCGCCGACCGCGCGCATGGTGTAGTTGGCGCCATCCCAGCTCAGCATGTAGTCGCTGGCGGTGAGCGCGGCGTAATTGTCGATGCTCACCGTGGCCGAATTGATCGCCGGCTTGAGCGCGGGGGT
>JAEWVQ010000056.1 GCA_023459095.1 Pseudomonadota bacterium | reverse complement strand
CACCTTCAAGCTGCGCAAGGTCGATCTCCAGCGCCAGGGCTACGATCCGCGCGCCTTCGACGACCCGCTCTACGTGCGCGACGAGGGCGGGGCGAGCTATCGGCCTTACTCGGAGGCGGCGCTCGCGACCGCGGGGCTGCCGCCGTTCGCCTGAGTGTCCGCTGCGCCGCGTGGCGGGTCGATTTAGTCCGTTTGGACGATGAGGGCGCCAGGGTCTAAGTTCAATGTAAGCCTCGTGCAGGAGGAGACGCCAGGCCGGCAGCCGCATGCACCGACAGCCATAGACGCTGCGCGGTGCGCAAGGAGCGGCGCCGGACCGGGAGCCCCGCGCGCTTGCGCGCCATGCACGAAACGGCAGTGCAACGGAGGAGCGGTACATGTTTACCAAGATTCTCGTTTGCGGACTCGTGCTCGGCGGCGCCGCCGCCCTCGCGTCCATGTTCGAACGCAGCCAGGCCCGCGCGCTCGATCCGGTGGCGCAGTGGCCGGTGTGCGACGCCGCCAACAATCACTGTCAGGGCATGGCGATGGCCCCGCGCATCTCGACCGAGCGCGCGGTGGCGATGCTCGCGCACTGAGCAGCCGGCAGCCGTCCTGCGCTGTGCCCGATCGCCGGCCACGGCGGCGGGCGGTGTCGTTGCCCCTCGCTCTACGGGCGGCGCACGCCCATGCTGCGGTGTGCCCGAACGTCGGCCGGGCAATCCGTCCTCGGCAAGGGCGGGGCGTCCGTCGTCTCCCCGCGCTGACTCACCTGTTATTCCCGTCGCTCCGGCCTGCCCCCGTTGATACGGAGGCAGGCCGTCGTCGCGCGCGCGGCACCCCTTGGATTCAGCGCTCTGCGAACAGGTGGGCCATGCGCACGATGTAGGCGTGGATCGCATCGGCGTCGGTTGCGCCCAGGGTGTCGCCGAAGGCCGGCATGCCGCGCGCAGCGAGGATGCCGTCGACCAGCGGGCGGCGGAACAGGGCGGGCTCGGCGAGGTAGGGCGAGTGGCGCAGGTCGGGCATGCCGCCGCCGGCCACCGCGCCGGCGCCGTGGCACTGCATGCAGTAGCGGGCGTAGAGCGCCGCGCCCTTGCCGACCGCCTCGTCGTTGCCCTTGTCGGCCGGCGGCGGCAGCGACGGGCGGCTCTGCGGCGCCGGCATTGAGGCCTTGCCGCCGAGTTTCCACACGAACACGCCGCCCGGCACCGGCGCGCCGGCGCGCGGCAGGATGGCGCTCGAAGTGAGGTGGAGGGAACTGCCGAAACCGGCGGCCGCGGCGATGTACTGCTCGCCGTCGAGCGCGTAGCTGATCGGCCCGCCGAGCACGTCCAGCCAGGTGTCGGACTGCCACAGGCGGCGGCCGTCACGCGCATCGAACGCGGCCAGGCCGGCGCCGCCCACACCCTGAAACACCAGCCCGCCGGCGGTGGCGAGCACGCCGCCGTTCCACGGCCCGGGGTGCGCGGTGCGCCACGCGGCGCGCCGGCGCACCGGGTCCCAGGCGAGCAGGTGGCCGCTCATCGCCGCGCGCGCCTGGTCGAGCACCTTGGGGTCGGGCGGCATCGGCGGCGTGGCGACGCCGGTGTTCCAGCGTCCGGGTTCGAAGCGGAACGCGGGGTCCTTCATCATGTAGCCGGTGGTTTCCTGCGCCGGCACATAGACCAGGCCGGTGGCCGGGCTGTAAGCCATCGGCTGCCAGTTGTGGCCGCCGAGCTGCGAGGGCTGGACGAGGAAGGGGCGACCTGCCGGGTAGCGCGCGCCGTCGACCTCCTGCGGCCGCCCGCTCGCCGCATCGACGTGGCTCGCCCAGTTCACGTTGACGTACTTGTCGGCCGCCAGCAGTTCGCCGGTGGCGCGGTCGAGCACGTAGAAGAAGCCGTTCTTCGGCGCCTGCATCAGCACCTTGCGCACGCGGCCGTCGAGCTCGAGGTCGGCGAGGATCATGTGCTGGGTGGCGGTGTAGTCCCAGCTGTCGCCGGGGGTGGTCTGGTAGTGCCAGACGTATTCGCCGGTGGCCGGGCGCACCGCGACGATGGACGACAGGAAGAGGTTGTCGCCGCCGCCGGGGCTGCGCAGGTCGCAGTCGTGCGGGGTGCCGTTGCCGACGCCGAAGTAGAAGAGGTCGAGCTCCGGGTCCCAGGCCATCGAATCCCACACCGTGCCGCCACCGCCGTAGCGCCACCATTCGCCATTCCAGGTCGGCAGCGCGCGTTCGCGCAGCGGGCGGTCGGAGGCGGCGCCGTCGGCGCCGGCGGCGGGGTTGCCGGGTACGGTGTAGAAGCGCCAGCGCAGCGCGCCGGTGGCCGCGTCGTAGGCCGAGACATAGCCGCGCACGCCGTACTCGCCGCCGCCGTTGCCGATCACCACCAGGCCGCGGGCCACGCGCGGGGCGCCGGTGATGGTGTAGGGCGCGTCGCGGTCGGTGGTCTGCGTCGACCACAGCACGCGGCCGTCGCGCGCGTCGAGCGCCTGCAGGCGGCCATCGATGGTGGCGACGAACACGCGCCCGCCTTCCACCGCGACCCCGCGATTGACCACGTCGCAACAGGCGTGCATGCCCTTGCCGGCCGGCACCTGAGGATCGTGCTGCCACTTGAGGCGGCCGTCGCGCGCATCGAGCGCGTACACCACGCCCCACGGCCCGCTCACGTAGAGCGTGCCATC
>JAEWVQ010000055.1 GCA_023459095.1 Pseudomonadota bacterium | reverse complement strand
GCTCGAGCTCGGCGCGCGGCATGTCGTCGTCGAACACGGCGAGGACCTCGCCGGCACGCACCACGTCGCCGACATTCACCCTCACTTCGGTGAGGCGCAGCTCACCGATCGCCGCGCCCACGCTGGCCTCCTGCCAGGCGGCGACGTCACCGTTGGCCACCAGGCGCAGCGGCCACTGCGCGCGCTCGGGGCTCGCCACGCTCACGGTGAGCGCGGCGCGCGGCGCGGGCGGCTCATCCTGGGCCGCAGCCGGCAACAGGCCGGCAAGCGACAGGCTCAGAGCGACAACGGCCGCGGACACGGCAAGGCGGACAGGGGTGATTTTCATGTCGGGGGCGGCGGCACGGCGCCGGAAAGAGGTCGGGCGGGAGTCGGAGACCGGTGAAGGCTGGCGGAGGGGGAAGGCTCGGCGAAGCGCCCGCAATTATGTCATCCGGCACGGCGGAGAGCATCCCCGCAACAGACTAAACCGCCTACGCGGGTTGCCGCCGCCCGCGCGCACCCAATGCCGCGCCCAGCGCCGCCGCCACCACCACGGCGAGGGCGGCGAGCAGCACCGGGAGGTTGCCGGTGCGCACGTAGGGCGTGGTTCCGGCGTAGCCGCGCACCTCGGCACGCAGCACGCCCTCCTCGAACTGCGGCAGCACCGCGCTCACCGTGCCATCGGGCTGCACCACCGCGGTCATGCCGGTATTGGTCGAACGCAGCATCGGCCGCCCGGTCTCGATCGCCCGTATCCGCCCGATCTGCAGATGCTGCGGCAACGCCAGCGAATCGCCGAACCAGGCGAGGTTGGAGATGTTGAGCAGCACCGTGGCCTCGGGCAGGCTGCGCAGCAGCTCGGCGCCGAACAGATCCTCGTAGCAGATGTTGAGCGCCACGCGCTGGTCGCCGAAGCGCATCGGCGGCTGATCGGGGGCGCCGCGCGTCTGGTCCGACATCGGCATGTCGGCGATCGCGTAGAACCAGCCGAACAGCGGTGGCGAATACTCGCCGAACGGCACCAGATGCTGCTTGGCGTAGCGCTGGCCGGGCGCGCTGCCGAGGCTGAGCGCGCCGTTGTAGATGTGTCCGGCGTCATCGCGGTGGAACACGCCGAACACGAGCGCGGCGCCGTTGTCGCGGGCGAAGGCGTCGAGCAGGTCGAGATAGCCGTCGGGCAGATGTTCGGCAAGCGCGGGCAGGGTCGATTCCGGCAGCACCACGAGGTCGGCCGCGGTGTCGCGCACCAGGCGGGCATTGGTCTGGAGCACGCTCATGAAGTGCTCGGGGCTCCACTTCAGGCCCTGCTCGACATTGGTCTGCACCAGGGCGACGGAGAGCGGCTCGCCCACCGGCGCGGTCCACGCGATGCGCCCGAGCAGCCCGCCGCCGCCGAGCGCGGCGACGACGAGGAGCGCGGGAACGACCGGGAAGCGTGCCGTCCATCGCGGCAGCACGAGCAGCGCGGCGAGCACGGCGACGATGCCGCCCACGCCATAGACGCCGAGCACCGGCAGAAAGCCGGCAAGCGGGCTGGGCGGAGTCTGCGAATAGCCGATCGCGAGCCACGGAAAACCGGTGAGCATGACGCCGCGCAACCATTCGCCGAGCACCCACAGCGCGCCGAACGTGAACGCGCCGGCCACCGCGCCGCCGCCGCGCAGGCGGCGGTAGGCGAGACCGACGAGCGCCGGATAGAGCGCCAGATAGGCGCAGAACAGCCCGATCGCGAGCGCGGCGAGCGGCATCGGCACGCCGCCGTAGCGGTTGAGCGAGACATAGAGCCACGACACCCCGCCGACGAAGGCGCCGAAGCCCCAGGCGAAGCCGAGCGCGAAACCGGCGCGCGGGCCGGGCACGCGCTCGAGCAGGGCGACCAACACGGCGAGCGACAACAGCGCCAGCGGATAGAACTCGAACGGCGCGAACGCCGCCACCGAAGCGCCGCCGGCGAGCAGCGCGAGCAGCAAAGCGCGCGCCATCAGGACTCGGTGCGTCCGGCGTCGGATTCGGCGTCGAGCGCCACGCGCTCGACCAGCAGGCTGTGGATGCGGCGGTTGTCGGCGCGCAGCACGAGGAAGCGGATGCCGTCGATCACCAGCGACTCGCCGCGCATCGGCAGGCGGCCGAGGTGGCGGATGATCAGGCCGCCGACGGTGTCGACGTCGTCGTCGTCGAACTCGGTGGCGAAGGCGTAGTTGAAATCCTTGATCTCGGTGGTCGCGCGCACGCGGTAGCGGCCGGCGTGGTCGAGGCGGATGTTGTCGTTGGCGTTGTCGAGATCGTATTCGTCCTCGATGTCGCCGACGATCTGCTCGAGCACGTCCTCGATGGTGATCAGGCCGGCGACGCCGCCGTACTCGTCGACCACCAGCGCCATGTGGTTGCGGCTCGCCCGGAACTCGCGCAGCAGCACGTTGAGCGGCTTCGACTCGGGCACGAATACCGCCGGCCGCAGCACGCTGCGCAGTTCGAACGGATGGCCGGCGAAATGGCGCAGCAGATCCTTGGCGAGGAGGATGCCGGCAACGTCGTCCTTGCTTTCGCCCACCGCCGGAAAGCGCGAATGGCCAGTGTCGAGGACGAAGGCGGCGATGCGGTCGATGGGGTCGCCGAGGCGCACCACGTCCATCTGCGCGCGCGGCACCATGACGTCGCGGACCTGCATGTCGGCAACGTGGAGCGCGCCCTCGGCGATCGACAGCGCGTCGGCGTCGAGCAGATTGCGGTCGAAGGCCGAATGCAGGATCGCAATCAGGTCTTCACGGTCTTCGGGCTCGCGCGACAGCAGCGCGGACACCCGGTCGAGCAGCGACGGTTTGCTTGAAGGGGGTTCCATGGACGGGTTCAGCGCACGTTCGGCGACATTTGCGGTGAAATCGGACGCTCAGGCATAGGGGTCGGCGTAGCCGAGGGCGTGCAGCACCGCGCGCTCGATGCGCTCCATGTCTTCGGCCTCGGTCTCGGCTTCGTGGTCGTAGCCCTGCAGGTGCAGCATGCCATGGACCACCAGATGGGCGAAATGGGCGTCGACCGTCTTGCCCTGGGCCGCCGCTTCGCGCACCACCACCGGCACGCACAGCACGAGGTCGCCGAGCAGCGGCGCACCGGGCACCGTGACCTCGTCCTCACCTTCACCGTAGACGAAGGTGAGGACGTTGGTCGCGTAGTCCTTGCCGCGATAGGTGTTGTTGAGTTCGCGGCCCTCGGCCTCGCCGACCAGACGCACGGTGACCTCGGCGTCGCGCTGCAGCGCGGCCTGCGCCCAGCGCCGGATCTGGTGCTTCTTGGGCGCGTGGGCGCGCTCGGCGCCGTCGAGCGCCTTCTGCACGGTCAGGGTCAGCATCGGCGGCGCCTCGCCCGCGGGCAGGTCGATGGGCTCGACCGGCACCATGCCGTGCTCGACATCGACGCGCACGGTGAGCACGTTGCATGCGCCAGGCTGCAGGGTGAGCATGGGCACGTCGTCGTCGCTGGCGGCATCGGCCTCAAGCTCGAGGTCGCCCCAGCCGCCCCCGGGAAAGCCGAGCAGCAGCCGGCGACCGTCGCCGAAGTCGATCTCGAGCCGTTCGGCCTTGATGCGGGTGGTCTTGCCGTCAGCGCCGACGGCGACGATCTTCGGGCTCGGAGCCGGGTTCGGCATCGTGCGTATCCTTGTTCTGTGCGGCCTCGCGCGCCGTCTGGTTGTCGTAAGCCTCGACGATGCGCGCCACCAGCGGGTGACGCACGACGTCTTCCTTCCTGAATTCGGTAAAGGCGATGCCGCGCACCCGGGCCAGGATGTCGCGCGCCTCCATCAGCCCGCTGCGGTTGCCGCGCGGCAGATCGACCTGGGTGAGATCGCCGGTCACCACCGCCTTGGCGCCGAAGCCGATGCGGGTGAGGAACATCTTCATCTGTTCGGGGGTGGTGTTCTGCGCCTCGTCGAGAATGATGAAGGCATTGTTCAGCGTACGCCCGCGCATGAAGGCGAGCGGCGCGATCTCGATGCTGCCGCGCTCGAACAGCTTGCCGACGCGGTCGAAGCCCATCAGGTCGTAGAGCGCGTCGTAGAGCGGACGCAGATAGGGATCGACCTTCTGCGCCAGATCGCCGGGCAGAAAGCCCAGGCGCTCGCCGGCCTCGACCGCGGGCCGGGTGAGGATGATGCGCTCGACCAGGTCGCGCTCGAAGGCATCGACCGCGCTCGCCACCGCGAGATAGGTCTTGCCGGTGCCGGCCGGGCCGATACCGAAGGTGATGTCGTGGTCCTGAATATGGCGCAGGTACTCGACCTGGCGCGGCGTGCGACCGTGCAGTTCGCTGCGCCGGGTGAGCAGCACCGGCGCCGGCTGCGCGGCGTCGTTGCCGCGGCTGGCGATTTCGATCAGGCCGAGCTGCACGTCGTCCTGCGACAGGTCGGCGGCGGCGCGTTCGTAGAAGTGCTTGAGCGCCATCTCGCCGCGCAGCACCTGGGCCGGATGGCCGTGCAGGGTGAACTGCTCGCCGCGGCGGCTCACCGTGATGTCGAAGGCGTTCTCGATCTGGCGCAGATTCTCGTCGAGCGCGCCGCACAGGTTGGCGAGCCGGACGTTGTCGACCGGCTCGAAGAACACTTCCAGCGTTTTCGCCATCAGGACTCCCGCGTGACGATCTCGCCGCGCAGGCTGTGCGGCAGCGCGGCGGTGATGCGCACGTCGATGAACTGGCCGACGAGGCGGTCGCGATGCGGCGACGGCGCCGGGAAATTGACCACGCGGTTGTTGTCGGTGCGCCCCATCAGCTCCTCGGCATCCTTGCGCGAGGCGCCTTCGACCAGGATGCGCTGCACCGAACCGACCATCGCCTGGCTGACTGCCTGCGCCTGCTCGTCGATGCGCTTTTGCAGGCGCGCGAGCCAGGCGAGCTTGGTCGCCTGCGGCACGGTGTCCTCGAGGTCGGCCGCCGGCGTGCCCGGGCGCGGGCTGTAGACGAAACTGAAGGAACCGTCGAAACCGACCTCGTCGATCAGCTTCATGGTCTTCTCGAAATCCTCCTCGGTCTCGCCCGGGAAGCCGACGATGAAGTCGGAAGACAGCGACAGATCCGGCCGCGCCGCGCGCAGCTTGCGCACCACCGACTTGAATTCGAGCACCGAATAGCCGCGCTTCATTGCCGCGAGCACGCGGTCCGAGCCCGACTGCACCGGCAGATGGAGCTGCGACACCAGCTTGGGGATCTTCGCGTAGGCGTCGAACAGGCGCTGCGTCATCTCGCGCGGATGCGAGGTGGTGTAACGGATGCGCTCGATGCCCGGAATCTCCGCCACGCATTCGAGCAGGAAGGCGAAATCGCCCTCTTCCTCGCCCTCGCGCACCAGTTCGCCGCGCCAGGCGTTGACGTTCTGCCCGAGCAGGGTCACTTCCTTGACGCCCTGCGCCGCGAGTCCGGCGATTTCGGCGAGCACGTCCTCCAGCGGGCGCGACACCTCCTCACCCCGGGTGTAGGGCACCACGCAGAACGTGCAGTACTTGGAGCAGCCTTCCATGATCGACACGAAGGCGCTCGCGCCCTCGACGCGCGCCGGCGGCATGGCGTCGAACTTTTCGATTTCCGGGAAGGAAATGTCCACCTGCGAGCGCCCGCTCTTCTTGCGTGCCTCGATCAGCGCCGGCAGGCGGTGCAGGGTCTGCGGCCCGAACACCACGTCCACATAGGGCGCGCGCTTGACGATGGCCTCGCCCTCCTGGCTCGCCACGCAACCGCCGACGCCGATGATGAGGTCGGGATTCTGCTGCTTGAGCAGCCGGACCCGGCCCAGATCGTGGAACACCCGCTCCTGCGCCTTCTCGCGCACCGAACAGGTGTTGAACAGGATGACGTCGGCCTCTTCGGGATTGTCGGTCTTGGTGATGCCTTCACTGGCACCGAGCACGTCCGCCATCTTGTCGGAGTCGTACTCGTTCATCTGGCACCCGAAGGTGCGGATGTACAGCTTTTTCATTGGAATTCGATCACTGCAGGGGAAAGCGTTGCCGGGCGCGGGGCCGTCACTTCTTGGCTTCGGAGGCCGCGAGCTCTTCCGGGGTGAGCACCCACACCCGGTGCACCTGGCCATTGCGGTCGATCAGCGCGCGCACCTTGTACTCGCCCGCCACATAGGACGGCAGCACGATGCGGTTGGCGGTGTCGCGGATCTGCGAGCCGGGGCTGAGGCTGAGCACGGTGTCCTTCTTGAACACGCCCAGCAGCCCCTTGCTCTTCACCGTGACCACGCCGGTGCCGGCGAACACCATCACCATTTCCTTGGCCTCGGGCGGAATCGGCCGGATCAGCCCGGCAAGCGCCTGCCCACCGGGTCCGAGGGCAAACAAGGCTGCTGCAAGCAAGTAAGGCAGGGCGCGCAATGAAGTAGGCCGGGATTCCGGGCTGGGCTGGGAGGAGAGCGCCGATCATCTCCGATCCCGCCCCTCCCTGTCAATTCAAACCCCTTATAAATCAAGCCCTCGCCGCCCCGCCGAAGCCCTCCCGCCGCCCCACCCCAACGCACCCAGTCGCGCACAAGGTATTGACGGCCACCCCGGACACCCGCTATATTCGCGCGCTCTGTTGGTGATGTCGCTCAGACGGTTAGAGCGACGGATTCATAACCCGTAGGTCGGCAGTTCGATTCTGCCCATCACCACCAAATATTTCGAAGGCCGTTGATCCGTAAGGTTCAACGGCCTTTTCCGTTTCCAGAAAGCC
>JAEWVQ010000054.1 GCA_023459095.1 Pseudomonadota bacterium | reverse complement strand
TTGTTTCTGCGCAAACGGAATAACGCCGGGATTGCGCGAGGTGCCGAGGCACCGACACGACACGGCCCGGCGCCCCACCGCAGGGTGGATGCACCGGGCCGCTAGAGGCGAGCAATCAGTCCTCGATGAGGATGCGCAACATGCGGCGCAGCGGCTCGGCCGCGCCCCACAGCAGTTGGTCGCCGACCGTGAACGCGCCAAGGTAGTCGGGCCCCATCGCCAGCTTGTGCAGGCGGCCGACCGGCACGGTCAGCGTACCGGTCACGGCGGCCGGGGTCAGCTCACGTTCGGAGATCTCGCGCTCGTTGGGCACCACCTTGACCCAGTCGTTGGCGGTGGCGATGATCTCGCTGACCTCGTCGAGCGGCACGTCCTTCTTGAGCTTGATGGTCAGACCCTGCGAGTGGCAGCGCATGGCGCCGATGCGCACACACAGGCCATCGATGGGGATGCTGCCCGCGCTGCGGAAGGCCGGCTTGCCGAGGATCTTGTTGCACTCGGCACCGCCCTTCCACTCTTCCTTGGACTGGCCACCCTCGACCGGCACATCGATCCAGGGGATCAGGCTGCCGGCGAGCGGGGTGTTGCGGAAGTTCTTCTTCGGGAAGGCGTCCGAACGGATGGTCTCGGCAACCTTGCGGTCGATGTCGAGGATCGCGGAGGCGGGGTCGGCGAGCAGGTCGGCAACCGAGGCGTGAATGGTGCCCATCTGCGCGATCAGTTCGCGCATGTTCTGCGCACCGGCGCCGGAAGCGGCCTGATAGGTCATCGCCGACACCCACTCGACGAGGTCGTGCTTGAACAGGCCGCCCAGGCCCATCAGCATCAGCGACACCGTGCAGTTGCCGCCGATCCAGTTCTTGCCGCCCTTGGCGAGCGCATCCTTGATCACGTGCATGTTGACCGGATCGAGGATGATCACCGCGTCGTCGGCCATGCGCAGCGCGGACGCCGCGTCGATCCAGTGACCGTTCCAGCCCGCCGCGCGCAGCTGCGGATAGACCTCCTTGGTGTAGTCGCCCCCCTGGCAGGTGATGACGATGTCGCAGGCCTTCAGGGCCTCGACGCTCATCGCATCCTGCAGCGGCAGCGCCGCGTCCTTGCCACCGAACACCGGGGCCTTGCCGCCCGCTGCCGACGTGGAGAAATACACCGGCTCGATATGGGCGAAATCACCCTCTTCCACCATGCGCTGCATCAGCACGGAACCGACCATCCCGCGCCAGCCAACCAGCCCTACTCGCTTCATCACATCACCTCGAACCAAAAAATCCCGGAGCGTCCTCAGAGTGCTGCCAGCACCGCGTCGCCCATTTCCTTCGTACCGACCTTCGTCGTGCCCGGCTCGTAAATGTCGCCGGTCCGGAAGCCCTGCGCAAGCACCTTCTTGACCGCAGCCTCGATCCGCAGCGCCGCCTCTTCCTGATTGAAGGTGTAGCGCAGCATCATCGCCGCCGACAGGATGGTGGCGAGCGGATTGGCCACGCCCTTGCCGGCGATGTCGGGCGCCGAACCGTGCGAAGGCTCATACAACCCCTTGTTGTTGGCGTCCAGCGACGCCGACGGCAGCATGCCGATCGAGCCGGTGAGCATCGACGCCTCGTCCGACAGGATGTCGCCGAACATGTTGCCGGTGACCATCACGTCGAACTGCTTGGGGTTGCGCACCAGCTGCATCGCGGCGTTATCGACCAGCATGTGGGAGAGCTCGACGTCAGGGAAATCCTTCGCCATTTCTTCGGCAATGTCGCGCCAGAGTTGAGTGGTTTCGAGCACGTTCATCTTGTCCACCGAGCACAGGCGCTTGCCGCGCTTCTGCGCCGCCTCGAACGCCACCTTGAGGATGCGGCGGATTTCGTACTCGGCGTAGATCATGGTGTTCCAGCCCACGCGCTGCGACGTACCCTCGACCTCGCGTACCTCGATGCCGCGCGGCTGGCCGAAGTAGATGTCGCCGGTGAGTTCGCGCACGATCAGGATGTCGAGCCCGGACACCACCTCGGGCTTGAGCGTGGAGGCGTTGGCCAGTTCAGGGTAGAGAATGGCCGGACGCAGGTTGGCGAACAGCCCCAGATCCTTGCGAATGCCGAGCAGACCGCGCTCGGGGCGCTGCTCGCGCGGCAGCGCATCCCACTTCGGCCCGCCGACCGCGCCGAGCAGCACGGCGTCGGCCGCGCGCGCGAGCTTCTGGGTGGCTTCCGGGTAGGGGGTGCCGGTGGCATCCACCGCGCTGCCGCCAAGCAGCGCCTCCTCGAGTTCGATTTTCAGATCGAGCGCGCCCAGCACACGCACGGCCTGCGCCGTGATTTCGGGACCGATGCCGTCACCCGGCAACACGCAAATCTTCATCCAGTCTGTCTCCACACAAACCCGGGCCGCGACGGCTCAGGCGAAATAATAGGGGTGCTCGGCGCGACGCTTGTCTTCGAAGGCACGGATCTTGTCGGCATGGCGCAGGGTGAGGCCGATGTCGTCCCAGCCGTTCAGCAGGCATTCCTTGCGGAAGGGATCGACGTCGAAGGCGATCGCCTTGCCGTCCGGGCGGGTGATGGTCTGTGCCGCGAGATCGATCTTCAGGCGATAGCCTTCGGTGGCTTCGCATTGCGCGAACAGCACGTCGAGCTCGGCCGCATCCAGCTTGATCGGCAGCAGGCCGTTCTTGAAGCTGTTGTTGAAGAAGATGTCGGCGAAGCTGGGCGCGATGATGACGCGGAAGCCGTAGTCTTCGAGCGCCCACGGCGCATGCTCGCGCGAGCTGCCGCAGCCGAAGTTGTCGCGCGCGAGCAGCACCTGCGCGCCCTGGTAGCGCGCCTGATTGAGCACGAAGTCGGGATTTTTCGGGCGGTCGGTGCAATCCTGGCCGGGCTGGCCGACGTCGAGGTAGCGCCACTCGTCGAACAGGTTGGGGCCGAAGCCGCTGCGCTTGATCGACTTCAGGAACTGCTTGGGGATGATCGCATCGGTGTCGACGTTGGCGCGGTCGAGCGGCGCGACGATGGCATCGAGAACGGTAAACGGTTTCATGGTTCTGCCTGTGCTGTCAGTTCAGGGTGCGCACGTCGGTGAAGTGCCCGGTCACCGCGGCAGCCGCGGCCATCGCCGGGCTCACCAGATGGGTGCGCCCGCCGGCGCCCTGACGGCCTTCGAAGTTGCGGTTGGAGGTCGAGGCGCAACGCTCGCCCGGTTCGAGACGGTCGGCGTTCATCGCCAGACACATCGAACAGCCCGGCTCGCGCCATTCGAAACCGGCTTCGACGAACACCTTATCGAGGCCTTCGGCTTCGGCCTGGCGCTTGACCAGCCCGGACCCCGGCACCACCAGCACGCGACGCACGTTGGCGGCCTTGCTGCGGCCTTTGGCGACCGCCGCTGCCTCGCGCAGATCCTCGATGCGCGAGTTGGTGCACGAACCGATGAACACCTGGTCGACCGGGATCTCGTTGATCGGGGTGTTGGGCGCCAGCCCCATGTACTTGAGCGCGCGCTCCACGCCTTCGCGCTTGACCGGATCGGCGATCGCCGCCGGATCGGGCACGCGACCATCGACCGTGGTGACCATCTCCGGCGAGGTGCCCCAGGTGACCTGCGGCTGGATGGACGCGGCGTCGAGTTCGACGACCTGGTCGAACACCGCGCCGTCGTCGGACTTCAGCGTACGCCAGTAGGCGACCGCGGCCTCCCACTGCGCGCCCGTGGGGGCGAACGGCTTGTCCTTGAGATAGTCGATGGTGGTCTGGTCGACGGCCACCAGGCCGGCGCGCGCGCCGCCCTCGATCGCCATGTTGCACACGGTCATGCGCCCTTCCATCGACAGCGAGCGGATCGCGCTGCCACCGAACTCGATCGCATAACCGGTGCCACCGGCGGTGCCGATCCTGCCGATGATGGCGAGCACCACATCCTTGGCGGTGACGCCGCGGCCGAGTTCGCCCTCGACCTTGATCAGCATGGTCTTCGACTTCTTCTGCAGCAGGCACTGGGTCGCCATCACGTGCTCGACCTCGGAGGTGCCGATGCCGTGCGCCAGACAGGCGAAGGCGCCGTGCGTCGAGGTGTGCGAATCGCCGCAGACCACGGTCATGCCCGGCAGGGTGGCACCGTTTTCCGGCCCGATCACATGCACGATGCCCTGGCGCGCATCCTTGAACGGGAAATAGGCGAGCGAGCCGACTTCACGGAGGTTGGCGTCCAGCGTCTCGACCTGCTGGCGCGACACCGGATCCTGGATGCCGAGTTCCCAGTGGTCGGTCGGCGTGTTGTGGTCGGCGGTGGCGACGATCGACGAAATCCGCCACGGTTTGCGGCCGGCGAGCTTCAGGCCTTCAAAGGCCTGCGGGCTGGTGACTTCGTGAACGAGGTGGCGATCGATGTAGATCAGCGCCGTGCCGTCGCTCTCCTGGTGAACGACGTGGCTCGACCAGAGTTTTTCGTACAGCGTTTGGGCTTCCATCCAGTGCAATTCCGCGGAAAGAAAAGATTTCGATTATTTCACAGGGGCGCCCGACTTGGTAGCCGACGCCTTTGCCCTTGTCAACGTCTGCGCGCCTGCTCGTACAGCGGCATCACGCGGGCCGCGTAGTTGGCCAGATCCTGCTGCCGGCTGGCGTGCGACGGGTGGGTCGACAACCACTGCGGCGGTGCTCCGGAGGACTGCGTCGCCATCTTGTCCCACAGCCCCACCGCGGCGCGCGGATCGTAACCGGCGCGGGCGGCGAGCTCGACGCCGATGCGGTCGGCCTCGGTCTCGTGCAGGCGCGAGTTGGGCAACTCGAACGTCACCTTCGCCACCGTGCCCATCAGATCCTGCCCCGCCTGCCCGACTCCGAGCAGCGCACCCGCCACCGAAACGCCAAGCCCGGTCGCCATCGCCTTCGACACCCGCTCGCGCGCGTGCTCGCGCAGCGCATGGGCGATCTCGTGCCCCATCACCGCGGCGATCTCGTCGTCGGTGAGTTTCAGGCGCTCGATCAACCCGGTGTAGATCGCGATCTTGCCGCCCGCCATGCACCAGGCGTTGAGCTCGTTCGAGGTGATCACGTTCACCTCCCACTTCCAGCCCGGGGCATCGCTGCGGAAGGCTGCGGTCTGCGGCTCCAGGCGCGCAGCGATGGCGCGCACGCGCTGCACCAGCGCGGCATCGCGGTTGAGCGCGTTCTTGCGCCGCGCCTCGAGCAACACCTGCTGATACTGCTGATTCGACGCCTGATCGATTTCCTGCGCCGACACCATCATCATCTGCCCACGATCGACGCCGACCGCCCCGCTCCCGGTGGTCTGCACCGTCTGACACGCCACCGCCACGCTGGCGGCGAGCACCGCCGGCAACAGGTTCCTGTGCAACTGCTTCATGCTCCCCTCCTTGTGTTCATGGCGCGCGCGCCTTCTTTCGTGCCTCATGTCCGCTCGTGCGGCGCCGCGCGCCAGCCATACAGCATCCAGACCAGCCCGGCGAGCGCGAATGCCGACCCCAGGGTGAAGGTCCACGCCGCCCCCACCGTCTCCCAGGCATAGCCACTGACCAGCGCGCCGAGCATGCCGCCGGCGCCGAACGACAGACTGCCGTACAAGGCCTGCCCCCGAGCTTGGAGTCGCCCGGGGAACCACTGGTTCACCGCGGCGATCGCCGCCGCATGGTGGGCACCGAAGGTGATACCGTGCAGCAACTGAGCGACCGCGACCAGCACGATGCTGCCCACGCCCCAGCCGGTGAGCACGAAACGCAGCGCCGCGCAGGCGAAAGCGGCCAGCAGCACGGTGCGCAGCGCGACGCGTTTCATCAGGCGCGGCATCAACATGAACACGCCGATCTCGGCGAGCACGCCGAGCGCCCACAGCGCGCCGACCTGCGCCCCATCGTAACCGTTGTCCA
>JAEWVQ010000053.1 GCA_023459095.1 Pseudomonadota bacterium | reverse complement strand
CGCCGGGGGCGATCCAGGTGAGCAGTGCGGCATACAGCGCGTCTGGGTCGATCGGCTTGGTGAGGTGGTCGTTCATGCCGGCGGCCAGGCTCTGCGCGCGGTCGGCGGCGGTGGCATGGGCGGTCATCGCCAGGATGGGCAGCGCGCGGTGGCGCGGCATGCCGCGGATCAGGCGCGCCGCGGCGAGGCCGTCGAGCACCGGCATCTGCACGTCCATCAGCACCAGGTCGTAAGCGCGTTGCGACAGGCGCTCGATCGCCTCGCGGCCGGTGCCGGCCTCGTCCACCACGAGGCCGGCGTGCTCGAGAAACGCGCGCGCCACTTCGCGGTTGAGCGGGAGGTCGTCCACCACCAGCACCGCCGCGCCGTGCAGCGGACTGAGGTCGGGGGCGTCGCGTTCGGTGGCCGCCGGGCGCAGGCGACCCGCGGTCGTGGCTTCGAGCAGGGCGTCGCGCAGCGCGGCGGGCTGTACCGGCTTGACCAGCACCGCGGCGACGCCGGCCGCGGCGAGTCGGTCGGCGACCGTCTCGTAGCCGCCGTTGGTCACCAGCAGCACCACCGCCGGGGCGCGGCCGGTGGCGTGCGCGCCGCGGATGCGCTGTGCGACCTGCAGGCCTTCGCTGTCGGCGAGGCGCCAATCGACCAGCACGAGGTCGAACGGATCGCCGTCGGCCGCGGCCTGCGCGAGGCGCGCGAGGCCGGCGCCGCCGGTGCGGTGCGATTCGGTGCGCAGGCCGAGCCGTGCGCACATCTCCTCGAGCACGGCGCAGGTCGTGGCGCGGTCGGCGATCACCAGCGCATGGTGCAGCACACTGGGCGGTGCGGCGGCGGCGGCCGGCGTTGGCGGCGTGGCCACCGGCAGGGCCACGCGGACGTCAAAGCGCGCGCCCTGACCGGGGGCCGCATCGACCTCGATGGTGCCGCCCATCAGGCGCACGAGCTGGGCGCAGATCGACAGGCCGAGGCCGGTGCCACCGAAGCGCCGGGTGATCGTGTCGTCGCCCTGGGCGAAGGGCTGGAACAGCCCGGCGAGCTTGTCCGCGGCGATGCCGATGCCGGTGTCGCTGACGCTGAAGCGCAGCGCCACGCTGCCCGCGGGCGCGTCCGGTTCGCAGGTGATCTCGAGCACGACTTCGCCGCGTTCGGTGAATTTCACCGCGTTGCCGAGCAGGTTGATGAGTACCTGGCCGAGGCGGAGCGGATCGCCGACGAGGCGGGGCGGTACGCCGTCGCCGATGCGCAGCAGCAGTTCGACGCCCTTCTCCTCGGCGCGCAGCGCGACCACGCCGAGTACGCGCTCGCACAGCGTGGAGAGTTCGAACGCGATCGCCTCGAGCGACAACTTGCCGGCCTCGATGCGCGAGTAGTCGAGCACGTCGTCGATGACGCCGAGCAGGGCATCGGACGAGGCCAGGATCTTGTCGAGCTGGTCGCGCTGCTGGCGCGCCAGCGGCGAGCGCCGCAGCAGCTTGCCGAGGCCGATGATGGCGTTCATCGGGGTGCGGATCTCGTGGCTCATGTGAGCGAGGAAGCTCGACTTCGCCTGGTTGGCGCGACGGGTGTCGTCGATCGCCGCCTCCAGCGCGCGGGTGCGCTGCTCGACCAGGCGCTCGAGGTTGCCGCGGTAGTCGGCGAGTTCGGCATCGCGCGCCTGCACCGCGTCGATCAGTTCGTTCAGTCCGCGGCTCAGCGCCGCGATCTCGTCACCGCCGCGCGGCGTGGCGCGCGCGCGCAGGCGCGGGGCGACGGTGAGCAGGCGCAGCAACTCGCGCAGCTCGCGGATCGGCGCGAGCAGGCGGCGCATCGTCCGCGACGAGACCGCCAGCGACAGCGCGAGCACGACCAGCAGGATGCCGATGGTCTCGACCACGGCGCGGCGGAACACCTGGTGGATGTGTTCGAGCGCGGCCACCAGCTCGAGGCGCGCAACGATGCTGCCACCTTCGGGCACCGGCGCCCATACGGTCAGGGTGTCGGCGGCGAACACGTGTCCCGCAGGGCCGGCGTCGGGCGGAACCGGCGCGGCTGCGGGGGACGGGGGCGCGCCGGGAGGCGGGCGGTAGGCGGCGAAGACCTCGCCGTCGGGCAGCACGAGGCGGGCCTCGAGCACCAGCGGGCTGGCGGCGAGCGCCTGCAGCAGGCGTTCGGCTTCCACGCGGTCGGAGAACGACACCGCCGCGCGGCTGTTGCTGGCGATCAGCGCGGCCTGCGCCGACAGCGACGCCACCCATTCGGAACGCAGCAGGCGCTGCTGCTGGTAGGCCATCAGCGCGAACACCAGCGAGGTTGCAAGCAGCAGCGCGAGCGCGTTGAGCAGGATCAGGCGGCCGCCCAGCGTGGTCGGCAGGCGCGGCCGGACGCGCGTCCGTGTGGCGGGCGTAGCGGTGGGGGCAGGGGCCGGGCCGGCCATCGCGCTAGTCCCCCACCGTGCGCGCCAGGCGCAGCAGCTGGGCATTGAACTCGATGCCGTGGGCGCGCGCGGCGCGGCGGTTGATGATGATCGCGAGGCCCTTGCCCTCGCCGCGTACGCCGAGCTCGACCATGCCGCCGGCGGCGGCGAAGCCTTCGATGTCGGACACCGTGACCGCCGTCGCCGCCTTCACCGCATCGAGCAGGTCGGCAAGCCTGCGGCTCTCCGAGCGCCCGATGAAGAGCAACTCGCAGCCCTGCGCGCCGGCGCCGGACTGCAGCGTGCGCAACTCGACGCGGCGGCCGTCGATGGGCGTCGCCGCGAGTTCCTGCAGCGCGTCCTCCAGGCCGCTGTGGCCGAGCACGCACAGGACCACGCTGTCGCCGCCGGGTGGCTGCGCGCGATACACGAACAGCGGCAGCTTGAACAGCAAGACCGCCTTCAGGGCGTGTTCGGGCGCCGCCGCCGGCTGGGCCGCGAGCGAACCGCAGCACAGCGTGGCGCAGAGGGCTGCGAGGGTGGCCCGCCGACGCATCTAGAAGCGGTACTCCAGCGTCGCCATCCAGGTCCGCGGCTGCTGCGGCATGTCGACGAAGGTGGTGCCGGCCGAGCCGTGGGCGACGTGGTAGCGCGCGTCGAACAGATTGTCGATATCCAGCCACAGGCTGGCGCGGCCGTCGAACAGACCGTGCCAGCCCAGGTACAGGCCGACCACCAGGTAGCTGTCGGTCTTCAGCCGGCGGCCCGGGGCGGCGGGGTCCTTGCGCCCGGTGCCGGTTTCGCCGATCCACTGCAGGCGGGGGGTGACGGTGAATTGGTCGAGATAGCGGAAGGTGGTGCCGAGCTTGAGCTTGCGCTGCGCGACATAGCTGAGGTCCCACTCGCGTGCGTTGCGGCCTTCGCGCACCTTGCCGTCGGCGAGGCTGAAGCTGCCCCACACGTCGCCGCTCCAGCGCGGCCCCAGGCGGAAGCGCCACTGGCCGATGAGGTCGAGGCCGGTGTGGGTTTCCTCGCCGGCATTGTCCTTGGTGGAGGTCTTGCTCAGCACCGCGCCGGGGATGTACTGCGTGGGCACGGCCTCGTCGACGGTGACGATCAGGTTGCGGATGCGACTGTGGTACAGGTTGGCGACCAGATTGACGTCGGGCCGCGGCCGCCAGTCCCAGGTCAGGCTCAGCGTGCGTGCGGTTTCCGGCTCGATGTCGGCGTTGGGGGCACGAAAGCCCGAGCCGAGGTAACGGCCGTCGGCATCGCGCGCGCCGCTGAACGTGCCGAACGCGGACAGCGACTCCTCGGGCGAGGGCGCGCGGAACGCCTGGCCGTACAGCACCTTCAGCACGTGCTGGTCGTGCGGGCGCCACACCGCGCCGATGCGCGGATTGGTGCTGCTGCCGTAGCCGGAGTGGTCGTCGTGGCGCACGCCGACCATGGTCGAGAAGTGCGCGCCCCAGTCCGACTGCAGTTGGGCGTAGGCGAACACGTTGTGGTAGGTGGCCTTGAAGATGCGGATCGGCAGGTCGGTGTTGGCGTGGGTCAGGCCCTGGCCGGCGGTGCCGCGCGAACGGCGGTAGGGGCGCGGCAGGTCGGGCGTCTGCACGGCCTCGTAGTCGTGATAGCCGAGGCCCATCTGCACGCCGTGCGCGGCGGAGGCCTGCCATTGCAGGGATTGCTCGATGCCGGTGCGGGTGGCCTTGGCGTAGGCGTAGCCCTGGTCCTCGAAACCGGTGTAGATGTTGATGTAGCGCGAGCGGGGATCGACCTCGTGGCGGGCGTGGTCGATCAGCAGTTCGCCACTGAGCTCGGCGCCGAGGTCGAAGCGCAGCCGGCCGTAGGTGGTGTCGGCCGCGGTCTCCCAGCGCGCGTCGCGGCGGTAGAGCGCGGTGTCGGGGCGGTCTCCGGTGCTGGTGGGCTGGCTGAAGGCGTTGCGGTAGTGGCCGAAGCTGAACTGCTCGCCGAGATCGATGCGGGCGTACACGCTGTGGCTGGTGATGCGATCCACGTAGCGTTCGCGCGCATTCGCTGGCACCGCGATGTCGCCATCGAAGGTGCGCGCGTCCACGCGCGGGAAGTCCGCAGGATAGTAGTGGTCGAGCGGTGCGCGGTCGCTGCGCTGGGTATGGCCACCCACGGTGAGTGCGACGCGCTCGGCGGGCTGCGCCACCGCCATGAAGCTCGCTTCGCGGCTGTCGAAGCGTCCGCCGCCGACCGCTACCCAGCTCTGCTGCGCCGGGTCGGGGCGGTCGGTGATGATGTTGATCACGCCCGCCACCGCATCCGCGCCGTACAGTGCCGCGGCCGGCCCGTACAGCACTTCGACCTGGCGCGCCATGAACAGCGCGTAGTTCTCCGCCACCGGGATCTTGCCGCCGGCCGGATGGTCGATGCGCACGCCGTCGAGCATGATCAGCAGCTTGTTGTTGCTGTTGTAGCCCTGCACGCTGAAGTTGTTGTAGCTCGACGATTTGGTGCCGCGCATGAAGTCGACCCCGGGCAGGTCGCCGAGCAGGTCGCCGAGATTGCGGTAGCGGCGCTCGCGGATCTGCTCGCGGGTCACCACCACCACATGCGCCGGCGTGTGGTCGCGCAACTCGACGCGCCGCGACGCGGTGACGATGGGGGTGTTGATCAGCTCCTCGAGCGACAGCGGCAGCAAGCGCATCACGTCCTGCGCGAAAACCGCGGAGAGCGGCGCGCACAGAAGAAGAAGCAGGCTGCACTGAAGCAGTCGCCTCGATGCGGCTCGGGTCATGTTCGAAACCTTCGGGAATTGCTCGGAATTCTGCTGCTGCAAGGGCGTCGGCCAGTGCGGCGGTACGCCCGGCGCGCGTTCGGCAAGGCGGTTGCGCGCAGGCGTCATGATCGCATGACAGCGAGCTTTTCGCCGAGCGCTACGCAATCGCGACAGCGATGAAAGCATGAAGAAAATCACGCCGAGCGGCGTTTCAGGGGCTGCCGCCGGTGAGGGCGGCGCGACGCGGCAGGGGCAGGCGCTCTCCAGTGCAATCCGCCGCGTTCGCAAGGCAGCCAGAAACGAAAAGCCAACCCCGGGGGATTGGCTTTTCGTTTCTGGCTCCTCGACCTGGGCTCGAACCAGGGACCTGCGGATTAACAGTCCGTCGCTCTACCGACTGAGCTATCGAGGAACAGAGCCGCGCATTCTAGACATGGTTTGCGGCTTCGTCAACAAGAACCAGCAATCGTGTGTATCGCCGGTTCCCGTCGGGCGGGGTCAGCCCTTGACCACCTCGGCGATCGCCTTGGCGACATAGCCGATGTTCTTCGAGTTCAGCGCAGCGAGGCAGATACGACCGGTGGATACGGCGTAGATGCCGAAGTCGCTCTTGAGCTGCTCGACCTGGGCGGCGCTCAGCCCGGTATACGAGAACATGCCGCGCTGCTTGATGACGAAGGAGAAGTCCTGGGCGACGCCGGCCGCCTTCAGGCTGTCGACGAGGCCGGTGCGCATCGCGCGGATGCGGTCGCGCATGCCGGCGAGCTCGTCTTCCCACTGCTGGCGCAGTTCGGCGGAGTTGAGCACCGCGGCGACGATGGCGCCGCCGTGGATCGGCGGGTTGGAGTAGTTGGTGCGGATCACGCGCTTGACCTGGGACAGCACGCGCGCGGCTTCGTCCTTGCCGGCGGTGACGATGGACAGCGCGCCGACGCGCTCGCCGTACAGCGAGAAGCTCTTCGAGAACGAGCTGGAAACGAAGAACTGCAGGCCGCTGGCGGAGAAGGCACGCACTGCGACGGCGTCGGCGTCGATGCCGTCGGCGAAACCCTGGTAGGCCATGTCGAGGAAGGGCACCAGCTTGCGTTCGCGGCAGGCGGCGACCACTTCGTCCCACTGCGCGTCGCTCAGGTCGGCACCGGTGGGGTTGTGGCAGCAGGCGTGGAGCACGACGATGGCGCCCGGCTGCAGGCTGTCGAGCTTGGCCTTCATCGCGGCGAAGTTCACCCCGCGGGTGGCGGCGTCGTAGTAGGGGTAGTTCTCCACCGGGAAGCCGGCGGACTCGAACAGCGCGCGGTGGTTTTCCCAGCTCGGATCGGAGATGTACACGGTGGCGCCGGGCAGCAGGCGCTTCAGGTAGTCGGCGCCGACCTTGAGCGCACCGGTGCCGCCGAGGGCCTCGACGGTCACCACCTGGCCGTTGGCGAGCAGCGCGGAGTCCTTGCCGAACAGCAGGTTCTGCACCGCGTTGTTGTAGGCGGCGGGGCCTTCGATGGGCTGGTAGCCGCGCGGTGGCATGGTTTCGAGGCGGGCCTTTTCGGCGGCGCGCACGGCGGCGAGCAGGGGGATCTTGCCATTGTCGTCGTAGTAGACGCCGACGCCGAGGTTCACCTTCTCCGCGCGGGTGTCGGCGGCGAAGGCCTCGTTGAGGCCAAGGATCGGGTCACGGGGCGCCATTTCGACGGCGGCGAAGATCGATGCGGACATGTCGGCTCCAGTAGCTGTAGCGGTTCGATCGCGTCCGGAGCGGCGGGGGCCGTGCCTTGGACCGCGATCTGGGGAATAATCGGCGTTTGCATTCGCCGGGGGCACCATCGTGGTGCAGACGGCTGAAACGAGGCGGAAATTCTAGCATGCAGAGCATGGGCGGCAGTGGCAGCGAAAGCGGTTCCGGGGCGGGCGGCGAGGTCGTCTGTTTCGAAGGCAGTCCGTTCCGGCTGCACCGGCCGTTCGCCCCGGCGGGCGACCAGCCGGAGGCGATCCGGCTGCTGTGCGAGGGTATCGAGGACGGTCTGATGTATCAGACCCTGCTCGGCGTCACCGGCTCGGGCAAGACCTACACCATGGCCAACGTGATCGCGCGCATGGGCCGCCCGGCGCTGGTGCTGGCGCCGAACAAGACGCTGGCGGCGCAGTTGTACGCAGAGTTTCGCGAGTTCCTGCCGGAGAACGCGGTCGAGTACTTCGTCAGCTACTACGACTACTACCAGCCCGAAGCCTACGTGCCGTCGCGCGACCTCTTCATCGAAAAGGATTCGTCGATCAACGAGCACATCGAGCAGATGCGGCTATCGGCAACCAAGAGCCTGATGGAGCGCCGCGACGTGGTGATCGTGGCCACGGTGTCGTGCATCTACGGCATCGGCGATCCGGTCGATTACCACGCCATGGTGCTGCATCTGCGCGAGGGCGAGCGCTTCGCCCAGCGCGACCTGATCCAGCGCCTGGTGGCGATGCAGTACACGCGCGCCGACATGGATTTCCGCCGCGGCACCTTCCGCGTGCGCGGCGACGTGATCGACGTGTTTCCGTCGGAGAACGCGGAATTGGCGGTGCGCATCGAGCTCTTCGACGACGAGGTCGAGCATCTGACCCTGTTCGATCCGCTCACCGGCCATCTGCGGCAGAAGCTGGTGCGCTTCACGGTGTATCCCTCCAGTCACTACGTGACGCCGCGCGCCACCGTGCTGAAGGCGATCGAGGCGATCAAGGAGGAACTCGCCGAGCGCATCGCCTGCTTCCAGCGCGAGGGCAAGCTGGTGGAGGCGCAGCGCATCGAGCAGCGCACCCGTTTCGACCTCGAGATGCTCAACGAAATGGGTTTCTGCAAGGGCATCGAGAACTACTCGCGGCACCTGTCCGGGCGCGGTCCGGGCGAACCGCCGCCGACCCTGATCGACTACCTGCCGGCCGATGCGCTGATGTTCATCGACGAGTCGCACGTCGCCATCGGCCAGGTCGGCGGCATGTACAAGGGGGACCGCTCGCGCAAGGAGAACCTCGTCGGCTACGGTTTCCGCCTGCCCTCGGCGCTCGACAACCGGCCGCTGAAGTTCGACGAGTTCGAGCGCCTGATGCCGCAGACCGTGTTCGTGTCGGCGACCCCCGCCGACTACGAGGCGCAGCACCAGGGTCAGGTGGTGGAGCAGGTGGTGCGGCCGACCGGGCTGATCGACCCGGTGGTCGAGGTGCGTCCGGCGACCACCCAGGTCGACGACCTCCTCGGCGAGATCAAGAAGCGGGTCGCCGTCGAGGAGCGCGTGCTGGTCACCGTGCTCACCAAGCGCATGGCCGAGGATCTCACCGACTACCTCGCCGACAACGGCGTGCGCGTGCGCTATTTGCACTCGGACATCGACACCGTGGAGCGCGTGGAGATCATCCGCGATCTGCGCCTGGGCGAGTTCGACGTGCTCATCGGCATCAACCTGCTGCGCGAGGGGCTGGATATCCCCGAGGTGTCGCTGGTGGCGATCCTCGATGCCGACAAGGAAGGCTTCCTGCGCTCGGCGCGGTCGCTGATCCAGACCATAGGCCGCGCCGCGCGCCACATCCACGGCACCGCGATGCTGTACGCCGACCGCATCACCGATTCGATGCGCGCGGC
>JAEWVQ010000052.1 GCA_023459095.1 Pseudomonadota bacterium | reverse complement strand
ACGTGGTGCTGATGCCGTCCTACGTGAACATCGGCGCCTACGTCGATGAGGGCACCATGGTCGATACCTGGGCCACCGTGGGTTCGTGCGCGCAGATCGGCAAGAACGTGCACCTGTCGGGCGGCGTGGGCATCGGCGGCGTGCTCGAACCGGTGCAGGCCGGCCCGGTGATCATCGAGGACAACGTCTTTGTCGGCGCGCGCTCGGAGATCGTCGAAGGCGTGATCGTCGAGGAAAACGCGGTGATCTCGATGGGCGTCTATATCGGCCAGAGCACCAGGATCTACGACCGCGAGACCGGCGAAGTGCATTACGGCCGCGTTCCCGCGGGCGCCGTCGTGGTGCCGGGCAGCCTGCCTTCGGCCGACGGCAAGTACAGCCTGTACTGCGCCGTGATCGTGAAGAAGGTCGACGCCCAGACCCGCTCCAAGACCGGCATCAACGAACTGCTGCGCGGCGCCTGAGCGCCCACCGCGGAGCGGGCGCGCCCCGCTCCGCCCTCGTTCCCCTGCGTTCCCCGCATCCCGCCGCCCGGAGCCCGTGCCGATGATTCTCGACAAGCTGTTCCTGCTGATGGCCGAAAAACAGGCCTCCGACCTGTTCATTTCGGCCGGCGCCGCGATCCACATCAAGATCCAGGGGCATGCGATGCCGATCAATCAGCAGATCATGGAACCCCCCATGATCCAGCGCATGGTCTACGAGATGCTCAGTGCCGAGCAGATCGCGCGCTTCGAGCAGGAGAAGGAGCTCAACCTGTCGTTCGGTCGCCGCGACATCGGCAACTTCCGCGTGAACGTGTTCTATCAGCGCAACTCGGTGGCGGTGGTGGTGCGCTTCATCCAGGGCGATATTCCCACCATCGACAGCCTCGGCCTGCCGGACACGCTTGCCGACGTGGTCATGGAGAAACGCGGCCTGGTGCTCGTGGTCGGGGCCACCGGTTCGGGCAAGTCGACCACGCTGGCGTCGATGATCGACCACCGCAACCGCAACAAGGCGGGGCACATCCTCACCGTCGAGGATCCGATCGAATACCTGTTCAAGCACCGCCTGTCGGTGGTGAACCAGCGCGAGGTCGGCATCGACACCCACAGCTGGCACGAGGCCTTGCGCAACGCCATGCGCCAGGCCCCGGACTGCATCCTGATCGGCGAGATCCGCGACCGCGAGACCATGCAGGCCGCGCTGTCGTACTCGCAGACCGGCCACCTGTGCCTGGCCACGCTGCACGCCAACAACGCCTACCACGCACTCAACCGCATCGTTAACTTCTTCCCGCTGGAAAACCGCCCGCTGCTCTATCTCGATCTCGCGGTGGCGCTGAAATCGGTGATCTCGCAGCGCCTCGTGCGCCAGCCCAACGGCAAGCGCATTCCTGCGGTGGAAGTGCTGATGAACACTCGCCACGTCGCTGAACTGATCGAGCGCGGCGACCTCAACGAGGTCAAGGAGGCGATGGAGCAGACCCTCGCTCCCGGCTCGCAGACCTTCGAACAGGATCTGTACCGCCTGTATCACGACAAGGTCATCTCGCTCGAAGAGGCGCTGGCCAACGCCGACTCGCCCACCAACCTGCACTGGCTGATCAACAACGCTCAGGTCAAGAACGCCGACGCCAGCAAGGTCGCCGATCCGACCGCACCCTCGTTCGACTTCGAGCGCACCCAGCCCGAAGCCGGCGCCTCGTTCAGCGAGTTCACGCTGCAGCTCGACGAATCGACCTAGCCCCCGACGACAAGAAGAAACCATGTCCGCCCCCGACACCCCGACGCTGGCCCTGGCCTGCGAACTCATCGCCCGCTCCTCCGTCACCCCCGCCGACGACGGCTGCCTCGAACTGATCGCCCGCCGCCTGGCGCCGCTCGGCTTCCGTTTCGAGCGCATCGACACCGGTGGGGTCTGCAATCTGTGGGCGCGCCGCGGCGACGCCGCGCCGGTGCTGTGCTTCGCCGGCCACACTGACGTGGTGCCGCCGGGCCCCGCCGAGCGCTGGACCTCGCCGCCGTTCACGCCGACGATCCGCGACGGCAAGCTTTACGGCCGCGGCGCCGCCGACATGAAGTCCTCGCTCGCCGCCTTCGTCACCGCGATCGAACGCTTCGTCGCCGCCCACCCTGACCATGCCGGCAGCATCGCGCTGCTGCTCACCTCCGACGAGGAAGGCATCGCCACTCACGGCACGGTGAAGGTGGTCGACGCGCTCAAGGCCCGCGGCGAGCGCCTCGACTACTGCATCGTCGGCGAACCCACCTCGGTGGACCGCCTCGGCGACACGATCAAGAACGGCCGCCGCGGCTCGCTCTCGGGCACCTTGCGGGTGAAGGGCAAGCAGGGCCACGTCGCCTACCCGCATCTGGCGCGCAACCCGATCCACGCGTTCGCCCCGGCACTCGCCGAACTCGCCGCAATCCGCTGGGACGAGGGCAACGAGTTCTTCCCGCCGACCACCTGGCAGGTGTCCAACATCCACGCCGGCACCGGCGCCAACAACGTGATTCCGGGTGAGTGCGAGGTGATGTTCAACTTCCGCTTTGCCTCGGTTTCCACCGCCGACGAACTCAAGGCGCGCACCCATGCGGTGCTCGACCGCCACGGGCTGCACTACGAGATCGACTGGCATCTGTCGGGCAAGCCCTTCATCACCGGCCGCGGCCAGCTCGTCGCCGCGCTGTCGGGCGCGATCCGCGACACCCTGGGCGTGGACACCGAGCTGTCGACCACCGGCGGCACCTCCGACGGCCGCTTCATCGCCGACATCTGCAACGAAGTGGTCGAATTCGGCCCGGTCAACGCCTCCATCCACCAGGTCAACGAGTGCATCGACGTCGATGCGGTCGAGCCCCTGTCCCACGTCTACGAAGGCACCCTGCGTGCCCTGCTGGCCGCCTGAGCGCGGCCCGAGAAGCCCATGAGCGCACATCACCACGACTCCGAACAAGAAAGCTGCGAAGACTGCGGCCACGACCACGAGCATCACGAACACGACAGCGGCCCGCTCGCCGAGCTCGTCACCGTGCGCGACTGGCTGCGCTACGCGGTGACCCGCTTCAACCGCGCCGGCATCTTCTGCGGCCACGGCGTCGCCGACACCTACGACGAAGCGGCCTGGCTGGTACTGGCGACGCTGGCGCTGCCGCTCGACCGCCTCGAGCCCTTCCTCGACGCCTGCATTCCGTCCGACGAGCGCGTCGCGGTGTTCGAGGCCATCGAACGGCGCGCGGTCGAGCGCGTGCCCACCGCCTACCTCACCCACGAAGCCTGGCTGGGCGACTTCCGCTTCTACGTCGATGAGCGCGTGATCGTGCCGCGCTCGTTCTTCGCCGAGCTGCTCGAAGACGGCTTCGCGCCCTGGGTCGAAGACCCGGAAACGGTCACCAGCGCGCTCGACCTGTGCACCGGCTCGGGCTGTCTCGCCATCCTGATGGCCCACGTCTATCCCAACGCCGACATCACCGCGATCGACCTCTCCGCCGACGCCCTCGAGGTCGCCGCGCGCAACGTCGCCGACTACGGCCTCGACGACCGCATCGAGCTGGTGAGCAGCGACGTGTTCGACGCGCTGCCCGCCGGGCGCACCTTCGACCTCATCATCAGCAACCCGCCCTACGTCACCGCCGAAGCAATGGACGCGCTGCCCGCCGAATACCTGCACGAGCCGCAGATGGCGCTCGCCGCCGGCGACGACGGCCTCGACATCGTCCGCCGGCTGCTCGCCCAGGCGCGCAGCCGGCTCAATCCCGGAGGCGTGCTGGCGGTGGAAGTCGGGCATAATCGCGCCATTGTCGACAACGCCTTCCCCGACCTGCCGCTCACCTGGCTGTCGTCGCGGGGCGGCGACGACATGGTGTTCGTCGTGAAGCAGGAAGATCTCCCGGCATAGGGAGACACGGCACAGCCGGCACAGACCGGTCGCCACCAGAACATTGCCGGTCAGTGCAGGGACGGCGCCAACAGGGGAAAAAAATGGGTTACGAACGCCCTATCCTGCTTGTCGAGGACAATCCTGACGACGAAGCGCTGACACTGCGCGCCTTCGGCAAGAACCGCATCGCCAACCCCGTCGTCGTCGCCCACGACGGGGTCGAGGCCACCGACTATCTGTTCGGCACCGGCCGCCATGCCGGGCGCGACCTCACGCTGATGCCCTCGCTCGTGCTGCTCGACCTCAAGCTGCCGCGCATCGACGGCCTCGAGGTGCTGCGCCGCATCCGCGCCGACGAACGCACCGCGTTGCTGCCCGTGGTCGTGCTCACCACCTCGCGCGAATCGCGCGACATCCAGCAAGCCTATCGCCTCGGCGCCAACAGCTACATCCGAAAACCGGTCGATTTCGAGCACTTCCTGCAGGCCGTGGGCCAGCTCGCGATGTACTGGCTGTCGCTCAACGAAAGCGCCGACGCCCTCGCCTGACCGCGGCCCACCCCTCGCCTTGCGTCCATCCTAAGCCGCCGCGCCGCCATCGCGCGCCTGGCGCGCAGCGGCCAGGAAATCGCCCAGGATCGGCGCACCGTCGAGCAGATCGGCCTGGCGGCCGTGGAATTCCGGATGCCACTGGCAGCCGTACATGTAGCCGGCGCCGGTCCAGCGGATCGCCTCGATCACCCCGTCCGCGTGCGACACCGCCTCCACCACCAGATCCGAGCCGAGATCGCGCACCGCCTGGTGGTGGATGCTGTTCACCCGCCCGCCCACGCTGCCCGGATAAAGGCCGGCGATGCGGCTGTCGGGCACGAAGACGATGTCGTGATGGTGCTGGTCGTACAGATCATCGTTGCGGTGCGCGGCCGCCGCCGGCACGTACTCGGCGATGTCCTGCCACAGCGTGCCGCCGCAGGCGACGTTGATCAGCTGGGCGCCGCGGCATACGCCGAGCACCGGCTTGCCCTGGATCACGAACTCCCACAGCAGTTCGATCTCGTACAGATCGCGCACGCGGTCACCGCTCCACTCCGGACGCTGCGCCGTCTCGCCGTAGGTCTGCGGGCTGACGTCGGCGCCGCCCTGCAGCACCAGGCCGTCGAGCGCGGCGACGTAGTCGTGCACCGAAATCTGCGCGCGCCGCAGCCCCAGATGCTCGCCGATGGTCGGCACCATGAAGGCGAGCGCGCCGTGCGACATGATCCAGTGCGCCATCGACTGTTCGAGATACTGCAGGGTCTTGCCGGGGAAGCCCAGCTCGACCGGCGGCTGGTGCAGCAGGCGCGCCGACAGCCCGATGCGCAGCGGCGCCCCACTCACCCCGCGCCTCCCTCCATCCAGCGCGCGCACTGCGCCATCACCACCTCGGACAGCGCGCCGTCGGCCTGCAGCCGCGCGCGCAACCAGTCGGCGTCATTGTCGCCGGCGGCCACCCCGGCGCGCAGGCGCTCGAGCACCGCGTCCGCGCCCAGTTCGCGCGCATGCTGGGCGATGCGCGCGAAGCTCTCGGCGATCGCCTCGCCGATCGTGCAGTGCGCGTGGGTCTCGGGATCGACATAGGTGCCCGCGTAACCGAAGCGGCAGGCCTGGAAGCGGTTGAAGGTGTAGACCAGATAGTCGTCCTCGCACGGCCGGATCGGCCGCTCGACGATCAGATAGCGCGCCAGTGCCTGGATGTAGGCCGCGATCGCCGCGGCGCGCGCCACCGTCAGCGGCGTGTCCATGACCCGCACCTCGACCGTGCCGTACTCGGGCTTGGGACGAATGTCCCAGTAGAAATCCTTCATGCCCTTGACCACGCCGGTACGCGCCATCTTGGCGAAATAGGCCTCGAAGTCGCACCAATGCTCGACGAAGGGCGCGCGCCCCGAGAGCGGAAACGCGAACACCGAATTGAGCCGCGCCGACTGGAAGCCGGTGTCGCGCCCCTGCACGAAGGGCGAAGCCGCCGACAGCGCGATCAGGTGCGGAATGTAGCGCGACAGCCCGTGCAACAGGTAGAGCGCCACGTCCGGCCCCGGGCAGCCGATGTGCACGTGCTGGCCGAACACGGTGAACTGCTTGGCGAGATAGCCGTACAGCTCGGACAGATAGAGAAAGCGCTCGCCCTCGAAGATGCGACGCTCGCCCCAGTGCTGGAAGGCGTGGGTGCCACCGCCGCAGAGGCCGATGTTGAGCTTGCGCGCGGCGCCGGCGAGCGCATCGCGGATCGCCTCCAGCTGCGCCAGCACCATGTCGTGGCCGTCGCAGATGCCGGTGGACACCTCGATCATCGAATCGGTCATCTCCGGCTTGACCTCGCCCGGCAGCGCGCAGCGCGCGCTCAGGCGCAGCAGATCCTCGGCCGCGCCGACGAGGTCGTAGTCGTGCGTATTGACCAGCTGCAGCTCCAGCTCCACCCCCAGCGACAGCGCGCGCGAGGGCGAGAATGCGCCCAGACAGGCGGCATCCTGACTCACGGGTTCCAGGCTCATGGCGAATCTCCGCTGCGGTTTTCGCGGACGCCGATCAGCGTCCGCTGCGTCACGATCGGCCCGAGCACGCCGAGCAGGGCCACCATCGCCAGCACCACCGGCGCCAGTTCGGCGGCGAACGCCGGATAGAGCTGGCGTGCATCCTCCAGCAGCAGCAGCGCCACCGCCGACAACGGCAGCAGCGCGCCGCCCAGCGCGAGGCTCTGGCGCAGGCTCAGCCCGCTCGCCGGACCGAACGCGGCCACGCCGCCGACCTTGCCGACGACGCGCGCGGCGATCGCCGCCAGCGCCGCAGGCAGGCCGGCAAGCAGCTCGCTGGCGTTCATCGTCACCCCGGCGAACATGAACAGCGCGATCACCAGCACCCCGCCGGCGCTGCCAAAATGCGCCGGCCAGCGCTGCGGACGCGGGTCGTACCACTTGATCGCCAGCCCCGCCGCCAGCGGCGCCAGAATCGCCGGCAGGCGCAGCGCGGCGAGCACCGCGAGCATGGCCAGGAGCAGGCCGAAGATCGCCACCACGCCGGCTTCCGAACCTAGATCAAAGCCCCGGCGCAGCAGTACGAACGCCGCCGCTACCAGCACGCCGACGAGCAGCGAGCCCACCACCAGGTAGAGCGGATGCAGCACCGACGCCAGCCAGCCCTCGGGCGCGGCGCCATGCACATAGCCCGCCACCAGCTTGAACAGAATCACCGACCAGGCGACGTTGAGCGCGCACAGCGCGAGCAGGCGCTCGGTGACCTGGCCAGTCGCGCGCAGCTCGGCGGTGACCCGCATCACCACCGCGGGCGACGTCCCCACCGCCACCGCCGCGACCGCGAGCGCCACCCCGGGCGCCACCCCGAGCGCGAACAGCGCGGCAAACGCCAACACGAAGCTGAACGCAGCCTCCGCCACACTGCAGGCAAGCATCCACGGATTGGCCACGAACCAGCGCAGATCGAGGCGGATGCCGAGTTCGAAGAGCAACAGCGCGAGCGCAAAATCGAGCACCACGCGGTAGGCGGCGAGATCGTCGGCAGTCAGCCAGCCCAGCAGCAGCGGGCCGAGCACCAGCCCCGCGAGCATCTGCCCGCTCACCGCCGGCAGGCCGGCACGCCGGCGCGCCAGTTCGCCGGCACACGCGGTGAGCAGCAGCGCGGCGGCGAACCGCAGCGCGGCATCGAAGTGCAGCGGCCATTGCGGCCAGATCGGCAGCTCCATCGGTTCGAGCCCTCATGAAGACTTTCGACACGCCCCGCCCGGCGGCGGCCCCGCGCCGGTGTTGCATCGGCGCAAAGGGTTTGTCCAAAGATACACGGCGCCACTGCCCGGCGCGAGGCGGAAAACACTTATCCGTCCTCCCCCTCCTCCAGAAGACTGCGCCGCGGCACCGCCGGTTCGCGCGCGGCGGTGGCCGCCGAGACCGCGACTCCGCAATTCAGCTTCACTTAAGGTGCGTGCGCCGATACTTTGCCCACCGCCGGCCCCCGGCGGATCGCTAAACTGACACGACAAGGAGCCTCATCATGAAAACCCGCCCCCTGCTCGCCATCGCCCTCCTCGCCCTCGGCACCGGCATCGCCCTGCCCGGCATCGCCGGCAGCGACCTGCGCCAGGACGAAGTCCGCCAGCTGCGCGCCAGCGGCAAGATCCTGCCCATGGAAGACATCCTCAACCGCGCGCGCAGTGCGCAGCCGGGGCAGATCGTCGAAGTCGAACTCGATCGCGAACACAGCCGCGACGCCGCCACCGGCGCCGAGCAAGGCCGTTACGTGTATGAGGTCAAGGTGATCGACGATCAGGACCGCATCCACAAGCTCGAACTCGACGCCGGCTCCGGCGAGGTGCTGCGCCGCAAGCAGAAGTAAGCCCATGCGCGTGCTCATCGCCGAAGACGACCCCGAACTGGGCGACGGCCTGCGGCGCCGCCTGGCTGCCGAAGGCTATGCCGTCGACCTCGCCGCCGACGGCATCGACGCCGGCCACCTCGGCGCCACCGAGCCCTACGACGCGGTCATCCTCGATCTGGGCCTGCCCGGCCGTGCCGGGCTCGACCTCCTGCGCGACTGGCGCAGCGCCGGCAACCTGGTGCCGGTGCTGATCCTCACCGCGCGCGACGGCTGGAGCGAGCGCGTCGCCGGACTGCAGGCGGGCGCCGACGACTACCTCGGCAAGCCCTTCCACATCGAGGAGCTGCTCGCCCGCGTGCACGCCCTGCTGCGCCGCGCCGCCCCCGTGGCCGCGCCGCAGCTGCGCGTCGCCGGCTTCGTGCTCGACGAAGCCGGCCAACGCCTGGTCAGGGCCGACAACGAAGCCGAGGGCGACGCCATCGCGCTCACCGCCACCGAGTTCCGCCTGCTGCGCTACTTCCTGCGCCACCCCGGCGAGGTGCTGTCGAAGACCCGGCTGGCCGAGCATGTGTACGACTACGACGGCGAGCGCGACAGCAACGTCATCGAGGTCTACATCCGCCGCCTGCGCACGCTGATCGGCGCCGGGCGCATCGAAACCCGGCGCGGTCAGGGTTACGTGTTCCGCGACGATGCCCAGCCATGAACGCGCCCGCACTGCCGCCGGAAAAGCAGTATCCGCCCCCCTCGGGGGAAGACCTCGCGCAGCGGCAGGCGGGTAGTGCGATGAAACTCGCCGCCCGCCTGCACCCGCAGTCCTTGCGCACCCGGCTGTCGCTCGCCCTCTCCGCGGTGCTGCTCGCCGCCGGCGGCCTGCTCGCCTTCGGCCTGCAGGATTTCCCCCGCCGCCTGGTCGAGGACTACGTCGCCGCGCGCCTCGAACACGACGCCGAACTGCTCTACGCCCGCACCGCCGACGCGCTCGGCGCGGCCGCCCCTGCCGGCGGCGTCCCCGCAGCCGACACCCGCCTCGCCGCCGCCGCGCGCGCCGCCACCGACAGCGAGTACCGCGTGCCGCTCTCCGGCCACTACTTCGTGCTCGTGCACGGCGCCACCACGG
>JAEWVQ010000051.1 GCA_023459095.1 Pseudomonadota bacterium | reverse complement strand
CCGCTGGTACGCTGAATGGCCAAGCCATCCCCGGTACCTTCAACAACGCCTTCAAGTTGAACTAAGAAGTCGTTTTTGTTAGGATAGAAAGCCGCCTTAGGGCGGCTTTTTTTATGTTTTTACCGTTTGTGTGCATCAAGGGGAGCTTCACCGCATGCTGAAAATCCTGCCGCTGGTGGTGGCGTTGCTGCTGAACGCCTGCGCCACCGTCGTAGATGAACAACGCACCGCGGCCCGCGTCGGGCCGCTGCTCGAAGCCGAAATCGATGCTTGGCAGAGTGTGCAGGTGGCGCGCGATCAGAGCTGGGCGGCGTACTACACGCCGAATAGCCGCCTTGCGCTGCGCGCGCCCGACGGCGAGGAGCGCGTCGTGGTCGATGACGTTCAGTCCGCGCCTTCGGGGCTGGGGCTGGTGCCCGATGGCGAGGGCGGGGTGTGGCTGGCCTATCGCAGCAAGCTGCCCGAGCGGGGCGTATTCGTGGTCAACTCGGTGCGCCCGGGCGAGCCGGTCAAGGCGAGCGGTGACACCATGCCGCTGTCGCGCATGAGCATGTTTGCGCGCGCCGACGGCGGCGCCGACCTGCTGTGGTACGACGAAACCCCGCAGCCGGACGCCAAGGACGAGCCGTACTGGCTGTACTACAACCGCATCAATGCCGACGCCAGTACCGGCCAGCCGCTGCGCCTGATGCCCGGCATCTATCCGGTGGGGCTCGCCGATGGCGACACGCTCGCGGTGTTCTCCTGGCACAGCAAGGCCGGCCAGATCGTGCTGCGCAAGCGCATGGCCGATGGCGGTTTCAGCGCCGAACGCGTGGTGGCCAAGGTGCCGAAGGAGATTTCGGTGCCGTTCAAGGCCGTGAGCGCCGGCGGCAAGTGGTTCGTGTTCTGGGTTGCGCTACACGGCAATTCGCGCGCGGATCTGAAGCTCGATGGCGCGGTCTCCGACGACCAGGGTGAGAGCTGGTCGCCGTTTACCGTTGACGCATTCAATGCGCACGATGTCCGTGCGCTCGAGACTGCAGTCAGCGGCGATGGCGAGCTGGCTCTGGCGGTGACTTCGTACATGCAGGCGGAGTCCGAGGGCGGCAAGGCCGATGTTTACCTGATGAAGACGCGGGACGGCCGGGCCTGGAGCAAGGTCGAGCGCCTGCGCGGCAAGGACGACGACCTCTTCAATGCGCCCGACGTCAAGCTGGCTTACGCCGGCAAGGATCGCGGCCAGTTGGTGGTGTTCGTCGAAGACTGGAAGACCATCCGCCCGTCTATCAGCTATTGGGTGCAGGCGCCCGGCAAGGCGGAGTGGGCGCAGGCCGGGCGGATGCTCGGTGGCCTGGAGGGCAAGGGCCAGCGCCTGAGCTACGGCGCGCAATCGGTTGATGTATCCGACGACCGCGTGGGTCTGCACTATGAAGCGGTTGATGACAGTTTCGCCGAATCCTACCTGGGTTATGAGTCGGTGCTGCTGAAGGATTTGGAGTCCGGCAAGGTTGCTACCGACCCCGGGGTTCCCGATATCGAGCGTTTGCGTCAGCGTGTCGACGGCTATGGCAAGGCCATGGTGAGCAACGACTACGAAGGGGCTTATGCGTACTTCGATCCGTTCTACCGCGCCCGCGTCGATTTCTGGGAATACCGCAAGACCATGGGCCGCATCCAGTACAAGGTGATGGAGTACAAGGATGCGGAGTTGTCGGGAGCACTAGCGGCGGTCCAGGTTCATCTTGTTGCGTCGGTACCGCCTTTCCGCGCACGCAATGGGAAAATGATGGAGTCGGCGGAGCGCGATGTTGTGGTGCCGGTACGCTGGGTGTGGATCGATAACGACTGGTACATGGAGTACTACGCCGAAGGGCAGGGCATCAAGTACACCCGTTACTGATGCACGACGCCCCTTGAATGCAGGCCGCGGCACGGTTGTTACCGTGCCCGCGCCTGCATTTTTTCTGTAGACGATCAAACGTGGCAGATCCGGGCTTTTCCGCACCGTCCGTGCCGTCCGTGCTCTTCGTGCTGCCTGCCACGCAGGTCGGGGGGGCCGAGCTTCGCCTGGTTTCCATGCTGGGCGTTCTGCGCTGCTGCCGCCCGGTGTTGTTGACCCATCGCGCGCTCGCACTGCCGAGTGGTGCCGGTGTGGAGCGCCTGGCTTTCGAGGATTTCGTTGCCGAGGCCGACACTCCTTACGGTTTCGGTCCGCGAAACATCCTGCGCTACGGTCGCGCGGTGGCGTGCGCAGCGCGGATGGTCAAGCCCGCCGCGTTGTTCGGCTGGATGCACACCGGAACCTTGTTCTGCCTTGCCGCGCGTTGGCTGGGTGGTGGCCGGCGGCCGGTGCTGGGCACGATGCTGGGGCCGCCGGCGGCCTATTTCGAAGCTATCGGCCGTACGCCGCGCTGGCACGAGCAGGCAGTGTTGCGGGCCGTAGGCCGTTGGCCGCAGCGCGTGGTGGTGTCGAGCCGAGGGGTGGCCGACGAGATGGTGGCGGGTTTCGGCGCACGCCGGGAGCGCTTGGTGTGCATTCCCAATGGAATCGACGGCGAGCGGGTTCGTCAGCTAGCCCGGGCGCCGTGCGCGCTGTCGAAGCAGCCGGGCGAGCGCTGGGTCGTGGTGCTGGGGCGTCTGAGCTGGGAGAAGGGCTGTGATCTGGCGCTGGAGGTGCTTGCCCGCTTGAAGGACAGGAACGGGGTGCGCATGGTGTTGATCGGCGATGGGCCGGAACGTGCAGCCCTGGAGTCGAACTCGGTGGGTCTGGGATTGCAAGGCGCCGTAGTCTTTGCCGGTGGGCAGGAGAACCCGTTTCCCTTGCTCGCGCAGGCCGATGTGTTCCTTTTTCCGTCCCGGTTGGAAGGTTTCGGCAATGCGCTGGTGGAAGCGATGGCCTTGGGCGTGCCGGTGGTGTCGAGCGCTTGTCCGGTCGGGCCGCGCGAGATCGTGGAGCATGGCGTGAGCGGTCTGTTGTGCCCCGTCGGCGATGCGGGCGCGTTGGCCGAGGCGGTCGCGCGGGTGCTGGAGGACGGTGCGCTGGCTGCCCGCTTGGTTGAAGGCGGGCGCGCCCGTGCGGAAGACTATGGTTTTGCGCTCATGTGCGAGCGTCATGACGCGTTGATTGCCGGAGTTTTGATGGGTGAGAGAGGACATGGCCTTTGATCGAGGCGTGCTGACAGGCCGTCTGGCGCTGCTGTGGGTGTTCGTGCGCCGGGAGGTGGCAGAGCAGTTCGCAGGCAGTGTGCTGGGGCGGGTTTGGGCCGTGGCGCAACCGGTATTCACCGTGCTGATGTACTGGTGGGTGTTCGGGCTGGTATGGGCTGTACGCTTGCCGCCGGACGAAGGGGGGGCGGAACAGTCCTTCATCGTCTTCCTGCTGAGCGCACTGCTGCCATGGCTTGCCTTTCAGGAGGCGCTCAATCGTGGCGCAGGTGCCGTGCTGGCGCGCGGGGACGTTCTGCGGCACGCCAAGTTTCCGGCTGCGGTCTTTCCGTTGGCGCGCTGTCTGGCCGCCCATCTGGTGTTTCTCCCGGTGCTGTTGGTGTTTTTTCTGTCGAGCGGGCAGGAGGGCGTGATTGGACGACTGAGCTTGCTGCCGGCCTGGGGGGCGTGGTTTGCCTTGCAGGTGGTATTTGCGTCGGGGTTGGCCCTGCTGTTTGCCGCGCTTGCGGCTTATGTGCGCGATCTGCCGCCTGCGCTGGGGGTTGGCTTGCCGGTACTGATGTTTACTGCACCCGTTCTCTTTCCGCTGGCCAAGATGCCCGACTCGGTGCGCCCCTGGGTGTGGTTGAACCCATTTACGCCGTTTGCCGAGGGTTACCATAGTCTGGTACTGGCCGGGGGCGCCCCGGAGGGCTTGTTGTGGCTCTATGCTGCTGCGTTGGCGTTGGGAGCCGTGCTGTTCGGGGGCTGGGTATTCGAGCGCTTGAGTGCGGGGTTTGCCGATGTCCTGTGAAACCGAATTCGCCTGCAGGCTGCGCGGCGTCGGCAAGCGCTACCGGCTCTATACGCGCCCGCTGGACCGCGTGCTCGAACTGTTTGGCGGCGGTGTGCGCCATCGCGAACATGTGGCATTGCATCCGCTCGACCTGGCGTTGCGCAAGGGCGCTGCGCTCGGTGTCGTGGGGGATAACGGTGCGGGCAAGAGCACCATGATGCACCTGCTCGCCGGTAGCCATAGTCCGTCCGAAGGGGAAATCGAGCTCAACGGGCGCGTGCTGGGCTTGCTGGAATTGGGGGTCGGGTTTCATCCCGAGTTCTCCGGGCGTGACAACATTTTTTTTTATGGCGACACGCTCGGTTTGCCGCGCGCCTATCTCGCCGGCCGTCTCGACGAAATCATCGCTTTTTCGGAACTCGGATCGTTCATCGATCAGCCCCTTCGCACCTACTCGACGGGAATGCGGGTAAGGCTCGCGTTCTCACTGGTTGTGGCGCTGGACCCGGACATACTGATCATCGACGAGGCGTTGTCGGTCGGCGATCTGCATTTCCAGAAAAAGTGCATCGATCGCATGATGCAGTTTCGCCGTGACAACAAAACCATCGTTTTTTGCTCTCACAGCCTCTATCAGTTGGCCACTTTCTGCGACGAAGTCTTATGGCTGCAAGGTGGCAGAGTGCGGATGCTGGATGTGCCGGAGCGGGTGTTGCCTGCCTATGAGGCATATCAGATGGCCAAATCGCGCGACGGCGAGCAGACCCAGGG
>JAEWVQ010000050.1 GCA_023459095.1 Pseudomonadota bacterium | reverse complement strand
CATGCGGTCGGCGGGCAGTGGCTGATCGCGCTCGGCGTCGAAGCCAAGCTGCTGCCGTCCTCGGTGGTCAAGCAGGTCGCCGACGAGCGTGCCGAGGAACTCGCCGAGCAGCAGGGCTACAAGCTCGGCCGCAAGCAGCTGAAGGAGCTGCGCGAGCAGATCACCCAGGAGCTGCTGCCGCGCGCGTTCTCGCGTCGACGCACGCTCTACGCGTGGATCGATCCGGTGGCCGGCTGGCTGGTGATCGACGCCTCCAGCCCGGCACGCGCCGAGGACATGCTAGAGCAGCTGCGCCACACCCTCGACAGCTTTCCGCTCGCGGTGCTGCGCACCGAGCGCTCGCCGGTGTCGGCGATGGCCGACTGGCTGGCCGGCAACGAGGCGCCGGCCGGGTTTACGATCGATCAGGACTGCGAACTGCGTTCGGTGACCGAAGACAAGGCCGCTGTGCGCTACGTACGCCATCCGCTGGAGGGCGACGAGGTCAGGGCTCACCTGGAGGCCGGCAAGCTGCCTACGAGGCTGGCACTGACCTTCGACGAGCGGGTGAGCCTGGTGCTGACCGAGAAGCTCGAACTCAAGCGCATCGACTTCCTCGACGTCGTCCGCGACCAGATCGACGGCACCGCGGAAGATGCCGAAGCCCTGTTCAACGCCGAATTCGCGCTGATGACCGCCGAACTCGGTCGCCTGCTGCCGGCCGTGGTCGAGGCTCTGGGGGGCGAAACCAAGGTGGCGGAGGCGGCCGTCACCGGTTCCACCGCGCAATCGACCTCGTCCACGGTGGTGGCGGGCGATCCGCCTTTCTGATCGACCGATTGCGGCCGGCAGGCCGATGAAGGGCAGGCCGCGGTTCAGGCGGCCTGTGCTTTTAGGTGTACACAAGTTTTATAAGAATTTAAAAGATTATAAAGATCATGGTGCGCCGCTTTCTGTGGACAAGCCTGTTTTCCCTTTTCTCTTCAGTGTCTTGGTGGACGGAACAAGCGGTGAGCAAGCCTGGGTGCAGTCCACGGAGCATTTGTTGATGAAATCGAGGCCGGTGGACGAAGGTGGACTTATCCACAATTGTTTACGGCCTGGAGTCACAGCTTTTCAACGGGGTGAACCGCGCGGAAAACGCCACCGGATAAGGAGGTGGTGGACGGAAAAAGGGCGTGAGTCGGCGGTTGCCGGGAAGATTTCGGGGAGGCGCGGAGGAGGCTGGCCGAGCGGCGGCCGGGCCGTGGCCTTAGGGCGCGCGCAGGATCAGCGTATCGCCGCGCTGGGTGAATTCGAGATGGCGCAGCACGCTCATGCCGAGCAGCACCTGGTCGTCGCGCATCCCGGGGTTCAGATGGCCGCGCACGTTGCGGGCGAGGAAGGGGCCGAGGCCGAGTTCGGCGATCGTGGTCTGGCGCACGGTGACCTCGCCGTTGGCGGTCGAGACCCGGCCGGCAGCGCCCGGTTCGAGGCCGAGGGCCGGGCCCAGATGGGCGGGGATCGAAACCTGCGTGGCCCCGGTGTCGAGCAGAAAGGTCACCGCCTGGCCGTTGATCGTGCCAGGGGCGATGTAATGGCCCCAGGCGTTGCGCCTGAGGCTCAGTTCGGTGGCGCTGCCCGGGCTCACCGCGAGGCCGCGGTTGGGGTTGTTGCGGCGGTCGAGGGCGTCCTCGAAGAACAGCCACAGCACGCCGAGCAGCGCCAGCGCCGCCAGCCACGTCATGACGCGGCCGAGGCGGCGGGTGCCGTGATCGGTGCCGGGGGCGTTCATCCGCGGCGCAGCCGGCTCAGGCGATCACCTGGCCGTGCTCGCGGGTGGCGTGGAACGCCACCTTGGGCCATTTCTCCATCGTCACCTCGAGGTTGTAGCGGCTGCTGGCGAGGTAGACGAGGTTGCCGTCCACGTCCTTGCCCAGGCGCATCGCCTGCTCGCGCTCGAAATTGCGCCGCGTGAGCTCGTCGGGGAAGGTCAGCCAGCGCGCGGTGTGGATGTCGGCCGATTCGAAGATGGCATCGACCTTGTACTCGTCCTTGAGGCGCTGGGCGACGACCTCGAACTGCAGCACGCCGACCGCGCCCAGCAGCATCTGCCCGCCTTCGAGTTCGAACACCTGGATCGCGCCTTCCTCGCCCAGCTCCTGCAGACCTTTCTGCAGCTGCTTGGACTTGAGCGGGTCGCGCAGGCGGGCGGCGCGGAACATTTCCGGCGAGAAGTAGGGAATGCCCTTGAAGCCGAGGGCCTCGCCTTCGGTCAGGGTGTCGCCGATCTGCAGCTGGCCGTGGTTGTGGATGCCGATGATGTCGCCAGCGACGCCATCTTCCTTGATCACGCGCTCATTGGCCATGAAAGTGAGCGCATTGGCGAGCTTCATGTCGCGCCCGGCGCGCACGTGGCGCACCTTCATGCCCGTGCTGTAGCGCCCCGAGCAGATGCGGAAGAAGGCGATGCGGTCGCGGTGCTTCGGGTCCATGTTGGCCTGGATCTTGAACACGAAACCGGTGAACGCCGGTTCCGCCGGCTGCACCGCGCGCGTGCCCGACGGATGGACGCCGGCTTCACGCGGCTGCGGCGGCGGCGCCCAGTCGATCAGCGCGTGGAGGATTTCCTGCACGCCGAAGTTGTTGATCCCGGAGCCGAAGAACACCGGCGTCTGCTTGCCGGCGAGGAATTCGTCGAGATCGAACGGCGGCGAAGCCCCCTCGATCAGCTCGACATCTTCGCGCAACTGGCCGACTTCCATCGGGAAGCGCGCATCGAGTTCGGGGTTCGCGATGCCCTTCAGCACTTCGGCGTCGCTGCGCCGCTCCTCGCCCGGGGTGAAGGTCAGCACCTGGTCCTGCAGCAGGTGGTAGACGCCGCGGAAGGCCTTGCCCATGCCCAGCGGCCAGGTCACCGGGGCGCAGGTGATCTTGAGCACGTCCTCGATTTCGGCGAGCAGCTCGAAGGGCTCGCGCACCTCGCGGTCCATCTTGTTCACGAAGGTGATGATGGGCGTGTTGCGCAGGCGGCAGACCTCGAGCAGCTTGATGGTCTGGGTCTCGACCCCCTTGGCGGCGTCGATCACCATCACCGCCGCGTCCACCGCGGTGAGCACGCGGTAGGTGTCTTCCGAAAAGTCCTCGTGGCCCGGGGTGTCGAGCAGGTTGACGGTGTGCCCGAGGTACTCGAACTGCATCACCGAGCTCGACACCGAGATGCCGCGCTGCTTCTCCACCTCCATCCAGTCGGAGGTGGCGTGGCGCGCGGACTTGCGCGCCTTCACGGTGCCGGCGAGCTGGATCGCGCCACCGAACAGCAGCAGCTTTTCGGTGAGCGTGGTCTTGCCCGCGTCGGGGTGGGCGATGATGGCGAAGGTGCGGCGCTTTTCGACGTCGCGCAGGAGTTCGGGCGGAAAAGGAGTCGAGGACAAGGGGAAACGGCCATGAAGGGAAAAGGGAGGCGGCCGGCGCGGACGCGGCAGGCCGCCGGACCGGCCGATTCTACCAAGCGTCGGGCGCGAAAGCCTTTTTTACGATGGGCGACGCCGGCGCCCGCGCCCTCTACAATGCCGGGCCAGCCACTACCGAAGCCGTGTCGCCGTGTCACAACGTACCCAGGACAGCATGAAGCCCTATCTCCCCGACTGGGCCTCGCCCTGGCTCGACGTCATCGAGCTGGGTCTGCAGATCGTGCTCATCGTGGTCGGGGCCTGGGTGCTGCGCGCCCTCGTGCGGCGCCTGATCCGCCGTCTCGGCATGCGCTACAGCCTGCCCGCCGAACTGGTGATGGGCGCGCGGCGCGGGTTCGGCTTCGTCATTTATGCCGGCGCGCTGCTCCTCGTCCTCGACCGTTTCGGCGTCTCCGGCACCGTGCTGTGGACCGCGTTCACCGGCTTTGCCGCGGTCGCCGCGGTGGCCTTCTTCGCGGCGTGGAGCGTGCTCTCCAACATTTTCTGCTCGCTGCTGATCTTCACCACGCGCCCGTTCCGCCTGCACGACCATATCGAACTGCTGGAGAACGGCGAAAAGCCGGGCCTCAAGGGCGAAGTCGTGGACATCAACCTGATCTACACCACGCTGCACGAGACGGGCGAGCGCATCACCGAGCTGCAGGTGCCCAACAGCCTGTTCTTCCAGCGCGTGGTGCGGCGCTGGCGGGAAGCGCCGCCCGCCGCATGAACGCGTCGCGGCGGCCCGGTGTGCGCGTGCTCGATGCCGGCGACGCCGCGTTCACCATCGAGTTCGGCGATGCCATCGATCCCGCGCTGCGCGCCGCGGTGAACGCGCTCGACGCCGCGCTCGTCCACCGCCAGGCCGAGGGCGGGCTGCCCGGGGTGATCGAGACCGTGCCCACCTTCCGCTCGCTGACCGTGCTCTACGACCCGCTGCGCACCACGCGCGCCACCCTGGTCGCCGCCATCGAGCCGCTGCTTGCCGCCGGCGCCGCGTCCGCCGCCGATGCCGGCGGGCGGCACTGGCGCCTGCCGGTGTGCTACGAGGGCGCGTTCGCGCCCGATCTCGCCGACACCGCGCACGCCCTCGGGATCAGCGCCGACGCGCTGGTCGAGGCCCACGGCGCCACCGAGTACGCGGTCTACATGCTCGGCTTTCTTCCCGGCTTTCCGTTCATGGGCGATCTCCCCGCGCACCTGCGCCTGCCGCGCCGCGCCCAGCCGCGGGTGCGCGTGCCCGCGGGCAGCGTCGCCATCGCCACCGCCCTGACCGCGATCTACCCGTGGGAGAGCCCCGGCGGCTGGCATCTGCTCGGGCGCTGCCCGCTGCGCCTGTTCGATGCCGCGCGCGCCGCGCCCTCGCTGCTGGAGGCCGGCGACCGTGTGCGGTTCACGCCGGTGCCCGGCACCGAATACCGCCGCCTGGAGGCGGCGCTCGCCGGCGGCGAGCTCGCCGCCGAGGCGTTCTTGACGGGCGCGGCGGGCGGATGAGCGCCGGCGCGCAGATCGAGATCGTCGCCGCCGGCGCCTGGGCGTCGGTGCAGGAC
>JAEWVQ010000049.1 GCA_023459095.1 Pseudomonadota bacterium | reverse complement strand
GCGCATTGCGCCGGGCCGGCGGCGCTCTGCGCGCGTGCTGGGGACTCTGGGCGTGGACGGTGTTCGCGGTGCTGACCCCACCGTTCTGGCTGCTGATCGCGCTCGTCCCCACCCTCGCCGGACGGCGCAAGTGTGCGCGTGCGGGCGCACGCCTGGCGCTCGCCGCAGGCGGCGTCCGGCCGCGCGTCACAGGGCTGGAGAAGCTGCCCGCCGACCGCCCCGTCGTGGTCGTCGCCAATCACGCCAGTTATGTGGACGGGATGGTGCTGAGCGCCGTGCTGCCGCCCCGCTTCAGCTTTGTCGCGAAGCAGGAGCTGCGCACGCACCCGCTGTCGGCGACGCCGCTGCGAAGACTCGGCGCCGCCTTCGTCGAGCGCTTTGCGAACGCGCGCGGCGCCGAGGACAGCCGTGCCCTGGAGCTTCGGCTGGGCGCCGGCGACGCGTTGGTGTGCTTTGCCGAAGGGACTTTTCGCGACGCGCCCGGACTGCTGCCCTTCCGCATGGGCGCCTTTCTTGCCGCCGCGCACACCGGTGCCACCGTGGTGCCGGTGACGATCGCCGGAACCCGCGCCCTGCTCCCCGGCGTGCGCCGCTGGCCGCGCTACAGCGCGCTCGCGGTGACGATCCATGCGCCGCTGGCCCCCCGCTCCGCAGACTGGCAGGGCGCGCTAGAGCTGCGCGACCGGGCGCGCACGCTCATCCTTGCGCAGCTGGGCGAGCCCGACGCCGGCGGGTGAACAAGCACGGCCGGCGCTGTGCTACGGTAGCGCCCCGTTCGCCACCCTGCCCGCCGCCTCCGTCCTCCGCGGAGCGCCGTCGTCCTCATGACCTCCTTGAACATCGACCTCGTTTCCGACTTCGTCTGCCCCTGGTGCTTCATCGGCAAGGCCCGCCTTGCGCGCGCGCTCGCCGAGGTGCGCGCACAACGCCCCGACCTGGAGGTGCGCATCAACTGGCTGCCGTTCTTCCTCAATCCGGACACCCCGCCCGCCGGCGAGTCCTACCGCGACTTTCTCGAAGCCAAGTTCGGCGGAGCGCGCAAGGTCGACGAACTGCATGAACGCGTCGCCAAGGCCGGCGCACCCGATGTCGAGTTCGCCTTCGAGCGCATCGCGACCCGCCCCAACACCCTGCATGCGCACCGCCTCACCTACCGCGCGCAGGCCCACGGCCAGCGCCCGGAACGCGTCGCCGCGCTCACCGACGCCTTGTTCGCCGCGCACTTCCAGCTCGGGCGCAACATCGGCGACATCGCCACGCTCGCCGAAATCGCTGCGGAGTGCGGCGACAAGGCCGATGCCGTGCTGGCGTATCTGGAAAGCGACGCCGACGTCGCCACGGTCAAACGCATGGCGGCGCAGGTCAGCAAGCAGGGCGTTACCGGCGTGCCGTTTTTCATCCTGAACCGCAAGCTCGCGGTCTCGGGTGCGCAGACGCCGGCCGCGCTCGGCGCGGCGATCCTGCAGGCGCTGGAGTAAGAAAGCGCGCCGCGTCCGCCCTCAACTGCGGGCCGGCGCGGCGCGGGCGCGGATCAGCGCTCGTTGCCGAGCAGTTCGCGCAGTTTGGCGGCGTGCTGGGGGCTCGCCTGGTCGATGCCCTTCCACGCGCTGTCGTAGGCCTTGGCGCGGAAGGCCGCGGCCTGCTCGGGCGGCAGGGTGATGGTCTCGATGCCGGCCTTGGCTTGGCGCTCCTTTTCCGCGGCTTCCAGCTTCAGATCCTCGACGTTCTGCGCCTCGATCCACTTCACCTGCTTTTCGAGGAAGGCGCGCTGGGTGTCGTCGAGCTTCTTCCAGGTGTTCTGGTTCATGTACAGCCCGACCTCGACGTTGTAGAAGCCGGGCTCGACGCGGTACTTGGTCTTTTCCTGCCAGCCGAGGTCGAACACGCCGATCGACGGCCAGCCGTAGCCATCGACCACGCCGCGCTCGAGCGCGGTATAGACCTCGCCCGGCGGCACCTGCAGCGGCGTTGCGCCCAGCGCCTGGAAGAACGCGCGATACACCGGCACGCTGCGCAGCTTCATGCCGCCCAGGTTGGCGCCGTCGACTTTCTTGTTGGTGTAGACGTGGTACTTGAGACCGTCGGAAATGCGCGCCAGCCACACCATGTTGGCCTTCTCGCGGTGGATCCGGTCGACCAGCTCGTAGCCGCCGTTGGCGCGCAGCTCGCTCATGCGCTTGTCGGTGAATGACAGCGTGAGCGCCTCGGGCACCAGGTTGGCGTGGAACACGCCGGTGGTGCTGGCAAGGTCGACGACCCCGGCGCGCACCGCGTTGCCGACCTCGAACGGCGGCATCGACTCGGGGCCGCCGACCACGTTGATCTGCATCACGCCCTTGCCTTCGGTGTTGACCTTGTCGACGAAGACCTTGAAGCGCTGCGCGAAGAAGGTGTCCTTGCCGAAGGCGGTGACCGCCTTCAGGGTGATCTCGCCGGCGTGTGCGCCGCCGGCGCACAGGGCGATGAGCGCGCCGAGCGCGAGTTTGCGGGTTGTTTCATGCATCTGTCTCACTCCTTTTTGTCCTCTATGGGTTGGGGCATGAATTCCGGCAGGAAGGTCTGCTGCTTGTTCAGATCGGTCGCCGCTTCACCTCCAGCTTGCGCAATTGATCGATGTTCGCCGCGCCGGCGAGCGCCATGCAACGCTCCAGTTCGTCGCGCAGCAGTTCGAGCACGCCGCTCACCCCGGCTTCGCCTGCGGCAGCCAGGCCATACAGGGTGGCGCGCCCGAGCAGCACGCCATCGGCGCCGAGCGCGAGCAGTTTGAGCACATCCTCGCCGCGGCGCACGCCGCTGTCGACCAGCACCTGGGCGCGGCCGTCGACCGCGGCGGCGATTTCCGGCAACGCCTGGGCGGTCGCCGGTGCGGCATCCAACTGGCGTCCGCCGTGGTTGGAAACGACCACGCCGTCGGCGCCGCAATCGACCGCGCGGCGGGCGTCGTCGGGATGCAGGATGCCCTTCACCACCAGCTTGCGCGGCCAGCGCGCGCGCAGGCGTTCCAGATCGCGCCAGGCGAAGCTCGCATCCATGTTGCGGGCGAGCAGCCCCGCCTGGCGCAGCGGGTCGGCATCGCCGAGGGCCAGGCGCAGGTTCTCGAACGGCGGTACGCCGCCGCGCATGCCCCACAGCCAGCGCGGCCGGCTTGCCACGTCGGCGGCCAGACGCAGCGACCAGCGCAGCGGCAGACCAAAGCCGTTGCGCTGGTCGCGCAGGCGCTTGCCGCCCACCGGCACGTCGACGGTGAGCAGCAGCGCGGCGCAGCCGGCCGCGTCGGCCATGTCGACGAGGCGGTCGGCGAGCGTGCGTTCGGTGATGTAGAGCTGGAACCAGGGCGGCGTGCCCGCGGCATGCGCGACCTCGGCGATCGAGGCGTTGGCCGCGGTCGACAGCGCGAACGGAATGCCCGCACGCGCCGCGGCGCGCGCGAGCGCGAGGTCGCCCGCCGGATGCAGCAGACCGTTGCAGCCGGTGGGCGCGATCGCCAGCGGCAGGGCCGCGCGCTGGCCGAGGAGGTCGGTGGCGGTGTCGCGCATGGCGACGTCGCGCAGCATGCGCGGCGTCACGCTCAGGACGTCGAGCGCGCCGCGGTTTGCGGCGAGAGCCATTTCGGCTTCGGCGCCACCGTCGACGAAGTCGAACACCGCGCGCGGCAGGCGCGCCCGCGCCCGCCGCCGCCAGTGCTCGACGCCCACCGCGAGGTCGGCGTTCATGCCGCTGCGCGCGCGGTCAGAACAGTTCCTTGAGCTTCGCCGCGTACTTCGGCGAGGCTTGCTCGACGCCCTTCCAGCCGGCTTCGGCGGCCTTGGCGCGGAACTGCGCGGCCTGGGCTTCGGGCAGGGTGATCGCCTCGATGCCGGCGTCGGCCTGCTTCTTCTTCTCGGCGACGGCCATCTCCAGTTCCTTGGCGTTGAGCGATTCGACCCACTTCACCTGCTTTTCGAGGAAGGCGCGCTGAGTGTCGTCGAGCTTCTTCCAGGTGTTCTGGTTCATGAAGAAGCTGACCTCGACGTTGTAGAAGCCGGGCTCGACGCGGTACTTGGTCTTTTCCTGCCAGCCGAGGTCGAACACGCCGATCGACGGCCAGCCGTAGCCATCGACCACGCCGCGCTCAAGCGCGGTGTAGACCTCGCCCGGCGGTACCTGCAGCGGCGTTGCGCCCAACGCCTGGAAGAAGGAGCGGTACACCGGCACGCTGCGCAGCTTGGAGCCGCTGAAGTCGGCGGTGGTGTTCTTCTTGTTGGTATAGATGTGGTACTGCAGGCCGTCGGAGACGCGCGCCAGCCACACCATGTTGGCCTTCTCGCGGTGGATCTGGTCGAGCAGCGCGTGGCCGCCGTTGGCGCGCAGGTCGGCGATGCTCTTCTCGGTGAGCGTCATCGCCAGCGCTTCGGGGACCATGTTGGCGTGGAACACGCCGGTGGTGTTGGCGAGGTCGATCACGCCGGCGCGCACCGCGTTGCCGACCTCGAACGGCGGCATCGACTCCGGGCCGCCGACCACGCTGATCTGCATCACGCCCTTGCCTTCGGCGTTTACCTTGTCGACGAAGACCTTGAAGCGCTGCGAGAAGAAGGTGTCGCTGCCGAAGGCGGTGACCGCCTTCAGGGTGATTTCGGCGCCTTGCGCCGAGCACGCGGCGAAGGCGGCGAGAAGCCCGGCGGCGAGTTTTGTGGTTGTGGTTTTCATGATCACACTCCGTGGGGTTGGGGGTACGGAAAGCTCAATTCATCATCCGCGGCAGGCCGATGGCGAGCCAGGGAATGGCGACGATCAGGCCGAGCACGACGACTTCGATGGCAATGAACGGCATTGCCGAGGCGTAGATCTGCTGCAGGCGGATGCCCGGCGGGGCCACGCTCTGCATCACCATCAGCAGCAGGCCGAACGGCGGCGTGAGCAGGCCGAGTTCCATCGCGATCAGCATCATCACCCCCAGCCACACCGGGTCGATGCCCGCGGCGTGGGCCAGCGGCATGAAAAAGGGCAGCGTGATCATCATCATGCTGATCTGGTCGATGACGCAGCCGAGGATGAGGAGGATCGCCAGCATGCCGAGCACCAGCATCAGTGGCGACAGCTCGAACTGGTTCATGACGCCGAGGAAGCCGCTGGTCGCGCCGGAGAAGCTGAGCAGTTGCGAGAACGTGGTCGAGGCCACCATCACGAACAGGATGATGATCGACACGCGCGCGGTTTCCATCAGCGACTTGTAGAGCGCGCGCAAGGTGAGCGCGCGGTAGGCCGCGGTCGCGATCACCGCCGCCACCGCACCGATCGCCGCCGACTCGGTGGGCGAGGCCCAGCCCGCGAGCATGCTGCCGACCACCGCGACGAAGATCGCGAACAGCGGCACCACGTCGCGCACGAAGGGCTTCCAGCGCGCCCAGCCGTGGGCGACCACGACGTTGTCGTCGGCCGGCGCATGGTCGGGGTTGGCGCGGCTGCGCAGGATCACGTAGCCGAGGAAGCACACCGCCATCAGCAAGCCCGGCAGGATGCCGCCGATCAGCAGTTCGGCGATCGAGATTCCCGCCAGGCTGCCCAGCATCACGGCCAGCGCCGACGGCGGAATCAACATGGCAATGCCGCCCACCGCCATGATCGGCCCCATCGCCAGGGTGGGGTGGTAGCCGCGCTGCAGCATCTGCGGCAGCAGGATGCCGCCCATCATCGCGGTGTTGGCGATGGTCGACCCCGACAGCGTGGCGAAGGTTGTGCCGCCGAGCACCGACACCACGGAGAGGCGCCCCGGCACCTTGGCGATCAGGCGCTCGATCGCTTCGATCGCCTTGAACGCCAGCCCGGTGTGGAACAACACTTCGCCCATCAGCACGAAGAGCGGAATCGGCGTCAGCGAGAAGCTGCTGATCGAACCCACCGAGTTGCGCACGAGCTGGCCGAGGCCGGCCTCGCCGCCCAGAAAGATCCACGCGCCGAGCAGATTGACGCCGAGAAAGGCGAACGCCACCGGTACGCCGACCAGCATCAGCGCGAACAGACAGCCCAGCATCAGGGCCAGTGCAGCTTGCCACTCCATGTCAGTTCCCCTTGGCGACGGCCAGCGCGCGCACCAGGCGGCGGGCGAATTCGACGGTGAGCACGGAGAACGAGAACGCCATCGGCAGGTTCAGCCACCACTCGGGGAACACCAGAACCTTGAACACCACCCCGCCCTGTTCCGCCGCGTCGGCGGTGACGGCGATGCACTGCCAGGCGAGCAGCGCGCAGATCACCAGGCCAAGCGCATCGGTGGCGATTTCGAGCAGGTAGCGGACCACCGGCGAGGCCGCCTTGACGAGGATGTCGATGCGGATGTGGTCGCCGACGTAGAGCAGCCAGGGCGCGGCAATGAAGGTCGCGACCATGATCATGTACTCGGTGACCTCGACCGACCAGGTGATCGAGCCCAGGCCGACGTTGCGCATGAACACGTCGATACAGACCAGTAGCGCCATGGCGCCGAACAGAAGCGCGGCGCACACGCCGCATCCCACCATCAGGGCGTGATAAACCCTGTTGCCCGGCGCCCGGAAGTCCGCCGGCGCTTGCTGTGCCGCCATGATTCTGCCCCTCGTTATGTTTTATTCAGGCCTAAACATATCAGGGCTAAATTTTTGTGTCTATGCGTTTTTTCGTATCGCTGCGATGCACCAAAACCGCACGGTGGCGCGGGTTTTGCACCCATTTGGGGCTTGCCGCCCGGATAGCCCGAAGGTCGCTATTCCTGCGATCCGGTGCGCGCCCGGTAGGCATGCATTTTCAGCGTCTCGAGATCGACGATGCGCAGCGCCGCCTCATGCGTCGCCTCCAGCACCACCGGCGGCGCCACTCCCACCGCCAGCGCCTCCATCCAGCGCAGCGCGCACAGACACCAGCGGTCGCCGGGTTTGAGGCCGGCAAAGCGGTACTCCGGGCGCGGCGTGCTCAGATCGTTGCCGACCTCCTTCGAGTAGGCGAGAAAATTGTCGGTGACGCGCACGCAGATTACGTGGCGACCGGCGTCCTGCGGTCCGGTCTCGCAGCAGCCGGTACGAAAGAAACCGGTGAGCGGAGCATAGCTGCAGGCGAGCAATTCGCCGCCGAGGACATTGCGCGCGGTGGGCATGGTGTTTCTTCCGGTGAGGGCCTACACCCAAAGTCTAGTTATTTCGGGGCGCGCCCGCATCCGCTTCGAAACATGATGGAGAAACCACGGACCAGCGGGCGCATCCGCATGGCGCAGCGCCGCCCGGATCGGGCAATATGCAGTTCGACCTGCGGATGCGCGATGCGCTTCGCCGTGTTCGCCGCCCTCGTTCGCCAGTCAGGAGACTGCATGAAGTTGTCGCGCCCCGGCACCCTGCCCGCGCTCCTCGCCGCCATCGCGGCGCTCGGGCTGGGTCTTGCGGCATGCGATGGCGACCATGCCGGCGGCCGTGTGGTACGGGTCGGACTGTACGACAACGCCCCAAAGATCTACCGCGGCGCCGACGGCCATCCTGCCGGCCTGTTCGTCGAAGTGCTCGACGCCATCGCCCGGCGCGAAGGCTGGACCGTGCGCTATCAGGACTGCGACTGGTCGGCGTGCCTCGCCGCGCTCGCCGAGCACCGGCTCGACCTGATGCCCGACGTCGCCTTCTCCAGCATGCGTAGCCAGCATTTCGACTTTCACCGCCTGGCGGTCGCGCACTCGTGGTCGCAGATCCTCACCCGCAACGGCCTCGCCCTGGCATCGACCGACGACCTCGGCGGCCTGCGCATCGCCGCGCTGCGGGACTCGCTGCAGGAACACGGCATCGCCGCCCTGCTCGCCGGCAACGGCCTGCGCTACCAGCGCGTGGCGGTCGATTCGCTGCGCGAGGGCTTCGAGGCGGTCGCCGCCGGTCGGGCCGATGCCGTGGTCGCGAACAACTTCTTCGCCGGCTGGCACAACCCCGAGTTCGGCCTGCAGGAGACGCCGATCGTGTTTCAGCCCAGCAGTCTTTACTTCGCCACCGCGCGCGGCCATCACGCCGACCTCCTTGCCGCCATCGACCGTCATCTGGGGGAGTGGCGCGCCGATCCGGGCTCGCCGTACTTCGATGCGCTGCGCCGGGCGCTGGCGACCCCCGGTAGCGCACCCGGGGCACCCGCGTGGATGCGTTGGGCGGTGGTCGGCGCGCTTCTGGTGGGCGGTCTGTTCGCCGCGCTCGCCGCACTGCTGCGCTGGCGCGTACAGCAGCGCACCGCGGAATTGCGCCGCAGCAACGAGCGCCTCGAGCACCTGATCGACGCCAGCCCGGCGGTGTTGTTCGTGCTGCGCCCCGGAGACGACGGCCGCCACCGCATCGACTGGGTCAGCGGCAACGTCCGGCGCATCTTCGGTTTCGACGCCGAGCAGGTGGTCGAGGCCGACGGGTGGATGCGCCACATCCTGCCCGAAGATCAGGACGCGGCGCGCGCCGCACTGCCGCTGGTGCTCAGCGACGGCCACGTCGCCCACGAATACCGCCTGGTCAACGGCTACGGCGAAACCCGCCACGTGCGCGAAGAGATGCAACACATTGCCACCTCCGGCGCGCGCGCAGGCAGCATCATCGGCACCTGGAGCGACCTCACCCAGACCCGCCACCAGGAAGCGCGCCTGAGTTTTCTCGCCACCCACGACACCGCCACCGGCCTGCCCGGCCGCGGCCTGCTGCGCGACCGCATCGTCCATGCGCTGCAGCGCGCCGAACTCGAAGGGCGCACGGTGGCGCTGCTGTTCCTCGATCTCAACCGCTTCAAGCACATCAACGACACCCTCGGCCACCTCGCCGGCGACAACCTCTTGCTGCTCGCCGCGCAGCGCCTGTCCGCCTGCCTGCGCGCCGACGACACCCTCGCCCGCGTCGGCGGCGACGAATTCGCCGTGCTCCTCGAGGCCGGCGCCGACGCGCGCCACGCCTCCCTCGTCGCCGAGAAGCTGCTCGCCGCCCTCGCCCAGCCGATCGAGATCGCCGAGCATCGCCTGGTCGTCACCGCCTGTGTCGGCATCAGCGTGTTCCCCGACGACAGCAGCGACGCCGACCGCCTGCTGATGCACGCCGAACTCGCGATGACCGCGGCCAAGCGTGCGGGCAACGAGCACTGGCGGCTGTTCGATCCGAGTCAGAGCGAGCGCATGAAGGGGTTGCTCGTGCTCGAGAGCGCGCTGCGCCAGGCGATCGCCCGCAACGAGCTGCAGCTGCATTTCCAGCCCCAGCTCGACCTCGCCAGCGGCGACTGGATCGGCGTCGAAGCGCTGGTGCGCTGGAACAGCGCGGAGCTGGGCACGATCCCGCCGGCGCGCTTCATTCCCTTGGCCGAAGAGGTCGGCATCATCGGCGAGATCGACGACTGGGTGCTGCGCGAAGCGTGCCGGCAACTGATGGCCTGGGATCGCGCCGGTTTTCAGGTGCCGCGCGTCGCGGTCAATCTCTCGGTGCGCGAACTCGCTCCCGGCGCGCTGAGCGCCCGCGTCAGCGCCGCGCTTGGCGCCACCGGACTGGACCCGCGCCGGCTCGAGCTCGAGCTCACCGAATCGACCCTGATGCAGTCGCCCGAACAGGCCGGCATCGCCCTCGGCGAACTGAAGGCGCTCGGCATTGAGCTCGCCGTAGACGATTTCGGCACCGGCTACTCGAGCCTCGCCTACCTCAAGCGCCTGCCCATCGATCGCCTCAAGATCGACCAGTCCTTCGTCCGCGACCTCGGCCATTCCCCCAACGATGCCGCCATCGTCAACGCCGTGATCGCCCTCGCTCGCAGTCTGGGCCTCGCTACCATCGCCGAGGGCGTGGAAAGCGAGGCGCATGCGAACTTCCTCCGCCACGCCGGCTGCGACGCCGGTCAAGGCTATTTGTTCAGCCGCCCTCAGCCTGCCGCCGAACTCGAGCGCCTGCATCCCGAGCGCTATCGCGCCAGACCAGCCCTCCACCCCTGAAATCGCGAGCGGTAGCCGCGTTGGCGCAATCCACAAGCAATTCAAAAAACCTTTTCTTTTACCTTTCTTGTGGCTACAATGCGCGCCTTCCACGGAGAGGTGGATGAGCGGTTTAAGTCGCACGCCTGGAAAGCGTGTTCAGGGTAATACCCTGACGCGGGTTCGAATCCCGCCCTCTCCGCCAGAACACCAGCAAGCCCGGATTTAGCGCCGCACAATCGGCGAGAAATCCGGGCTTTTTGCGCTGTGGTGCGCAAACGAGGCACCTGTATAACAGCGCGCCCTCCTTGCCGAGGGCGGACCGAGCAAGCCGCCTCACGCATGCGAACCAGACATTGCCCGGACGGCTGAGGCCGCCCGCAGTCATCCGCGCGGCGGCTCCTTGGGCTCGAAGCGCAGGCAGGGTGCGCCAGATGCAGCCCGCACCTCGTGGCTCGGCAGCCAGCGGCTGCGAAAGCCCATGTGACGGCAACCGTAAGGAAAGGCCGGGTCGTGGGTAATGAAGTACCCGGAACAGCGATTGCAGTTCGGTTGCGGGCCGCTGGCAGGCGCTTGGTCCATTCGTTCTCCGTTGAGGCACCGGCGCGCGGGTACAGCGCGGCGCCATTTCAGGGGGGCTGAACATTGTCGGCAGACCCCGCGTTGGAATGTGCGGAGGCGCATCATACCTGCAGCAGGAAGCCGCCTCCGCCCATCTCTTTTTTCCATGCCTGAGCTGAACGCAGTGGGGCCCGCTGCGCAGCACGTCCGGGGCGCCCTTGCTGGAATCCCGGGCCATCAGTACACTCGCCCAATTGTCCAGCCTGCCTTGCTCATGTCCGTCTCTGCGCCCGCCCGTCCGATCGAATTCCGCAACACGGCGCTAGGCGCCACCATCGCGATCCTGCGCGAAACGGAGCCCGTCGGCCTGGCCGATGCCCTGCACAAGATGCTTGGCGGCATGCCCGATTTCTTCAGCGGCGAGGCGGTGGTGCTCGACTTCAGCGTGCTCGAGCAGATTCCTGCGCGCGTGGACTGGACCGGACTGCTGTCCCTGTTGCGGCGCTATCAGTTGCAGCCGATCGGCGTGCGCCACCTCGACCCCGCGCTGATCGACGGCGCGCGTCGTGCGGGCTTGGCTGTGCTCGATGGCGCCGAGCTGACGATCACTCCGGGGGCGGCGCAGACGCTCCCGCCCTCCGAACCGCCGCCCGCGCCGAGCGCTGCCCCGGCAGCCGCACCTGCGCCGCAGACCGTCGGCACTTTGTTCGTCGACCGGCCATTGCGATCGGGTCAGCAGGTCTACGCACGCGGCGGCGATCTGGTGCTGCTCGCCGGCATGAGCAACGGCGCCGAAGTCATCGCCGACGGCAGCATCCACTGCTTCGGCCCGCTGCGTGGGCGCGCGCTTGCCGGCGCCCAAGGCAATATCGCGGCGCGCATCATCGCCACCAATTTCGGCCCCGAACTCGTTTCCATTGCAGGGGTCTATCGCACCTTCGACAATGGCCTGCCCGCCGAACTCGGCAACAAGGCGGCGCAGGTGCGCATGACGAGCAGCGGCCAGGACCAGACACTCAGCATCGAACCGTTGCCGCTCGACTGAGGCAACCACACAGTATTGAAGGGGAAAACGTGAGAGTCATCGTCATTACGTCCGGCAAGGGCGGCGTCGGAAAGACCACCACCAGCGCGGCCTTTTCCTCGGGGCTCGCACTGCGCGGCTTCAAGACCGCGGTGATCGACTTCGATGTCGGCCTGCGCAACCTCGACCTCATCATGGGCTGCGAGCGGCGTGTGGTGTACGACCTGGTCAATGTGGTCAACGGCGAGGCCAAGCTCAATCAGGCGCTGATCAAGGACAAGCACTGCGAGAACCTGTTCATCCTGCCGGCCTCGCAGACCCGCGACAAGGACGCCCTCACCGAGGAAGGCGTCGAGCGCGTGCTGCGCGAACTCGAACACATGGGCTTCGAATACGTGGTGTGCGACTCGCCTGCCGGCATCGAGCGCGGCGCGGTGATGGCGCTGACCTTCGCCGACGAGGCCATCGTCACCACCAATCCGGAGGTGTCGTCGGTGCGCGACTCGGACCGCATCCTCGGCATCCTGCAGTCGAAGTCCAAGCGCGCCCGCGAAGGCGGCGAGCCGGTCAAGGAGCACCTGCTGATCACCCGCTACTCGCCGAAGCGTGTGGACGAAGGCGAGATGCTGTCATACAAGGACGTGCAGGAGTTGCTGCGCGTGCCCCTGATCGGGGTGATTCCGGAGTCGGAGTCGGTGCTGCACGCCTCCAACCAGGGCACGCCGGCGATCCATCTGAAGGGAACCGACGTTGCCGACGCCTATATCGACGTCGTCGCGCGCTTTCTCGGCGAGGAGCGCGAGCTGCGCTTCGTTTCCTACGAAAAACCGGGTCTGATCAAGCGCCTGTTCGGAGGCAAGTGACATGTCCCTCCTTGCCCGCATTTTCGGCGAAAACAAGAAAAAAACTGCCGAAATCGCCAAAAACCGGCTGTCGCTGCTGATCGCCCACGAACGCACCGGGCCGTCGCAGGCGGACGATTTCCTGCCCGCCCTGCAGCGCGAGCTGATCGAGGTCATTTCCAAGTACGTTGCAGTGAACCCCGACGACATCAAAGTTCAGCTCGACAAGCAGGACAACTACGAAGTGCTCGAAGTCAACATCGTGCTTCCCGAGCACGGACGCTGAACACTGCCCGCCATTCCGGCGGGACCGCCCTCACTCCAGGCTGCGAGCATGCTCGACGGCCTCTTCCACACGCTCGGCAACGAGGATTTCGAGCCCTTCAATGGGCTGCCGCGGCATGTTCGCCTTGGGCACGATCACGGTATCGAAACCGAGCTTCGCCGCCTCCTTCAGCCGTTCCTGACCGCGCGGCGCGGGCCGGATCTCGCCGGCAAGACCGACTTCGCCGAACACCGCCAGCCCGCGCTTCAACGGCCGGTCGCGCAGCGACGACACGATCGCGAGCAGCACCGCGAGATCGGCCGCGGGTTCGGTGATGCGCACCCCGCCCACCGCATTGACGAACACGTCCTGGTCGAAGCACACCACGCCGGCGTGGCGATGCATCACCGCGAGCAGCATCGCCAGCCGGGCCTGCTCCAGGCCGACCGACAGCCGGCGTGGATTGGGGCTCTGCGCGCTGTCGACGAGCGCCTGAACCTCGACCAGCATCGGCCGCGTGCCCTCCTGGGTGATCAGCACGCAACTTCCTGAAACCTGCCCGGAATGCTGCGACAGGAAAATCGCCGAGGGGTTGGAGACACCGCGCAGCCCGCGGTCGGTCATCGCGAACACACCCAGTTCGTTGACCGCGCCGAAGCGGTTCTTGAACGCGCGCACCAGGCGGAAACTGGAATGGCTGTCGCCTTCGAAATAGAGCACGGTATCGACGATGTGCTCGAGCACCCGCGGCCCGGCGAGCGCGCCGTCCTTGGTGACATGGCCGACCAGGATCAGCGTGGTGCCGCTCTGCTTCGCGTAGCGCGTGAGCTGCGCCGCGCATTCGCGCACCTGGGCGACCGAGCCGGGGGCGGACTGCAGGGTTTCGGAGTAGATCGTCTGGATCGAATCGATCACCGCGACCTTGGGCGCCGCACTGCGCAAGGTGTCGAGGATGCGCTCGAGGTTGATCTCGGCGAGCAGGTTGAGGTCGGAGGCGCCGAGCTGCAGGCGCTGCGCGCGCAGCGCAACCTGCTCGCCCGACTCCTCGCCGGTCACGTACACCGCCGCCAGCCGCTGTGCGAGGCCGGTGAGCGCCTGCAGCAGCAGGGTCGATTTGCCGATTCCCGGGTCGCCGCCGATCAGCACCACGCCCCCGGCCACCAGCCCGCCGCCGAGCACGCGGTCGAACTCGTCGATGCCGGTCGGAATGCGCGGCTGCTCGCGCGCCTCCAGCGCCGACAACGGCTGCATTTTGGCCACCTCGCCGGCGAGCGCGACGAAGCGGCCGGCGCTGCCGGCGCGCTCGACCACGGTCTCGACCAGCGTGTTCCAGGCCTGGCACTGCGGGCACTGACCCTGCCAGCGCAGCACCTGGGCGCCGCATTCGGTGCAGCTGTACGCGGATTTCGCCTTTGCCATCAGTTCGTTCCGCTTTCCTGTTCCGCAGCCATCTCGGTCGCCATCGTCGCGAGCTCCTCGCTGGCGTAATCGGCGAAGGTGGTGATCAGGCGCGAACGGAACTTGTCGCGCGGGGTGATCACCTCGAGCGGCGTGTAGAGCCGGGGCTGCAACGGAATCCCCACCAACCGGCCTTCGCGCAGGTCGCGGCGGATCGCGGCGCGCGACGCGATCGCGAACCCCATGCCTTCGGCCGCCAGATGCTTCACCGTGGCCAGACTGCCCAGTTCGGCGCAGATCGTCAGCTCGCCGGCGGCGATGCCCGCGGCCTCGAAGAACTCCTCGGCGAGTTCGCGGACCGCGTTGCCGGAGTCGCGGGTGATGAAGGGGTGCGCGATGATATCGGCGGCCTGCAGGCTGCGCGCCCGGGCGAGCGGGTGGGCGGGATTGCAGATCACCAGCAACTCGTCCTGAGTGGCGCTGCGGCGCTCGATCGCGGGCTGATCGGTGACGATTTCGATCAGGCCGATGTCGAGCTCGCGCGTGGCCACCCGCGTTTCCGTCAGTTGCGAGTTTCCGACCACGACGCGCGGTACCACACGCGGATAGCGGCGCTTGAAGCCTTCGAGCAGCCTCGGCAGCCAGTAGGCAGCGATCGTCGTGCTGGTGCCAATGTTGAGCATGCCCGCCAACTCGTCGGTGAGTTCGGACACGCGCGATTCGAGCTCCTCGGACAGGCCGAGGATGCGCTCGGCGTAGGCAAGCACCAGTTCGCCGGCCGAAGTGAGGGTGATCTTGCCGTGGCCGCGGTCGAGCAGGCGGGTGTTGAAGTGCTCTTCCAGCTGCTTGATCTGAAAGGTGACCGCCGGCTGGGTCATGAAAAGGTGCTCAGCGGCCCGGGTGAACGAGCCATGCTTGGCGACGGCGTGAAAAACCTGCAGCCTGCGATCAGCCATGTCAGTGAATAAAACAAACTTATGATTGGCAATTAGAACATGGATCGCGCTCGATCCGTCTTTTCAATTGTCGCCCACTTTGGGGCCACTCAGAACACGCGCACCCGCTTCGTGATATAAACCGCGCTCCCGCGACGACTACTCTTTGACGATGCCGCTCGGCTTTTACATCATCATGGCAGCGCAGTTCTTCTCTGCGCTCGCTGACAACGCCCTGCTCATCGTCGCCATCGCGCTACTGCGCGACATGTCGGCGCCGGCCGAATACGAGCCGCTGCTCAAGCTCTTCTTCACCGTCTCCTACGTCGCGCTCGCCGCCTTCGTCGGCGCCTATGCCGACTCGATGCCGAAGTGGCGGGTGATGCTGATCAGCAACACGATCAAGATCGGCGGCTGCCTGATGCTGTTCCTCGGCGCCCACCCCTTGTTCGCCTATGCGGTGATCGGCCTCGGCGCTGCGGCCTACTCCCCGGCCAAGTACGGCATCCTCACCGAATACCTGCCGCACCGCCTGCTGGTCGTCGCCAACGGCTGGATCGAAGGACTGACGGTGGGCGCGATCATCCTCGGCACCGTGATCGGCGGCATCCTCATCCGCAGCGACGTGTCGACCTGGCTGCTCGACCTCAGCCTGCCGCTGGTCGATTCGGCGTTCGAGGCCAGCGTGCTGGCGATCGGCACCTTCTACGTGATCGCCGCGATCTTCAACGCCTACATTCCCGACACCGGCGTCGACCACAAGCCGCTCAAGAACAACCCGCTCTACCTCATCCACGACTTCAATCACTGCCTGAAACTGTTGTGGCGCGACAAGCTCGGGCAGATTTCGCTCGCGGTGACGACGCTGTTCTGGGGCGCGGGCGCAACCCTGCAGTTCATCGTGATCAAGTGGGCCGAACACAACCTCGGCTTCGACCTCTCCAAGGCCTCGATGCTGCAGGGGGTGGTCGCGGTCGGCATCGCCATCGGCGCGGTGATGGCCGCGCGCATGATCACGCTGCGCCGCGCGGTGAACGTGATTCCGCTCGGCATCGCGATGGGGCTGGTGGTGCTGGCGATGACGCTGGTCACCGACCCCACCGTGGCGATGGTGCTGATGGTGGTCATCGGCGCGCTCGCCGGCTTCTTCGTGGTGCCGATGAACGCCCTGCTCCAGCACCGGGGCCACATCCTGATGGGCGCAGGCCACTCGATCGCAGTGCAGAACTTCAACGAGAACCTGTCGATCCTGGTGATGACCGGCACCTACGCCCTGCTGATCCTGCTCGGGCTGTCGATCAACACGGTGATCGTGCTGTTCGGACTGTTCGTCGCCGCCACCATGCTGCTCGTCAAGTTCGTGCACGAAGCCAACCAGCGCCGCTTCGACTCCGTCGCCCTGCTCGACGACCACCGCCACCACTGATACGGCGAGATTCGCCGCCGGGCCCCGGATCAGCGCTCAGGCGCGGCCTGTGCCTGGCGGCGGGCGAAGCACAGATCTTCCCAGGCCTTGGCCTTGTCCTGCGGATTGCGCAGCAGATAGGCAGGGTGATAGGTCACCACCACCGGCGTGCCTTCATAGTCGAAACGCTTGCCGCGGGCGGCGCTGATACTCAACTCCGCGCCGAGCAGCGCCTGTGCCGCCGGACGTCCCAGGGCGACCAGCAGTTGTGGACGGACGAGGGCGATCTGGCGCCGCAGATAAGGCAGGCAGGCGCCGATTTCGGCGGCTTCGGGCGTGCGGTTGTGGGGCGGACGGCATTTCACCGCATTGGCGATGTACACCCCGTCCCCGCGCTGCAGCCCGATCGCACCCAACATGCTGTCGAGCAAGATGCCGGCGGGCCCGACGAACGGTTCACCGCGCCTGTCCTCCTCGGCGCCGGGACCTTCGCCCACCAGCATCCAGCGCGCCTTGCGGTCGCCGACGCCGGGCACCGCCTGGGTACGTTTTTCGCACAGCGTGCAGGCGCGGCAGGCGTGGATGTCGGCCTCGAGCGCCGTCCAATCGAGCGTGGCGATACGCGCAGCGCGCTCAGGGTCGGCTGGCGCCTGAGCCGGGCGCGGCGCGGGCTGCGGCGCGGAGGGCAGCGGCGCCCTGGGCAGCGCCTGCACGCGGGGCGCAGGCGCATCGCGGACCGCGGTCGCGCTCCCCGCCCTCGACGGCACGAGCGCGGCGCGCGTGCGGACTTCGGCCACTTCCCCAGCCTCGCCCTCCACTGCGGGCTCGGTGAGCTCGGCATCGCGGCTGCGCAGGCGCCATAACGGCCCCAGTCCCATTTCGCGCAACACCGCCTTGCTGCGTGCGGGCAACGCGGAAATCACAGCGCCAGCCTCATCACGATCGCGTCCTCGCGGCCTTTCGCCGCCGGGTAATAGCCCTTGCGCCGACCGATGGTCTCGAAGCCGCAGCGCTCGTAGAGGCGGATTGCCGGCTGGTTCGAGGGCCGCACCTCCAGAAAGAACTGGCTGGCACCATGACGCCTGGCCTCGTCGCACAAATGGTCGAGCAACTGCCGGCCGCGACCGCCGCCCTGTGCGGCGCGACATACGCTGAGGTTGAGCAGGTGGGCTTCGTCAAGCACGCCCAGCACCACGGCGTAGGCCACCGGTTGCCCCGCCTCCGTCATCAGCCAGCAGGCATGTCCGGCACTCAACGAATCGGCAAAGCTGCCGTGCGTCCACGGAAAGGCGTGGAGGTCCGTCTCCTGAGCGACGATCCAGGGCAGATCGGCATCGGCAAACGGCACGAAGCGGACCGCGCCCGCGCTGCTCACGCCTTGCCCCCGCGCGCAAGGCGCTCCGCCGTGGTCAGCGCGACCTTGTCGCGCACATAGCGCGGTAGCGCGAGTTCGGGAGCAAGCAGCGCGCCCGCGGCCACTGCCGTGCCCGCCAGGCGGGCTACATCCGCCGCGCGCGGGTAGCGCCCGTCAAAACAGTGGGTAAGCCGCGCGCCCCAGCGCTGGCGCAAAGTGTCGCGGTAGGCAGCGAATGCCGAACCGACGCCGCACCACAGCCCATCCTCGGGCAAGAGCGCCGCCTCGGGCGGCGAACAGGCAATGGCGCCGAGCGCCTGCGGTACCCCGCCGTCGAGGCGATAAGCACAGTGATAGATCTCGCCCATGCGCGCGTCGGTGGCGACCACGACCTGCGCGCCCTCGCCTTGAAGCGCGAGGGCGTCGAGACTGCACACCGGCGCCACCCCCAGACCGGCACCGAGCGCCAACCCCTGAGCGATGCCGCAGGACAGGCGCAGCCCCGTGAACGCGCCGGGGCCGTTGCCGAAGGCAATGGCATCAAGCGCCGCCGGGCGCAGCCCGGCTTCGGCGAGCAGTGCGCCGATGCAGGCAAGGATGTGTTCGGAATGGTTTGCGTGCCCGTCGAGTCGGCGCTCGACGATCTGGCCGCCGCTCAGCAGCGCGACCGAGGCGTGTTCGCAGGATGTTTCGAGTGCGAGGACATTCATGGTGCCGGTATTCTACCGGCTGTCCGCCGCCGGAGCCGATTTCAGCGCGACTTGTCGCTCTTGATTTCGCCGTCGCGATAGGCGCCGCGCATCGCCGCCCGCCACTGCTGGTGCAGGGTGACGCGCTCTTCGGCGCTCAGCGCACGACTGCCACGGGCCCCGTTAATATCGCGCACGTCGAGCAAGGCCCGCCGCAGGTCGACGGGCTTTTGCCCCGGCTGGACGACAATGATTTCCTCCGTCCCTGGCGCCTGCAGGACCTGCGCGCGCCCCGGCCCGGGGTGGAACAAGGCGAGCGCCGCGAGCACGCCGAAGCCGGTGCGCAGCACGCTGCAGGACACGGCGGGCGGAATGGAAATCGACTTGGGCATCGGTGTCGGCTTGTTCATCATGGGAGAGACGGTGTCCCGCAGCGGAAGCGTACGGAACGGAAATTACCTTAAACGGAATAGGGCTGCTAGCACCATGGCAAGTCGGCAGCAGGGTTTTGTAAGGTCATGTTGCCCTCTGCCTGGCCCTTACGAAGCGTTACCAGACCAACACCGCCAGGCCGCTGCCGCCCTCTGGCGAGCACGCCGGCCGACGGGATAGGATGCGCACCATGAACGGAAAAATACGCTATCGGGTTTTGCTGGTGGATGACGATGCGCGTCTTCGCGATCTGTTGTCCCGTTACCTGCAGGAGCAGGGGTTCGCGATCAAGGCGGTGCACGATGCACCGATGATGGACCGCGCACTGCACCGCGAGCATTTCGACCTGATCGTCCTCGATCTGATGTTGCCCGGCGAGGACGGACTCGCCATCTGCCGGCGCCTGCGCGCGGCCGAGAACAACATCCCGATCATCATGCTCACGGCGAAGGGCGACGACGTCGATCGCATTGTCGGTCTGGAAATGGGGGCCGACGACTATCTACCCAAACCTTTCAATCCGCGCGAACTGGTCGCCCGCATCCAGGCCGTGATGCGGCGCCAGCCGCCACCGCTGCCTGGCGCACCGACCGCGGAAGACGAGATCGTCGCCTTCGGTCGTGTCCAGGTGAATCTGGGCACGCGCACCCTGGTCCGCGACGGCGAGGAAATCCAGCTCACCACCGGCGAGTTCTCGCTGCTCAAGGTGCTGCTGCAGCACCCGCGTCAGCCGCTGTCGCGCGACAAGCTGATGGAACTGGCGCGTGGCCGGGAGTACGGCGTGTTCGATCGCGCGATCGACGTGCAGGTGTCGCGGCTGCGCAAGCTCGTCGAGGACGATCCGGCCAAGCCGCGCTACATCCAGACCGTGTGGGGCTTCGGTTACGTGTTCGTGCCGGACGACGGCAAATCCGCCTCCGCCGAATGAGTGCCGCGACATGCGGCGGCTGAGCCCTCGTCGTCTGCGCGCGCTCGGGCGCTTCATCTACGGCTGGCTGCCGCGCACCCTGCTGTGGCAGACCTTCCTGCTCGTCGCCCTGCTGCTGGTGCTCGCGCTCGCAACCTGGAGCCAGATCTTCCGCTACTTCCAGGAGCCGCCGCGCGCGCGCGATCTGGCGCAGATGGTGGTGAGCGTGGTCAATCTGACCCGCACCGCGCTGATCAACGCCGACGCCGGGCGGCGCACCGAGTTGCTGATCGAGCTCGCCGCGCTCGAAGGCATTCGCATCTACCCGGCCGAGCCCAGCGACGACGTCAAGCCGCTGCACGACACCAGGCCGATGCGGCTGCTGGTCGCCGAGGTGCGGCGCGCGTTGGGCGACCACACCCGATTCGCCTCGCGCTGGAAGACACTCGATGGGTTCTGGGTCAGTTTCCGCCTTGACCCCGCGGACGAGGACGAATACTGGGTGATGCTCCCCGAGGAGCGCCTCGAGGGCCCACACGCCCTCGAGTGGCTGACCTGGGGCAGCGCCGCCCTGCTCGTCGCCATTCTCGGCGCCTTCCTGATCGTGTCCCGGATCGGTGCGCCGCTGCGCGAGCTGGCGCGCGCCGCGCGCGTGATCGGCAGCGGTCAGACCCCCACGCCGCTCGCCGAGAGCGGACCGCAGGAGGTCGCCATTGTCGCCCACGCCTTCAACCAGATGGCCGGCGACCTGGCGCGCAGCGCGGCCGACCGCGCACTCATCCTCGCCGGGGTGTCGCACGATCTGCGCACCCCCCTCGCCCGCCTGCGCCTGGGCGTGGAGATGTCCGGCGCGCCGGACGACGAGGTTACCGCGATGGTCGCCGACATCGAGGAAATGGACCGCATCATCGGCCAGTTTCTCGACTTCGGCCGCGGCGCGCCGCAGGAGCCGCTGCAGCCGGTGGATCTGGTCGCCGTGGTGCGCGATTTGTCCGAGCCGTATCGGCTGCGTGGCGTCGATCTGACCCTGCACACACCGGCGACGCTCGAAGCGCCCGCCCGCGTGCTGCCGCTGCGGCGGGCGTTGTCCAATTTGATCGACAATGCGCTGCGCTACGCCGGTGAGGACAAACCGATCGACATCGTCGTGTCGGCGCGCGGCGGCGAGGCCTGCATCGAGATCGCCGACCGTGGCCCCGGCATCCCAGCCGCCGATGTCGAGCGCATGCGCCACCCCTTCACCCGGCTGGAGAGTGCGCGCTCCAACACCAAGGGCGCGGGGCTCGGCCTGGCGATTGTCGAACGCGTGGTGCGCGCCCAGCACGGCCGCCTCGATCTACTGCCGCGCGACGGCGGCGGCCTGCGCGCGGTGCTCTGCTTTCCGCTCTCCGGATCGCCCGAAGGACGCGATAGAATGCCCGCCCAGCAGGCGGCCCAACACGGCTGACGCCACGCCCGACACCCATCATGGATGCCATGCAGCCCCCATCGACCTCACTTCCCGTCCTCACCCCCTACGCACAGATTGGCGGTGAGGCCGCGGTGCGCGCCCTCGTGCGCCGGTTCTACGAGCTGATGGACAGCCAGCCCGAAACCCAAGGCATCCGCGACATGCATCCCGCGGACCTGTCCGGCTCGGCAGAAAAGCTGTTCCTGTTTCTCAGCGGTTGGTTCGGCGGCCCCGACCTCTACGTCCAGCGCTACGGCCCGCCGTTCATGCGCGCGCGCCACCTGCCTTTCGCCATCGGCGTCGCCGAACGCGACCAGTGGATGCGGTGCATGAGCCAGGCCCTCGACGAGACCGTGGCCGATGCGGCGCTGCGCGAGCGCCTGCATGCCTCCTTCGCCGCGCTCGCCAACCACATGCGCAATCGTGCGGAACCCGACTGACTCGGTGTGGCCTAACGCCGCTCACCGTTATAATTCTTCACCATGAAATTTCTCTTCGACCTGCTGCCGGTCATTCTCTTCTTCGCTGCCTACAAAATCGCCGGTACCGCGCCCGAGGCTTCGTCCGAACTGGCTGCGCGCTGGCTCGGCGACGGCATCGCCGCCGGCCAGGCGCCGATCCTGATCGCGACCACGGTGGCGATCATCGCCACCTTCGCGCAGATCGCGCTGGTCTGGCTGCGCCATCGCAAGGTCGACACCATGCTCTGGATCAGCCTCGCGATCATCGTCGTGTTCGGCGGCGCCACGCTGTTCTTCCACAACCCGACCTTCATCAAGTGGAAGCCCACGGTGCTCTACTGGCTGTTCGGCGGCGTGCTGCTGCTGTCCCCGCTGCTGTTCGGGCGCAACCTGATCCGCAAGATGCTCGAAGCCCAGATCCGCCTGCCCGAAGGCGTCTGGCAGCGCCTGAACGGCGCCTGGGCGGGCTTCTTCCTCGCCATGGGGGCGCTCAACCTCTATGTCGCCTACACGTTTTCCGAAGAGGCCTGGGTCAATTTCAAGATGTTCGGCGGCATGGGCCTGATGTTCGCCTTCGTCATCGCCCAGGGCTTCTACCTGTCCCGTTACCTCGAAGAGGATGCGAACTGATGTATTACGTGATGATCGGCGAGGACGCGCCGGGCACGCTGGAAGCCCGCATGGCCGCCCGCCCCGCCCACCTCGCCCGGCTCGAGGCGCTGCGCGACGAAGGCCGTGTACTGCTCGGCGGGCCGATGCCGGCGATCGACGCCGTCGACCCGGGCCCTGCGGGCTTTGCCGGCAGCCTCGTGGTTGCCGAGTTTCCCACCCTGGCGGATGCCGAACGCTGGCTGGCCGACGACCCCTATGTGCAGCAGGGCGTGTTCGCCCGCACCACCGTCCGACCTTTCCGCAAGGTCATGCCATGAACGCGCCCGCCCGGCCGTGCAAAGGGAGGACTTATCCTCCCTTGGGGGAGAGGTCGCGCAGCAACGGGAGGGCCGTCCAGTGAGCAGCGTCATCGACCGCATCCGCGAACGCCTCGCTCCGCTCGCGCCGACGCTGATCGAGATCGGCGACGACAGCGCGCTTCATGCCGGCCATGCCGGCGCGCGCAGTGGCGGCGGCCACTACCGCCTGCACATCGTCGCCGACGCCTTTGCCGGCAAGAACACCGTCGCCCGCCACCGGCTGATCTATGCCGCGCTGGGCGAGATGATGACCCGCGATATCCACGCGCTCGCCATACGCGCACAAACGGCTGAAGAAGCCAGACAACCCACCTCGAAGGAACATTGATGAAACGACTCCCGAGCCGCCTGGCCGTCGCGCTGCTGACCGGCCTCGTCGCCCAGGCGGTTTTCGCCGCCGACCCCACGGTCACCGTCAACGGCGTGAAGATTCCGGCCAACCGCGCCGAAGCCATGCTCGCCGAGCAGCGCGCCCAAGGCGCCCCCGACAACCAGCAACTGCACGATGCCGTGCGCGAAGAGCTGGTACGCCGCGAAGTGCTGTCGCAGGAAGCGACCAAGAAGGGGCTGGACAAGCAGGCCGACGTCCAGGCGCAAATGGACCTTGCCCGCCAGGCCATCCTGATCCGTGCCTATCTGCAGAACTACGTCAAGACCAATCCGGTCACCGACGCCGAGCTGCAGAAGGAGTACGACTCGATCAAGAGCCGCATGGGCGACAAGGAGTACAAGCCGCGCCACGTGCTGGTCGAGACCGAGGAGCAGGCCAAGGAGCTCATCACCAAGCTCAACGGCGGCGCCAAGTTCGAAGATCTGGCGAAGGAATCGCGCGATCCGGGCTCGAAGGACCGCGGCGGCGATCTGGGCTGGAGCAACCCGGGCATGTTCGTGGCGCCGTTCTCCGAAGCCATGGTCAAGCTCGAGAAGGGCAAGTACACCACCGCCCCGGTGAAGAGCGATTTCGGCTACCACGTCATCCAGCTCGAAGACGTGCGCGAGCTGAAGGCGCCCCCGTTCGACGAGGTCAAGCCGCAACTGCAGCAACGCCTGCAGCAGCAGAAGGTCGAGAAACACGTGCTCGACCTGCGCGCCAAGGCCAAGGTGCAGTAAACGCGCCGCGACGGGGACGGTGGCGCAGCTGCCTCCCCGCAGGCAAGGCAACAAAAAAGCCGACGGTTTCGACCGTCGGCTTTTTTGTTGCCTTCGTGGGCCGGTCCCGGCGGACCGGCCCCGAGGCTCAGAACTGCTCTTCGCTCAGTTCCAGCGCGCCGGCCGCACCATGGACTACGGCGTGGGCCAGGCCTGGCGCCTGCGACAGCACGTGATCAGCGTAGAAGCGGACGGTGACGAGCTTGGTCTTGTAGAACACGTCGTCGCTGCCGGCGTCGATCTGGCGTTGCGCGGCAAGCGCGGCGCGCGCCATCTGCCAGCCACCCGCGACGATGCCCATCAACTTGAGGAAGGGCACCGAGCCGACCGAGGCCGCCTTGATGTCCTGGGCGTAGGTCGCGAGGATGTACTCGGCCGCCGACTCCACCGCGGCAATGCCCTCGGGCAGCGTACGGCGCAGCGCATCGAAGGTGGGCCCGGATTGCGCTTCCAGTTCGGCACCGAGCTTGCGCATGTCGGCGATCAGACCCTTGAGCGCGGCGCCCTTGTCGCGCGCGATCTTGCGCCCGATCAGGTCGTTGGCCTGAATCGCCGTGGTGCCTTCGTAGATCGAGGTGATGCGCGCATCGCGCATGTGCTGCGCGGCGCCGGTTTCCTCGATGAAGCCCATGCCGCCATGGACCTGGATGCCCGAGGAGGCGATTTCGATCGAGCTCTCGGTGAGCCAGCCCTTGACCACCGGAATCATCAGATCGACGAAGGCCTGCTGGCGTTCGCGCACCGCTTCGTCCGGATGGCCGTGAGCGTGGTCGGTCGCGGCCCCGACCACGTAGGCGAGCGCGCGCATCGCCTCGGTCTGGCTCTTCATCGACATCAGCAGGCGGCGCACGTCGGCGTGATGGAGGATGTTCACCTTGGGGCCACCGCGCACACCGGCGTCGGTGCCTTGGACGCGATCCTTGGCGTACTGCAGCGCGTGCTGGTAGGCGCGTTCGGAGAGCGCCAGACCTTCCATGCCGACCGCGAAGCGAGCCTCGTTCATCATGATGAACATGTACTCGAGACCACGGTTGGCCTCGCCCACGAGGGTGCCGATCGCGCCGCCCTTGTCACCGAACGCGAGCACGCAGGTCGGGCTGCCGTGGATGCCGAGCTTGTGCTCGATCGACACGCAATGCACGTCGTTGCGCACGCCCGGGGTACCGTCGGCGTTGAGCAGGAACTTCGGCACCACGAACAACGAGATGCCCTTCACCCCTTCCGGCGCATCCGGCAACCGGGCGAGCACGAGGTGGACGATGTTGTCGGTGAGGTCGTGTTCGCCGTAGGTGATGAAGATCTTCTGACCGAAAATCTTGTAGGTGCCGTCGCCCTGCGGCTCGGCGCGGGTGCGCACGGCGGCGAGATCGGAACCGGCCTGCGGCTCGGTCAGATTCATGGTGCCGGTCCATTCGCCACTCACCATCTTGGGCAGATAGGCCGCCTTCTGCTCGTCGGTGCCGCGCAGCAAGATGGCTTCGATTGCGCCATTGGTGAGCATCGGGCACAGCGAGAACGCCATGTTGGCCGACTTCCACATCTCCATCACGGCGGTCGAGATCAGCTTGGGCAGGCCCTGCCCGCCGAACTCCGGCTCGCAGGCGAGCGCGGTCCACCCGGCTTCACCGAATTGCTTGTAGGCCGCCTTCCAGCCCGGCGCGGTCTTGACCTCGCCCTGCTCCCATTTGGCGCCGATCTGGTCGCCGACCCGGTTCAAGGGCGCGAGCACGCCGCCGGCAAACTTGTCGGCTTCTTCCAGGATCGCGTCCACGAGATCGGCGGAAACCTCTTCGTTGCCCGGCAGGCGGGCCACATCGTCGAGGCCGGCGAGTTCGCGCATGACGAACTGCATGTCGCGGATCGGTGCGGTGTAGTTGCTCATCGGTGCTCTCACTCCACGTTATAGAGGGCTCACGCCCTCGGGATTCATTTGTTGGACAGATAGCGGCGGTCGTCGAACGCCGCCACCCATTCCGGCCGGTACACCACCATCAGGGTGATCACGGCACCGCCGATCCAGCCCTCGGCAAAGCTCAGCAGCATGAAGTACGGCAGATAGTCGCTGAACAGAAATTCCGCGCTGTAGGCCCCCGCCAGCACCATCGCCGACGACGCCACCAGTCCCTGCAGCATCACCGTGAGGCCGGAGCCGAAAAAGCTGGTGACGAAGATGAATACGAAAAAATGCGTCGGTAGCCGGCGCTCGACCAGGCGATGAATGAGGGTCGCGGCCAGCACCGGCACGAACACCATCAACATGAAGTTGATCGGCCAGGCCTGCCATTCGATCGCGCCGTTCAGGGTGATTCCGGTGAGCGCGAGCGCCATCGCGACGATCGCCAGGCGCGGCCCGAGGGTCAGTGTCGCCGCCATCGCGCCGAGCATGTGCAGGCTCAGACCCGGTTTGACCCCGGCCTTCAGGCTCCAGGCCAGCATCAGGCAGACCACGAAGCCTAGCAGCAGGTTGAGCTGGCTACCGTCCTTCAGCCTGACCCACGGCGCGCGCAACAACGCCTGATAGAGCAGCGGCACGGCGAGGGCCAGCATCGCCCAGTGCCAAGTCGCGGGAAACAGGCCGTAGGCGAGATTCATCTCACCGCTCTCCCCTTGCCGGCGCGGCCCGGCCGGCGTCGTGATCGACGCCCTGCCGGTTCGGCACCGTGCTCAGCGAGGGAAACGGCATCGCGCCCTCCTGCGGCCGTGCGGCCTCAGCCGACCGCGCGGGTGAGCTCCGGCACCAGTTCGAACAGGTCGCCGACCAGGCCGTAATCGGCGACCTGGAAGATCGGCGCCTCGGGGTCCTTGTTGATCGCCACGATCACCTTGGAGTCCTTCATCCCC
>JAEWVQ010000048.1 GCA_023459095.1 Pseudomonadota bacterium | reverse complement strand
CGGATGGCGTCGTCGTCGAGGCGGGCGGTCGCCGGCAGCGCCGACAGTTCGCGCACCAGGGCGGCGGGGTCGAACAGGGGCTGGGTTTGGGGCTGAGTCATGGGGGCGTCCTCAGATGTTGCGCGCGATGCCGCGACTGGTTTCGAGGCGGCTCTGTTCGATGGAGCCGAGCTTGTCGCGGATGTCGCGGATCACGTCCATCATCTGCTGCATCATCTCGTTGGCCTGCTGCACGCCGGTTTCGTGGATCTTGGCGTCGGCGTCGAGTTCGGCACGGCGCGCGTCGGCATGATCGGCACCGAGGTTGAAGCCGGCGGCGATCATGCCGCCGACGCCGGACATGATCTGTGAGTTGGCGCCGGCCATGGTCTGCTGATGGGTGCCGAGCGCGCCGGCGTGCTTCGACTGCTCGGTGAGCATCGCCGCCGAGTTGCGCAATCCCTGCTTGGCGGCGGCGTTGGTTTCGAGCTTGGAGGCGTTCATGTCCATGCTGGCCTGGCGCTCGAGGCTGGCGCTCTTCATCTGGTTGCCGAGCGCCTGCGACGACTGGGCGATCTGCATGGCGCCGCCGGCGATCTGGAAGGCACCCTGCACGATGGCGGCGGCAAAGCGCAGGTTCGCCGCATTGCGCATTTCGTCCGCGGCGTTCTGGAGCGCGGAGACCTGCGCCTGCATCTCGTTCGTGCGCACCTCGCGGTTGGCGTTGCGCATTTCCTGCGACAGGCGCTGGAACAGCGCCATCACGGCGTAGATGTCGGTGCTCATCTCGTTCGGCGCGATGTTGCCGAACTGCCCGGCGATCGCCCCCGGGTCGCCCCCGCCGTCGCCGCCGCGACCGGTGGCGAACAGCGCGGCGTGGCCGGGGCCGCTGTCGCTCGCGCGGCTGAGCAGCGACGAGAAGCGCAGCTGTTCCTGCGGCGTGAGGTTGATCATTTCCGCGCGGGGCGGGATGCCGCCGGTGGCATTGTCTCCGTTGCCGCCGGTGGTCGGGATGTAGCCGGGCGGAATGCCGCCGGTGCTGTTCGGAATCTGCATGGTGGGCTCCTCGCGGCCGCAGCCGCCGGTTCTGGGGTCAGATGGTGGCGGTGCGCGCGCCGATGTTGGCGGCCAGTTGCTGGCGGCTGTTGGCGGCGTCGTTGAACATCGCGCTGACGATGTTGTAGCCGTCCATGATCTGCTCGATCACCTTCTTCATCTCCTCGGTGTTCTCTTCCATCTGCTGCTGCAGTTTGACCAGCAGGGCGTCGATTTCCTTCTTGCCGGCGCGGGCGTGCTCGATGTCGCGCTCGTCGGCGGCCTTGGCGATGCCCAGCGCCCCGGTCGACACCGTGGTCGCGCCCTGCACCACGCCGGCGAGGCCCTGCGCGATCTTGGCCGCGCGCACCATGGTGTTGGCGGTCTTCTCCGCGGTCTGCACCGCTTTCGCCACCTGGCTGGCGGTCTGCGCGCCGGTGGTGGTGACCTTGCCGGCGACGTTGACCGCCGAACCCGCAGCGCTGCTGCCGCCCGAGGCCACCGCCGAGACGATGCCGATGGTGATGGTGAAGGCGACCGAGAACACCATCGAAATGATCGCCGACTGGCCGGCGTCGGCGCCCACCAGTTCGGCGAAGCCGGCGACCAGATCACCGGCGAGCGCCGGGTCGACCAGGACGGCGCCGGTCATCACGCCGAGCGCGCCGGCGAACATCTTGCCGGCCTTCGCTGCGTCTTCCTCGGACAGGCCGAGCACGTTCTGCATCAGCCAGGTACCGAGCTTGTTGAATAGCGAGGACAGCTCCAGCGCCGGTCCGCCAAGTTCCTGGCTGAGGCCGCTGGCGAGGCTGATCGTGGCGCCGACCAGGCCGATCACCGCGAACGCGAGCATCGGCGCACCGGCGCCGAAGCTCGCCGCCGTGGCGCAGGCCGCGACCACCACCGCGACTGCGGCGGCGATGAAGCCGGCGATCTTGCCGATCCAGCCGAGAATGCCCAGCGCCTTCTGCTTGGCGGCGGCCTCGGCGGCCTTCTTGATCATGGTGTCGATCTTGTCGAGCGCCTTCTTGTTGGCGTGATCGGCCTTGAGGCGCGCTGCGTCCAGCCCTTCCTTGGCGGTGCGCAGCTGGGCGTCCTGGGTCTTGCCCTGGAGCACGAGCAGGGCGGCGGCCATGTCTTCGGCGGAAAAGTCCATGGTCACGCCGCCGATCTGCGGCGCGCCGGTGCCGCCGGGCAGGCCCGGTGCGCCGCTGCCACCGGCGTGGCTGGCGGCGAGCGCGGCGAGTTCTGCGAGCAGCTTGCTGGTGTCGGGCGAGATGGTGCGCGCGGTCTCGGCACTCGCGCCCGGTTCGGTCGGGGGCAGTCCGGCGGGCAGTCCGCCGCCGTTGTTGCGGATTTCCATGAGGGGTCTCCGTTGAATCCGTATCAGCCCTGGCGGGACAGGATGTCGAGCATGGCGCGGGCGCGGGCGCCGAGTTCGGCACGCTCGGCGACGCCTTCGCACTGGGTGACGACCAGCCCGAGGGCCTCGCGCGCTTCCTTGAGCATGCCGAGCGGGATCATGCATTCGGCGGTGTGGAAGGTCGGTTGCGGGTCGGACAGGTCGAGCAGCGAGGCGCTCGAGTAGTGCTGGATCGCGTCCTGGTAGCGGCCGAGCATCTGCAGGCTGGCGGCGAAGGCGTTGAGGTACTTCGCTTCCCAGTGGTTGTGCATCACCAGAAAGCCGAAGGCCTTCATCGCGTCTTCGTAACGCCCCTGGCCGTAGAAGCCGTGACCGAGGGCATAGACCGCCTCGTAGTCGCGCTCGTCGTAATCCATGATGTCGCCGAGCGTCATGCCCTGTTCGAGCAGGGCGCCGATCTGGTCGGCGAGGGTGTCGGCGGGCGTAGTCTGGTTCGCCATGGCGGTGTCCTGGTTGGTGGGGCTCAGCGCATGTTGCCGATGATCGACGAACGGTTTTCCTGCATCTTCTTGATGAAGTTAGTCATGACGTCGAAAGACTCGTTACGCTTGTTCGACAGGCTCTGCAGGCGCAGCATCTCCATCTGCTGGCTGTTCGAGGCCGAATCAATGTCGTTCTTGAGCTTGTCGATGTCGTTCTTGAGGCCGGTCTGCTGCGCCTTCATGCCGTCGATGACCTTGCTCTGTTCGCCGGAGATCTTGGCGTTGATCTGGTCGATCCAGCCCTTCACGGTCTTGCCATGGGCGTCCATGGTGCCGTTGCCATCGACGTCGCGCGGCGCATCGCCGGCGTTGCTCAGGCCTTCCGCCTTGACCCGCTCAAGCATCTCGTGGGATTTGGCCTGGTTGTCGCCGGCCCAGCCCCAGGACAGCCCGGTCCAGCCGTTGGGGTCGCGGTCCAGCACCTTCTGGAGCTGATCGCGCATCTGCTGCAATTCCTGGATGCGTTCGTTGGTGACACCGGCGGGGTTGGTCTGTGCGGTGCTCAGCGCGGCTTCCAGTTCGCCGAGTTCGTTGCGCTTGGCGGCCATGTTCTCGTTCATCGCCGCGATCTGCTGGTTGCGGCCCTCAACGGTGGCAAGCTGGCCCTTGAGCTGATCCTCGAGCAGGTTCGCGCGCTGACTCTGCACCATGGCGAGCGCGGTTTCGATATCCACGCTGCCGAGATTCGCCGCGCCTGCGCCCTGCAGGCCGTTGAAACTGATGGACATGTCGGATTCTCCGTGACGAAGGGCAGGGTTCAGCGCATGTTGCCGATGATCGACGAACGGCTTTCCTGCATTTTCTTGATGAAGTTGGTCATGACGTCGAAGGACTCGTTACGCTTGTTCGACAGGCTCTGCAGACGGAGCATCTCCATCTGCTGGCTGTTCGAGGCCGAGTCGATCTGGCCCTTGATCTCCTGGATCGCGCGCTCGATCTGACCCTTGGTGACGTCGCCGCGCACGCCGTTGGGAAGGCGGACCTCTTTGCCGTCGGCGTCCTTGTGGTTGGTGACGCCGCCGCCGCCTTCCTCGTTGCCGGTCAGCTTCAGGTTCAGCACCCCGGCATCGATCAGCGCCGAGTTGGTTGCGCGTTCGGTCGGGTAGTTGCTCGCCGCCTCCGCCTTCCAAGCGCCCTGTTTTTCAAGCTTGGCGTTCAGATCGGTCTTGCCGTCGAACATGCCGTTCATGTGGTTCAGCGCGGCGAGCGCGTCGTTGAGCTTGGCGATCTGGTCGTTGCGCGCTTGCACGGTATCGAGCTGGCTCTTGAGCTGGTCTTCGAGCAAGGCGGCACGCCGGCTCTGCACCGCCATGAGCGCGGTTTCGACATCGAGACTGGAGATGTCGACATTGGCGTTGACGCCCGTGAGGCCGTTGAGTCCGAGGTTCATGTGCTGCTCCTGATGTTCGGTATTCGGGTGGTGCCGTGCGCCTTCAGATCATCGTCCGCGGTCGGCGCGGGGCGGCTGCCGGGGTGGTCTGGAAGCTGCGGCGGGCGAGTTCGGCCTGCACCTCCTGCTCCACCGCGTCCAGGTCGGCGCGGAACGCGGCTTCGGCCTGTTCGCGGTCGCGGGGGCTCAGCTGCTGCGCGGCGATGCTGCGCACCTTGGCCGGGTCCAGGCCGAGGCGGCGCAGGCTGTCTTCCTGGTCGTCGCTGTCGCGCTGGATCTGGGCCAT
>JAEWVQ010000047.1 GCA_023459095.1 Pseudomonadota bacterium | reverse complement strand
GCATCCGAGGTTGAAGAAAGAGCGCCCTCGCTAGCGGTCGACACTATCGGCGCGGCCTTTCTCCTTCTGGCCATGCGCACTGCCGAACCAGTCCTTTGTGCCGTCGCCCGCTTCATGTCCTGAAGCGCCTGCTCAAGAGTTGTTATCTGCCCATCACGCAATGCAATTTCTCGCCGCATGAGTGCGGCTTCAGTGGCTTGACGTGCCAGTTGTTCGCGCACCGCTTCGAGCTGCCCAGCTTGCTGCTCAGAGAGTTCGCGCATCCTCGTGAGGCCTCCTTCCGCAACGCCGAGTTGCTGTCGAATATCGCCCAGCTCGCGCTGAAGTGCGGCACTTTCGCTGCGTTGGCGCTCAATCAGCTCCGCGCCGGCCCGCCGCTCCTGGGTCAGTTCCTTCTGCGCCTTTGCTGCAGCCGTGCGCTCCCGGTCGATTTCAATCAAGGCCCGCTTCTCGGACGCCTCGTGGCGGCTCTCGGAGAGATGCAAGGATTCGCGCAATTTGTCGAGTTCGATGGAGAACGCCTGCCGTGCTTCGGCGAGTGCAGCTTCGAGGGTCTGCAAGCGCTCTTCCTCCAAGGCCACCTGTGCAAGCAGAGACTCCGTTCTCGCGCGCTCGGCGGCCAGCTCGCGCTCGAGTTCCAGATTTTTCGCCGCAGAAGCTGCCAGTGCTCCGCTCAGGTGCTCGCGCTCGTCGATTGCCGCAAGGCAGGCCCGTTCGGCGTTCTGGCGTGCGGCGTCGGCTTCCGCGACACGGACCTCGGCGTCCTGGCGAAAGACGGCGAGGCTCTCCTGAGCCTCGGCCTGCGCAATCGCCCATAGCTGCCCGACGAGCTCTCCGGCTGCCGCTTTGAGGGGTTCGGGCAGATCCGGATGCTCGATGCGAACACGACTCTTCTCGCGCAGGTCTTCCCAGAACCGGGCCAACGCCTCCGCCGGCGCAGACATGCTGCCTTTTCTGACCAGCTGATACAGCTTGTTCGCGGTCGGCGTGATGCCGTAACGAAAGAACAGCAGCGCACAGACCTCGCGATACAGCTCCTGAGTGCTCGAGCTGCTCTCGCGCAGCGCCTCGACCTTCTCGCGGATTTCGTTTTCGTTGTTCATAAGGGGTTTGTTGAGCCGAGGCGTGGAGCGAGCGACGTGCTGTAAATTTTAATAATACAACGTAAAACGTAATTTTTATTGATATGCTTTAATTAGTTTTGACATTACTACTATAATGTCGAAAACTTCGAAAGTTATGAGTAGAAAGCAACAGGGCTCAAGGGGGCTCCGGGGGTGTTCGCCGTGACCGACGCGCTTTTGGTGCCCGCACCGTTCGATCGACTGCAACTGCCGTCCGATCTCGACGGCAGTCGGGGCGAAAATCGTGCTATCGGCAAGACCGCCCAGATTGCGGCCGGCAGCGATCTGCAGGCCATTCAGGCGTGGCTGGCGCGCTTTGCCGATACGCGGACGACGTTCGACAGCTATCGCAAGGAGGCCGAGCGCCTCTACCTATGGGCGGTGTTTCAGCTCGGACGGCCGATTTCGTCGCTTACGCACGAGGATTTTCTCGTTTATCAGCGCTTTCTCGCCGACCCGCAGCCGCGCGACAAGTGGGTGGCTGGTGGCGGCCGGAAGCACCCGAGGGGCGATCCACGCTGGAGGCCGTTCTACGGTCCGCTTTCCCCGTCCAGCCAGCGGCAGACGATGGTGATCCTCAACGCGATGTTCGCGTGGCTCGTACAGGCTGGCTATCTGGCCGGCAATCCGCTGTCACTGGCGCGGCAGCGTGCGCGCCGTCCCAAGCCGCGCATCACGCGCTATCTAGATATCGATCTGTGGCAGGAGGTGAAGGCCTACATCGAAGGCATGCCGTGTGATACCGACCGTGAGCGCGCGCATTGCTGCCGTAGCCGCTGGCTCTTCACCCTCCTCTACCTGGGCGGGTTGCGGATCTCGGAGGTCGGTTGCAACACGATGGGCGCGTTCTTCCGCCAGGTCGACCGGAGCGGCGAGGAGCGCTGGTGGCTGGAGGTGTTCGGCAAGGGCGCGAAGGAGCGCCTGGTGCCGGCCACCGACGAGATGATCGTGGAGCTCGTGCGCTATCGGCGCGAAGGCGGACTCCCCCCCTACCCCACGCCCGGCGAAAGCACTCCGCTGGTACTGCCCATCGGCAAGTCACGTGCGCCGCTCACGCGCGCCGCACTGCATGCGATCGTGAAAAAGGTGTTCGATGGCGCGGCGACGGCGCTACGGCAGCGCGGCGAGGAAAACGCCGCGCGCGCCGATCAGCTCGAGCGCGCCTCGGCACACTGGTTGCGGCACACCGCGGGTTCGCACATGGCCGACCAGCAGCTCGACCTGCGCGCGATCCGCGACAACCTGGGTCACGAATCGCTGAAGACCACAAGCCTGTATTTGCATACAGATGATGACGCGCGCCACCGGGAGACGGCACAGAAGCATCGAATCGGCTGGCAGACCGGCGCTGTTCCGGCGCCGGCAGCGCCACCGACAACTCGGCGGCGCTGAGCGCCGCAGTTTAGCGGCCGAGCGCGTAGAACTCGGCGTTGGGGCGCATGCTCGTCACGTTGGCGATGCGGTTCGACATGCCGAAGAAGGCCGAGATGCCAGAGATATCCCAGATGTCGTCGTCGGTGAAGCCGTGCGCCTTGAGCGCGTCGAAGTCGGCCTCGCCGACCAGATGCGCGGCTTGAGAGACTTTCACTGCGAAATCGAGCATGGCTTTCTGGCTCTCTGTGATGTCGGCCTTGCGGTAGTTGGCCGCGACCTGATCGGCGATGAGCGGGTTCTTGGCGCGGATGCGCAGGATAGCGCCGTGGGCGATCACGCAGTACTGGCACTGATTGATGCTGCTCGTCGCCACCACGATCATCTCGCGCTCGGCCTTGGTCAGGTTGCCGGGTTTGTCCATCAACGCATCGTGGTAGGCAAAGAAGGCGCGGAATTCGTCGGGCCGGTGAGCGAGCGCCAGGAACACGTTGGGGATGAAGCCTGACTTTTCCTGCACCGCCAGGATGCGCGTCCGGATGTCTTCGGGCATGTCCTTCAGCTCGGGGACGGGGAAACGGCTCACTGCGGCTTGCTGTGCTTGGGTCATGCTTTTCTCCTCGGATGATGAAGCAGGTGATGTTGCGGAAATGGGTTCAGCGATTGACGTCCACGACGATGCGACCGCGCACTTCGCCCTTCAGCAGACTCTCGGCAAGCGGAATGACCTCGGCCAGCCCGACCTCGCGGCTGATCTGCCCGAGCTTGGCGACGTCGAGATCGCTTCCCAGGCGCTGCCATGCAACCAGGCGATCGGCACGCGGACACATCACGCTGTCGACGCCAGCGAGGGTGACGCCACGCAGGATGAAGGGGGCGACGGTCGCAGGGAAATCCATTCCTCCCGCCAGTCCGCAGGCGGCGACCACGCCGCGGTACTTCGTGGTGGCGCAGACATTGGCGAGCACGTGGCTACCGACCACATCGACGGCTCCGGCCCAGCGCTCCTTGCCGAGCGGCTTGCCGGGTGATGCGAACAGCGCCCGATCGACCACTTCGGCGGCGCCGAGCGCCTTCAGATAGTCGGCATCCTGCGGGCGGCCGGTTGCCGCGACCACCGCATAGCCGAGCTTTGCCAGGATCGCCACGGCGACGCTGCCGACGCCGCCCGCGGCGCCGGTGACGAGGATTTCGCCGTCCTCGGGCCTGACGCCGTGCCGCTCCAGTGCGAGCACGCACAGCATGGCGGTATAACCCGCGGTGCCGATGGCCATGGCCTGCTGCGGCGAAAATGCGGAAGGCAAGGGCACCAGCCAGTCGCCGTCCAGGCGCGCCTTCTGCGCCAACCCGCCCCAGTGCACCTCGCCCACGCCCCAGCCGTTGAGCACCACCGAATCTCCGGCCTGGTAAGCCGGATGGGAACTGGCCTCGACCACGCCGACGAGGTCGATGCCCGGAACCATCGGGAACTTGCGCACGACCGGACCCTTGCCGGTAATGGCGAGGCCGTCCTTGTAGTTCAGCGTCGAGTGGCTGACGCGCACCGTGACGTTGCCCTCCGGCAACTGCGCTTCGTCGAGCGCCCTGACGCTCGCGCGGTAGCCGGCGTCGTCCTTCTCGATCAGGATTCCGTTGAACATGCCACCCTCCCCAATTAGACCGATTGTCTATTAAAAATCAAAAAAATCAGCGCACCGGCAAGCTGGAGAAGAACCAACCGGCAAAGCTCTCCAGCGGCTGGACGCTGCGTTCGAGCTTGGCACGAAGCACCGCGCCTTCCCAGCCGATCCAGAACACGGCCGCAAGCCGCTCGGGATCGGCCTCCCTGGCCAGTTCCCCTGCGTGCTGAGCCTCGGTCAGGCTGGCAGCAAAGCGAGCCTGCCAGTCTTCGAAGGTCTCCTTGAGGCGGGCTCGAAAGCTCTCCGGCAATGCGCCCATTTCCTGGCCAAGATTGCCGATCAGGCAGCCGCGGCGGAATCCGTAGCGCGCCATGCCCTCCATCGCATCGGCAACGAAGGCGCGCAGACGACCCAAGGGCGGGAGCGCCGGGTTGCCGAGGTGGCGATCAAGCTTTCGGGCGAAGAACACCCCGTAGCGCTCGACCAGCGCAAGACCGAAGGCTTCCTTGCTGTCGAAGTAGTGATAGAAAGAGCCCTTGGGAACGCTGGCGCGCCCGAGAATTTCCTCGATGCCGGTCGAGGAGAAGCCCTTTTCGGTAAGCACCTCGAGACCCGCGCGCAATAACAGCTCGCGGGTCTCGGCGAGGTTTTCACGCTGCCTGGGTGGTCGGCCGCGGCGACGCGGGGGCTTGTGCTCCAGTTCCATG
>JAEWVQ010000046.1 GCA_023459095.1 Pseudomonadota bacterium | reverse complement strand
TCGACCTGCTGATGATGCAGCAGGAGGTGCAGCAATGGACGATGATGACCCAGATCCAGAGCACCCTGGTCAAGGAGGTCGCCGACGCGATGAAAGGCGTCATCCAGAAGGCGGCCTGACGCCGCCGGCAACGCTCTGCTGCGGCGCGGTGGAACCGAAACCGCGCTGGGGTCACTCATGGCGTATTCCGTTCATGACCGCAAGGAATCGCCATGGCATTCGGCAACGTTTCGGCGCGCCTGCAGCAGATTTTCACCCCGGCGCGCGGTGAGCCCGCGCAGACCGAGGCGGTAGCGGGCCGTCACCAGGCTGCCGCACCGGGCGGGCCGCGCAATCCGTTGCGAATGGTGGCCGACGCCGTGCGCGGCCTGGTGGGGCGCAGCGCAGGCGGTGAGGCCGCCGCCCCCCGCGCAGCCAGCGAGGCCCGTGCGCTGAACGCCGCAGCGAGTCTGGGCGCCACCGTGGGCCGGCTGGTGCGCGGCCAGGGCGACGGCGGCGAGCTCGCGCTCACGGCCGCGGCGCTGGCCGGCGTCGGTGGGGACGAGGGCGCACCGCGTCTCGGTCAGTTCGTCGACCGCGCACTCGCCGGGCGCTCGCCGGCCGAACTCGCCAACCTGGTGCGCACCACGACGGCGCTGCAGATCACCCACGCGCCGACCCGAAACCTCGCCGACACCCTCGTCAATGCCGCCACCGAACGCTTGATGGAGACGTCGGCCGCCCAGCGCGACCAGAGCATGGCGGAAGCGCTCGGCAGGCTGCGTGCCGCCGTCGCCGAGGACGGCGGGCAGGCGCGCATCGCCGGCCTGCTGCAAAGGCTGTGGCAGCCGACGGTGAGCCACCATTACAACCTGAACCAGGTCGGCCTCGCGCCATCCGGAACGCACGCCGACGGGGTGAGTGTCGAGCAGCGCAGTGCCGCGCTCGCGGTGCATGCGGCGTTGAACACCCTGTCTGCCGACGAGCGCGCCGCGGTGTTCGCCCAGGCCAGTCCCTACGACCTTGGCCGTCTGCTCCATGATGCCGGCCCCGAAGCCCCGCTGCGCGCCGAAATCGAACAAGTCGCGGGGGAGCGCTTCTCCGCGGCTGCGGCGGCGTTCCGCGACGACGTGGCGCGCCTGCGCGCCGGAACCGAGGCCGAGGTGCCGCAGTCGCTCGCCGATCCGCGCGCCTTCGCGGCCGACGTTTGTGCGCTCGCCGAGCGCTGGGGGGCGCTCAACAGCTTTGCCGCCGATGTCGGGCTCGAACTCGACGGCGCCAGCCGCGGCGCCCATCGCGAACTGGTCGATGCGCTGGGGACCAGCATCGGCGAAGAGCGCCTGCTCGCCGGCGAGCTGAACAATGCCCAACTCGGCCGCCTGGCTGCGGCGCTCCGGGCGGTGGTGCCGCGTGCCGAGCGCGCGGCCATCCTGGCCGCCTTCGATCAACAGTTCGCCGCCGAGAGCGAGCGTCGCCTCGCCGAGCCGCAGGCCGCGCTGCGCGATGCCTACACCGGCCTGATCGCGTCAACGGTCGATACCCCGGAAGTCCGCCTGCGCGTGGTGCTCGACGCGGTGCGGGCGGAAGCCACGCTGACGCGGGCGGCTGCCGAGCTGATGCAGCGCAATGGCGGCGACGAGGTCACCCAGCTCACCCAGACCGCGTTCGAACAGGCCTGCGCGGTGCTCGACACCGAGGACTTTGCCGCGGTGGCCGCCCACTTCAGCGGCGCAGAGTGGCAGGCGCTCGGCGAACTCTTCGAGAGTCTGGGCGCAGAACCGGGGCTCGCGGCGCGCCTCGGCGTCGATGAGAGCGTGTTGTCGCGCGCCGCGGTCCGCGTGTTCACCCTGCCGCAGGCGATGGACATCGCCGCTGCCGAGCGCGCCGCGATCGAACCCGGTTTCGTGCCCCCGGCCCCGGTCGGCGGGGCCCACGCGACCGAGGTTGCGCGTGCCGGTGCGGCGCTCGCGGCGGCGCTCGAAACGGAGCTGGGCGTGGTCGGCGACGCCGGGGCCCGCACCACGGTGCGGGGGTTCATGGCCGGGGAGGCGCGTGAAGTGCTGCGCGCCCGGCTCGAAACTCCGCTCAGCGATGGCGAGCGCAACCGCACGGTGACCACGCGTGGTGGATTCGAGATCAGCGAGCAGCTGTTCAAGGACCTCAACCGTGCCGGTGCGCAGATTCGCATCGATGGCGAGGAGGTGTTCGATTTCAGCGCCTGGGACGGGCTCGGCGCCGCGGCCAGGGAAACCCGCATCGACGAGGGCCTCGCCCGCCTGCGCGAAAGCAGCGGCGGTGCGGACAACTTGCTGCAGCTGTCGCGTTTCCTGCACCAGGGCGTGGCCGCTGCGGTGGAGCAGGCGTTCGCGATGGCGCCCGACGCGCCGCTGCGCACCGTGGACGGTGAAGCCGTGCGCATGACGCTCGGTCAGGCCCGGGAGCGCTGGGTCTTCGACGTGCGCGGTATCGACGGCGACGGCGTCGATGTGGACTTCGCCCTCGAACGCGAAGGGGTGACCACCTGGGCGGGCGACGATGGCCGCCAGCGCTACGGCGACCCCGATCATCCCAATGTGCTGCGCGCGGGCTTTGCCTTCCATCTCGATTTCGCCGCCGACCACCTCGAGCTCACCAATGTGCCGCGTTTCGACGCGAGCCTGCGCGCGCTGCCGTTCGCGTGCAGCTATCCGCCGCCGGGTGCCGACGCGCTGCGCCGTGCCGATCCCGTTCGCGATGCTGAGATGCTGGGCGAATTGGCCGCGTTCGCCGCACGCAGCGGACGCACCGGGCTGTTTGCCGGACAGCAGCTGATCGCGCGCCAGGAACGGCAACCCGGCCTCGAGGGCCTGCGCTATGTCCGCGAATCCCTGCTCGATCCCGCGGCGCATCAGGCGATCACCGGCGATCACTTGCTCGGCGCCGAGGTCGTCGAGGTATTCGCGCAGATGGAGAGCCAGGTCATTGCCCAGCTCAATGGCCTGCTGGTGCCTGGCAACGCGCTCGGCAATGCCAGCCTGTGGCCGGGGGGGCGGGCGCCGGCGAACTACCAGGCGCTGCTTGCCAGCGGCGACGAGGCGGCGCTCCGCGTATTCCGCGAGCACGCCGGCTCACCCCGCGGCGCCCCCGAGAACCTCGCCTTCCTCGATGCGCTGGCCGCCCTGCGCGCGCAGCCCAGCGCGGCGCGCGCGCGCGAACTGCTTGCAAACTTTCTGCCATCGAGCGCTGCCGATCTGCCGGAAGGGTCGTACAGCCTGAACATTGCCGACAGCATCCATGCTGACGCCGAGGCTCGCCTGGGGGCGCTGGTGGATGCCCGCCAGGCGGTGCTCGACGGCATCGCCGGCCGCATCGACGGCCTGCGCCGCGAGGTCGTCGATCTGTTCGCGCCGATCGAGGCGCAGGTCATTGCCCAGCTCGATGGCCTGCTGGTGCCCGGCAACGCGCTCGGCGACGCCAGCCTGTGGCCGGGGGGGCGGGCGCCGGCGAACTACCAGGCGCTGCTTGCCAGCGGCGACGAGGCGGCGCTCCACGTATTCCGCGAGCACGCCGGCTCGCCCCGCGGCGCCCCCGAGAACCTCGCCTTCCTTGATGCGCTCGCGCAGCTGCGCAGCAATCCGGACGATGGCCTCGCGCGCGAAATGCTCGCCACCTTCCTGCCGTCGGTCGAGCAGGAGCTGCCGCCGGGCATTCATAGCCTGAACATCCCGACCGAACTGCACAGCGCCGCCGTCGACCGCTTCAACGCCCTGCTCGTCGAGCAGGGCAACGTGCGGCAGGCGCTCGATGCCGCGCTCGCGGCGCCGGTCGATGCGCTGCGTCGTGAATTCATCGCCGACATCTCGGCCCAATCCCAGAACCCTCGCTGACAAGGATCGACCATGTCGTTCACCACCCTGCTCGAAGCTGCCGGGCGGCGCCTCGGTACCACGCTGGCGCTGGATCATGGCGGGCTCGCCCGTCTCGTCGTCGATGGCCGCCACACCATCGACTTCGAGCTCGAAGACGGCGGCGAAACCCTGTTCGTCAGCGGCGTGCTCGGGCCGTTGCCGCCCGATGGCCGAGAGGCGCTCTACGCCGATCTGCTCGCCGCCAGCCTGTTCGGCACGCGCACCGGGGGCTTTCAGGCCGCGCTCGACCCCGTTCGCCGCGAGCTGCTGCTGTGGGAGGCGCACCGCTCGGCGCCCGAGGTCGAGGTTTTCGTCGCGCGCCTCGAGGCGCTGGCGGCCCAGCTCGAGGACTGGAAGCAGCGCCTGGGCAGTGCCGGCACGCAGCGTGCGCAGCCGCTGGTCGCGAGCATGCCGATGGGCGCGATGCTGCGCGCCTGAGTGCCCGCCGCTGCGGTCGATTGAGTGTTCAGAACGCGGATGCGATCGCGTCCGCGCGATATTTTCAGGAGATCATGGGTGCGTAGTCTCGATATTCCGGCAGTCCCGGGGCCCGCGGGCCGCCGTCCGCGCATTGCCGTGTTCGGCAGCTATTACCGGGGTTATCACGTCCTGCAGGAAATGCTGCACGGCTCGGTATCCCGGCTTGCCGATGTGGTGGGGGTGGCCACCGACGATCCGTCCGCCGGCTTCGTCAGCCCCCACAAGCGCGTCTGGCAGTATCCGCACGAGCCCTGGGAGGAAACCATGGTCGCCGATTACGCGCGCCAGTGGGGGCTGCCGGTGTATCGCGGCAAGGTGAAGACGACCGAGTTCTACGCGCGTTTCGAGACCGAGTGGCGGCCCGACCTCTGCATCATGGCCACGTTCGGACAGCGCATCGATGCGCGCCTGTTCGAGTTTCCGCGTCTGGGCTTTCTGAACCTGCACCCGTGCACCGACGACGGCTGGCCGTCGCGCTACGTCGGCGGCAATCCCTTCGACGCCCTCATGGCCGACGGTGTCCCCCATGCGGTGATGGCGCTGCATCACGTCGATGCCGGTTTCGATACCGGCGAACTGGTGGCCTATTCCGAGCGCTTTCACCTCCCGGCGGGGGCGAGCGTGACCCAGATGCACAAGCTGATGGCACCGGCCGCGGCCCGCCTGGCGGCACGCGAGATCGAACGCATCCTGCTCGAGGACGAGCGTAGGCGGCGGATGAGCGCTGCGGAAAATGGTGTCGCCCCGGCGTTGCAGGCTTGAGCCCCGACCATGTCCACGCCTGAGCTTTCCACCGCGGAGCCGTCGGCTGCGCCGATCGACTTCTTCCGCAATTACAACCGCCTGATCGGCTTCGCCTACGCGGCGATCCTGGTGGGGCTGGCCGCGTTCTTCGGGCTGCAGCTGCAACAGAAGCTGGAGGCCGAAATCGCCCTCATCGAGGCCGGGGCGCACCGCCACAGCCAGTTGGTCGAGATGGTCATGCGCGCCTCCGGCGACCATCTGGAAACCCTGCGGATGATGGCTTACCGCCCGGACGACGGCCAGGCGCTGCCGTTCGCCGCCTTGCCCCTGCCGTCGTGGCAGGGTTTCACCCGCCACGACGAGGGCGGGGCGGGCGGCTTCAGCCTGGACGGGGTGCTGGATCGGGACATGAGCGGGAATCTGGTCGGTCTGGGAGAGGCGGAGGGGCGATCGGTCGAGTTCGAGCGCGACATCCATCTCGCGCAGGTGCTCAATGCCGGCTTCCGCTCGATGATCTTCACCATGCCGAATGCGGCCTCGGTCCGCTTCATTTCCACCGAGCGCTTCATGCTCACCGTGCCGTGGCGTCCGTCGTCCGCGCTCGCCTTCTCCGACCAGGTCTATGACGGAGCGGTGTGGAAGGGCGGGCGGCCGCAGGACAACCCCGACCGCGAGAAGTACTGGGCGCCGGTGTATTTCGGGGGCAAGGACCAGGGCCTGCTCGTGCCCATGGCCGCTCCCGTGTACGACCAGGGGCGGTTCGCCGGCGTGCTGGCGATGGACACCAGCCTCGACTACCTCAACCGCCTGTATGGCGATTTTCCCTATGCGCTGGGGACGGCGCTGCTCGTCGATGCCCACCGCCAGGTGCTGGCGCATCCGCAGTGGTACGCGGACCCCTTGTCGGTGGAGCACGCCCCGATGGGCTACGAAGTTCTGCCTGAGGCCCTGTCCGCTCTCGACTGGGACGCGCTGCCGCAGAACCGCCATGTGCTCGAGAACGGCTACCTGGTGATCGCCCATCATTTCGTGTCGGCGCCCTGGACGCAGCTCTACCTCGTGCCCAAGTCGGCGTTGTGGAAGAAAGTGCTGCAGGATCATGGCCTCGCCATGCTGGTCACGCTGCTGGGCCTGGCCGGGGTGATGGTGATCACGTACTGGGTGACCTCGCGCGAGTTCGTCGGCCCCGCGTCCAAGCTCGTCCGCCATCTGGCAGCCGAGTCGCGCTTCCTGCCCACGCAGATTCCGGTCGTGCCCAGCGCCTGGCGGCCGTGGTTCGAAACCGTGACGCGGGCGTTCCGGGAGTCCATCCAGCTCATGGCCTTGCGCCAGGAACTCGACGTGGCGGCGCGGATGCAGAGTGCGATCCTGCCTCATGCCTGGCCTTCCGATCCGCGTTACCGGTTGTGGGGCACGATGCAGGCGGCGAAGGAGGTCGGCGGTGACTTCTACGACCACTTCGAAGTGGGCGAAGGGCTGCACGGCGTGGTGGTGGCCGACGTCAGCGGCAAGGGCATCGGTCCCGGCCTGTTCGGGGTGATGGCCAAGACCCTGATGCGGGCCACCGCGACGCAGGCGATGCTCAGCGTGTCGGAAGTCATGGAAAAGGTGAATAACGAACTGTGCAGGGACAACGAGGACTGCACCTTCGTCACCCTGTTCTACGGCTTGTTCGACCCCGCCACCGGATGCTTGCGCTACGTGAATGCCGGCCACCTTCCGCCGCTCCTCATCCATGCCGACGGCTCGGTGGTCGAGCTCGACGGCGACGGCGACACCGCCGCGGGAATCCTGCCCGGGCTGCCCTATGCCGAGCGCACGGTGACGCTGTCGCCCGGCGATACGCTGCTGATGTTCAGTGACGGAGTGAACGAAGCGATGAATGCGCAGGATGCGCTGTTCGGCACCGAGCGCCTGCTCGCCCTGTTCGAGGGCAAGGCGCCGACCTCTCCGGAAGAGGCGGTGCAGCGCACGGTGGATGCCGTCCATGCCTTCGCCGACGGTGTCGAACAGTCCGACGACATCACCTGTGTGGCCCTGTGCCTCACGCCGGATGCCCGATCATGAAAAAGCATGCGTTGTCTCTGTGGTACGGGCTGATCCTGCTCATGACGCCCGCAGTCGCCTGGTCCGACACCCTGGCGCGCGTCCTCGAACGCGGCGTTCTCGTCGTGGGCGTGAAGAAGGATGTGCCGCAATGGGGCTGGTTCAACCCTGAATCGAGGCAGCTCGAGGGGCTCGAGGTCGACCTGGCTGCGGATCTCGCCCGCGGGCTGGGCGTGCGCCTCGAACTGGTCGGCTTGCTCACCGCGGAACGGCTTCCCTTGCTGGAGAGCCGCAAGATCGACGTGCTGATCGCCACTGTGGCCGACACCCCGGAGCGCAAGAGCCAGATGACCGTGGTCCGCCCCCGCTACCATGCTTCCGGGACCAGCATCGTTGCCCGGCGCACCGAGGGCTTCAAGTCCTGGGACGACCTCCGCCACCGCCGCATTTGCTCTCGTCGCGACGCCTATTTCAACCGGCCGGTGGCAGTGCGCTACGGCGCCGACATCGTCGCCCTGTACAGCGCGGGGCATGCGCTCGCGGCCTTGCGCGACGGGCGCTGCGCAGGTTTCCTGTACGGCGACACCCAGATCGTCTCGCTGCTGCGCGAGCCGGGCTTCCAGGAGCGCTACGAAATGCCGTTGCCGCCGATCAACCTCACGCCCTGGGGGGTGGCCATCCACCGTGAGGACAAGGGTTCGGCGTTCGAGCAGGCCGTATCCGACGTGCTCGTCCAATGGTACCGTTCGGGCCTTTTGACCCGTCTTGAAGAGCGTTGGGGCATTCCGGTGCCCGAATTTACCCGGCAGCGCGAGGCGCTCTGGCAGCGCCGTCAGGGCGGGCGATATTACTGTGGCGAACGGGTGAGCCCGTCGACGCCCGAAGAGTGCCTGTGAGGATTGCGTTCTTGCCGTTGCGCCCCGTCCCGTTTCGCCCGCTCGTGCCCCCGGCCTGGCGGGCGCGGTTTTTCCGGTTGCTCGTCAGCGTGGTCGCGCTGGCGGGCGGGTTGAGTTGCGGGGCGCTGCTGTCGTCCCCCGTGTGGGCGCAGGAGGCGGCAAGCGGGGCGCTGGCGGCGATGCTGAAAACCGGCCAGATCCGGGTCGGGGTCAAGACCGACTTTCCGCCTTTCGGCATGCTCAACGCCCAGGGCGAGCCGGAGGGCCTGGAGGTGGACCTTGCCCACGACATCGCCCGCCGTCTCGGACTGACCCTGAGCGTGGTCCGCGTGACCACCGAGAACCGTCTGCAGAAGCTCGAGCAGGGGGCGGTCGATGTGGTGGTAGCGACCACCGCGGACACCATCGAGCGGCGCAAGATCGCCACCGCGGTCGAGCCCGGCTATTACGCCGGCGGCGTGACCGTGATGCTGCCTCCGGGGGCGCGCGTGCCCGACTGGGCGGCGCTGCGCGGCAAGTCGGTGTGTGCCACGCAGGGGGCCTATTTCAACCGGACGATGAGCGAGCGCTACCTGCTCAATCTGGTCATCTATCGCGACACGCGCGATGCCCTGCTCGGGCTGCGCGACGGCCGCTGCGTCGGCTACCTGTACACGGGCAGTGCGATTCACGCCTTTCTCGAAAAGGACGAATGGGCCGGGTATTCCGCGCCGCTGCCCTGGGCGATGATCACCCCCTGGGTGATGATGCTTTCCCGTCACGAGAAGGGCGGCGAACTCGAGCACAAACTTTCCGACATCGCGGCGGAATGGCACCGCAGCGGCGTTCTGGCCGACCTGGAGCGGAAATGGAACATCCCGCCGTCCGACTACGTCGCGCGCATGCAGGAGCAGTGGAGCGAGCGGACCGCGTCCGGCGCCTACGTGTGCAGCCGGCAGGCCGACGGGCAATGGCCGTTGCCCTGCCGCAACACCGCGATCATCACCTCGGGCGAAGCCACCGGGCTGTGGAGCCTGGGATTGCTCCTGAAGGAGAAGACCGGGATCGATCTCAGCTTCGTCTACGACCCCTTCGACCGCGGGCGCTTCGTGCGCGGCCTGCTGATGACCGTGTTCATGATGGCGGCGAGCGTGCTGCTCAGCCTCGGGCTCGGCGTGCTGTGGGCGCTGCTCGCCGATGCGCGCTGGCGGTGGCTGGGAGCGCTCGCCCGCGGCCTCGCCGTGCACGCGCGCATGACCCCGCCGCTGCTGCAGATGTATCTGCTGTTCTTCGGGGTGGGCGGGCTGCTCTTCGCCAGTTTTGGCTGGGGCCTGTATCCGGTCGCGGTTGCGGTGTGGTGCATGAGCTACTACACCGGCGGCGCGATCATGAACAGCCTGTACCAGGTCGCCGAGCATCGCCGCCACACCGGCGCTCCGGATTTCCGCCTCGTCCCCGCGGTGCTGGTCGACTGCCTGCTGCTCGCGCGCGGGCCGGTTACCGGCTCGCTGATCAACGTCATGAAGCAGACCGTGATCGCGTCGGCGATCGCGGTCCCCGAGCTCCTTCTCGTGTCGCTCGCCATCATGGCCGACCAAGGCAACGTGAACGTGATGATGAACGTGCTGCTCGCCACCTACTTCGTCCTCATCGTGATCGCCATCAAACTCCTGGGCTGGGTGCAGAAGCGCCTCGGCGGCTGGGCGGAAAGGGCGGGCAGGCATGCTTGAGACACTCGGGATCCTGTCGGCGTGGACGCCTTACCTGCTCGGTGGCTTCGGCTGGAACATCGTGATTTCGCTGACCGCGGGGATGATCGGCCTGGTGGTCGGCGCACCGCTGGCGTTCATGCACCATGTCCGCTTCGCCGCGGTGGCGCGCGGCAGCCATGCCGCCAGCAGCGTCATCCACAACCTGCCGACCTTTGCCTTGCTGTTCTATACCGCGATGATCCTGCCCAGCGAGATCCCGCTGCCTGCGCTCGGCCTGGTGATCCCGGTGCCCTACTGGTTCAAGGCCGCGCTCGCGCTCTCGTTCATGCAGATCGGGTATGTCTCGGAGAACCTGTCGATCGCCATCGAGGCCTGGCGCAGCGGTGACACGCTGAAGGCGCTGCTGTTCATCCCCGGCTGGGCGAACGGATTCGTGATCACCGTGATCGCGTCGAGCAACGCTTCGGTGGTCGGTGTGGACGAGCTGATCTCGCGCGCGAACAACGTCATCAACGCCAGCGGCCACACCGACCTGATGATTCCGATCTACATCTATGCCGGTCTGTTCTTTCTGGTGTTCTGCTTTCCGCTGTCGCTGGCGATCAACGGGGCCAGAAGGACGATGAGCCGGCGGGTCGAGCGCAGGACGGCGGCTGTTCGCCCCGCCTGAGCCGCGCCGCCTCGGCCCGGGTGGGGTGGATTACGCGGCGAGGCGCGCGCGGCCGGCGGCTTCGTCGGCTTCGACCTCGATGATCTTGAGAAAACCGCTGATCTCGAACACCTCCAGCACGTGCGGCTGCAGCGCGCACAGCACGAGCCGGCCCTGGGTCTGCTTGGCGCGCTTGGCCGCCATCAGGATCACGCGCAGGCCGGCGCTGGAGACGTAGTCGAGCGCGGCGAGGTCGACCAGCACGCGGCTGCCGGGGGCGCCGAAATGTTCCAGCAACTGCTTCTCGAAGGGGCCCGAGGTCGCGCTGTCGAGGCGGCCGGTGGCGCGCACCAGGGTGCCGGCGTCGATCGCTTCGGCGGAGGCGGTGAGGCTCATGTCGTCTTTCCTGAATGGGATGCGCGGATTATGCCGCCGGCGCGGCCGGCCATAAATGCTTGCGCAGGATCACGCGGTTGCCGCCCGCGTCGTGGCTGGCTTCGGTCTCGTCCATCAGGGTGCGCACCAGATGCACGCCGAGGCCGCCGATCGGGCGCGCGTCGAGGTCGGCGTCGAGATCGGGGGGCGGGGCTTCGGCGAACGGGTCGAAGGGCGGCGCGTCGTCTTCCAGGGTGACTTCGAGCAGGCCGTCGCTGCGGTCGAGGCGGATGTGGATGCGGTGGTCGGGCGCGCCGCCGAGGCCGTGCACGATGGTGTTGGTGAGCAGTTCGTCGAGGCACAGATTCACCTCGAAGGCGAGCCGCGGCGCGTCGGCGAGAAAGCTGTCCACCGCTTCGGCGAGACAGGCGATCTCCTCCAGCCGCGATTGCAGGATGTGTTCGAGGACGGTGCGCCCGGCGGCGGGTGGCAAGGCGCCGCCCGGCGGGGCTGCGGGGGTCTGGCTTGTCATCGGTCTCGTCATCATGGGTGTGCGGCGGACGGCGCGTTCTTGCCCCCTGGCGCCGACAGGACATCATGCGGGGCCGGCTCGGCGGACTGGAATCTCCAGAATGAGGAACCGAAACCCGGGTTTGGTTCCATATCGCAGTATGTGACGGGCCCGGTGCGTGCCGGGCGCGGTTTCGGGAACGATGACGGGAGTGTCGATGGTGACGAAGAGCGGGTTGCGGCGGCTGTGCCTGCCGGTGCTGATCGCGCTGGCGGTGCCGGCCGCGGCGGAGGAGGGGGCGCGCACCGCGGCGCGCTCGGCGTTCGACGTGTCCGGGTTCGCCACCCTGGGACTGAGCCACAGCGACAACGGCGAGGCCGGGGTGATCACTTCGAGCACGCAGAAGCGGCCGATGGGGGCGGGGCTGTCGGGCGCGCTCGATTCGGTGCTCGGTCTGCAACTGGGCTGGCAGCCGCTGGGCGGGACTGCGGTGGTGGTCCAGGGCGTGGCGCGCGCGAGCAACGACTTCAAGGGCGAACTGCGCATGGCGCACCTGCGCCAGAGTGTGGGCAACCATTTCGCGGTCCGGGTCGGGCGCATCCGCAGTCCGCTCTATTTCGATTCCGACGTGTCCGAGATCGGCTATGCCTACCTGACCATGCGTCCGCCCATCGCCCTGTACGGGATGATGAACAGCGTGGCCTCGATCGACGGCGTCGATGTGCAGTGGCGCGACGCCGTGGGCAATGCCGCGGTGATGGTGCAGGGCTACTACGGGCACAGCGATTACCGCCACCGTTTCTACAACCTGCGGCCGGCGGAGTGGGCGGACGCCAGGCTGCGCGACATCCGCGGGGTCGCGGTGAGCGTGGCGATGCCCGATCTGCTGGTGCGCGCGTCGCGCTCGTGGATCGGCAGCTACACGATGTCGGCGGGGCAGGTCGATCGCCTCAATGCCGGCATCACCCAGCTTGCCCAGGGCCTGCAGGGGCTGGCGCACAACCCGATGCTGCCCGCCGGAGTCGGTGCCGCGCTGCAGCAGCGCGCGGCGGGGATGGGGGCGTATCTCGACATCTTCGACAACCGGCCGACCTACACCAGCATCGGCTTCGACGGCAACGTCGGCGACTGGCGCTTCCTCGGCGAATACACCGCGATGAACTCCGGCTCCGACATGGTGGGGCGCTACCGCGGCTATCAGCTCACCGCTGGCTATGCCTTCGGCAATTTCACGCCCTATGTGTCGATCGCCCGCCAGCGCCGCACCAGCGACCTGCTCGACACCGCCGCGTTCGCGCCCACCGGGCTCAGCCCGGAACTCGATGCCGGGCTCGGCCAGGTGCGTGCAGGGCTCGACGAGGCCGCGCGCCACGCCGATCTGTCGATGAGCTCGGTGAGCGTCGGAGTGCGCTACGACTTCCGCGAGGGCATGGCGCTCAAGGTCCAGTACGACCGCTTGAAGACGCCCGATTCGATGACTTCGGGCTACTTTGCGGTGTCCCGCCTGCCCTTCGACAACCGGGTGAACCTGTTCACCGTCGCGCTCGACATGACGTTCTGAGGGCTGCCGCAATGAAATTCACGAATCTTGCCCTGTGCTGCGCGCTGGCCACCGGTGCCGTCCATGCCGAGGTGGTCGTCATCGCCCATCCCGACACCCCGGTGAAGCAGATCGACAGCGGTCAGGCCGCGCAGATCTTCCTCAAGCAGGCGCAGACCTGGCCTGACGGCCGGCCGATTGCGCCGGTCGACATCAAGGACGGCTCGCCGCTGCGCAGCGAGTTCTACACCCGCATCGTCGGCCGCAATCCCGGCCAGATGCGCGCCTACTGGGCGCGCCAGATGTTCACCGGGATGGGGGTTCCGCCCAAGGAGGTTGCCGATGCCGCCGACGTGGTGAAGCTGGTCGGGCGCACCCCCGGCACGGTGGGCTATGTGGGCGCGAACAGCGTCGATCCGTCAGTCAAGGTGATCCTCGACCCGGCGAAGTGAGCGCCTCGGCGCACACCCTCAGGCGGCCACGCGCGCGCTGCCTTCGGCGCGGTCGGCGGCGATGTCGAGGATCTTGACGAAGCCGCTGATCTCGAACACCTCGCGCACGTTCGGGCTCAGCCCGCACAGCACGAGGCGGCCCTGGCCTTGGCGGGCGCGCTTGGCGGCCATCAGCACGACACGCAGCCCGGCGCTCGAGACGTAGGCGAGCGCGCCGCAGTCGAGCAGCACGCGCGCGGCGGGCTGCTCGTAGAGGCCGAGCAGGGTCTTCTCGAAGGCGTCCGAGGTGGCGCTGTCCAGCCGTCCGGCGACGGCGACCAGGGTGGCGCCGGGCAGGGGTTCAACGGTGATGTCGATGCTCATGGTGTGGGCTCCGGCCGGCATGCGCGCCGGCGTGCGGTGAGGGGGAGGAGGACGGCCGGCAGCCGTTTCCGCGATCGATCGGGTTCACAGACGCTTGCGCAGTACCACGCGGTTGCCGTTGCCGTCGTGGGTGGTGCTGACTTCGTCCATCAGGCTGCGGATCAGGTGCACGCCGAGGCCGCCGATTGGGCGCGCATCGAGATCGGCGTCGAGATCGGGGGCCGGGGCTTCGACAAAGGGGTCGAAGGGGGGCGCATCGTCACGCACGCTCAGCGTCAGCCAGGTGTCGTCGCAGCTCAGGCGGACCTCGATGAAGTGGTCGGGCGCGCCGCCCAGGCCATGCACGATGGTATTGGTGATCAGCTCTTCCAGGCACAGGTTCACGGAGAACGCGAGCTCGGGCCGGTCGGCGAGGGCGGTGTCGACGAGGGCTGCGAGGCGGGCGATTTCTTCGAGGCGCGAAGGGATCGAATGGACCATCGGACGGCGCTCCGTTTTGCGGCTCAGGACCAGGCAGGTGAGATCGTCGGAGGGCTCGGCGCCGTCGACGAAGGCGCCGATCTCGTCGACGATGCCGGCCACCAGTTCGGCGGCACTGGCCGCGGCCGGACGCGCCGCCAGCCAGGCGCTCAGGCGGGCCTCGCCGTAGGCCTCGCCGGCGGCGGAGAAGGCCTCGGTGACCCCGTCGGTAAACAGCAGCAGTACTTCGCCGGGGGCGAGCACGGTGCGCGCATCGGTGTAGTCCATGCCCGGCAGCACGCCGAGGGCGATGTCCTGCGGGCAGGGCAGTGCCGTGACGCGGCGGTCGGTGTGGCGCTGCAGCGGCGGGTTGTGGCCGGCGCAGGCGTAATCGAGACTGCCGTCGCGCGGATCGTAGATGGCGTAGAAGACGGTGACGAACAGCTCCAGCGGGTTGCGTTCGCAGAGCAGGTCGTTGGCCCGCGCCAGCACCCGCGCCGGGGCTTCGCCCTGGGTGGCGAGGTCGAGCAGCACGGTGCGCGACACCGCCATGAAGAACGCGGCGGCGACGCCCTTGCCGGAGACGTCGGCGACGAGCACGCCGTAGCGGCCGTCGGCGAGCGTGAAGTGGTCGTAGAAATCGCCACCCATCTCGCGCGCGGGGTGCATGCAGGCGGCGACCGACCAGCCCGGCTCGTCCGGCGAGTGCTGCGGCAGGATGGCGAGCTGCATGTTGCGCGCGAGCTTCAGCTCCTCGCGCACACGGGCGTGCGTGGCCTGCAACTGTTCGTTCTTGTCGGCGAGTTCGCGGGTGCGCGCCAGCACCATTTCGGCGAGTTCGCGCTGGCGCGATTCGTTCTGTTCGTGGATCACCGCGAGCAGGCGGGAGAACTCCGCGGCCACGGTGTTGAAGTTGCGCGCCACCAGCACCAGCTCGTCGCGCGTGTCGATGCGGATGCGGGTGTCGAGCTTGCCGGCGCAGAACGCGGCGGTGCCCTCGGCGAGGCTCTTCAGCGACTGCCGGGTGGACAGGTAGATGCCCGCGAACAGGTAGGCGATCGCGGCGATGGCACCGACGAGCAGCGTGGCGATGACGATCTGGTCGCGCTGGAGCAGGCTCAGGCGCTGCTGCAGGGCGCGGTCGGAGGCGTCGATGGCGGCCTGCAGCAGGGCACCGGCGAGGGCCACGTTGGCGGTGGCGAGGGTACGCAGTTCGTCCACCGCGGCGGGGTCGTCGATGACCTTGTCGACGGCGTCCTGCTGCGCCGCGACCTGAACGAGGAAGCGCTCGAGCTCGCTGCGCAGCTGCGCGCCGGCCGGCGTCGCGGCGGCGAGCTGGGCGACGCCCGCTTTCAGGCCGGGAACGGCCTCGGTGAGGATCACCTGCGCACCCAGGGCGTAGGACGCCATCGCCTCCGAACCGAGGGCGAGCGCGTCGCGCTGTTTGGCCAGGGTTTCGAGCATCAGCGGCAGGCGCCCGGCGAGCATGTCGAAGGTGGCGTCGAATTCGGCATCGACGTTGAGGCGGTGCACGCGGGCGGTTTCGCGCATCAGCGCGAGGGTGGTGTTGATCGCGCCGGTATAGGCGGCGAAGGCGCGCTGCGGGTCGGTGTCGCCGGCGATGCCGTCGAGCTGGCGCCCGTTGCGCACGAGGCGCTCGGCGAGTTCGTCGAGGCCGTCGCCGCGCGCTTCATCGATGAAGGCGGCGAGGCGCGGCGCCAGCGCCTGCCAGGCCAGCGGGCGGGCACCGTCGTCGGTGGCCGCGGCTGCGCTGCGCAGGCCGACGAGCGCATCGAGCAGGCCGACCTGGCTGCTCAGGCGCGCCAGCCCGGCGCGCTCGCTGCGCACCAGGGCGCTGTTCTTCATCGAGGCGCGCAGCAGCGGCTCGCTGAGGACGCCGAGCGCGACCAGCACGACCACGCCGACGAGCATGAACTTGCGCGAAAAGCTGAGGCGGCCGGAGAGCCAGACCGTGGGGGCGAGACATTTCCGGAGCAGGGCGCGCGACATGGGGAAAACAGGGCTGCTGAAGGTCCACAGGATAACTGTTTTGGATGGCATTCGCATGCGTGCGGCCGCGCTGGAGGCGGCTGCGCAGGGGGCGTAACATGTGCCGCGCCCGATGATCGATATCTGCATTCCGTGCGCCGACAGCGTGGCGGGGCGGACTACCATGAGGGGCGATGCGCTCGCTCCGGCGCCGGTGGAGACGCCGCCGGAGCGAGTCCCGATGACCGCAACCGGAGCCTGCGATGGACGAGTCCGCCGCGATCGACCTGCCTGCCTTTGTACGCGCCCTGCCCAAGGCCGAGCTGCACCTGCACATCGAGGGCTCGCTCGAGCCGGAGCTGATGTTCGCGCTGGCGCGGCGCAACGGCGTCGCGCTGCCGTGGGACAGCGTCGAGGCGACGCGCGCGGCCTACGCGTTCACCGACCTGCAGAGCTTTCTCGATCTGTACTACGCCGGCGCCGCGGCGCTGATCGAGGAGCGCGACTTCTTCGAGCTCGGGCTGGCCTACTTCGCCCGCGCCCATGCCGACGGCGTGGTCCATGCCGAGCTGTTCTTCGATCCGCAGACCCATACCGCGCGCGGCGTGGCCTTCGCCACCGTGCTCGACGGCCTCGAGCGCGCCTGCGCCGAGGCGCAGCGGCGCTGGGGCATCAGCTCGCGGCTGATCCTGTGCTTCCTGCGCCACCTGAGCGAGGACGAGGGCTTCGCCACGCTCGCCGAGGCGCTGCCGCACCGGGCGCGGTTCCACGGGGTCGGGCTCGACTCCTCGGAGCGCGGCCATCCGCCGGCGAAGTTCGCGCGCCTGTTCGCGCGCTGCCGCGAACTCGGCCTGCATGTGGTCGCCCATGCCGGCGAGGAGGGGCCGCCGGCCTACATCGTCGAAGCGCTCGACGTGCTCAAGGTCGAGCGCATCGACCACGGCGTGCGTGCCGCCGAGGACCCGGCGCTGCTCGAACGCCTGGCGCGCGAGCAGGTGCCGCTCACCGTGTGTCCGCTGTCCAACGTGCGGCTGTGCGTGTTCGAGCGCCTGGCCGACCACAACCTCAGGCAGCTGCTCGCCGCCGGCCTCAAGGTCACGATCAACTCCGACGATCCGGCCTATTTCGGCGGCTACGTCGCGCAGAACTACATCGAGACCGCGCACGCCCTCGGCCTGAGCCGCGCCGAACTCAAGCGCATCGCGCGCAACAGCCTCGAGGCGAGTTTCGTCAGTCCGGCAGAGCGCGCGCCCTGGCTTGCCCGCCTCGACGCGCTGCCCGACTGAAGCGCCGCGCCATTCCGTTTCCTTCCACCGGAGAATCCGCATGAGCACTCGCCGCACCGCCCTCAAATGGAGCGCCGCGCTCGCCGCCGCCGCGCTGTTGCCCGCCGCCATGCAGCCGGCCATCGCCGCCGAGCCGATCAAGGTCGGTTTCGTTTATGTCGGTCCGGTGGGCGAGGCGGGATGGACCTTCGCCCATGACCTCGGCCGCCGCGCGCTGGAGGCCGCCTTCCCCGGCCAGGTCAAGACCACCTTCATCGAGAGCGTGCCCGAAGGCGCGGACGCCGAGCGCGTGATCCGCAACCTCGCGCAGGACGGCCATCGCGTCATCTTCACGACCTCGTTCGGGTACATGGACTCCACGCTGAAGGTCGCGCGCCAGTACCCCAAGGTGGTGTTCCAGCACGCCACCGGGTTCAAGACCGCGGCCAACATGGGCAGTTACGACGTCCGCACCTATGAGGGCGCCTATCTGGCCGGCGTGGTCGCCGGGCGCATGAGCAAGAGCGGCCAGCTCGGCGTGGTCGGCTCCCACCCCATTCCCGAGGTGATCCGCAACATCAACGCCTACACCCTCGGCGCGCGCAGCGTGAATCCGGCCGCGACCACGCGGGTGATCTGGGTGAATTCGTGGTTCGATCCCGGCAAGGAGCGCCAGGCCGCGCTCACCCTGATCGCCCAGGGCGTCGACGTGCTGATGCAGAACACCGACTCGCCGGCGGTGCTGCAGGCCGCGCAGGAAAAGGGCGTGCATGCCTTCGGCTGGGATTCCGACATGACCGCCTTCGGCCCGAAGGCGCAACTCGCGGCGAGCGAGATCGACTGGAGCGTGTGGTACAAGAAGGTGGTCGGCGAGGTGCTCGCGGGGACCTTCGAGCCCAAACAGCAGGTGTGGTACGGGCTCAAGGAAGGCGCGATCGACCTCGGCCACATTGCCGCGACCGTGCCCGACGACGTCCGGGCACTGGTCGCCGCGCGCCGCCAGGGCATTCTCGACGGCAGCCGGCCGGTGTTCATGGGGCCGCTGCGCAACCAGGCCGGCAAGGAAGTGGTCGCCGCCGGCCAGGATCTCGCCGACGCCGACAAGCTGGCGATGAACTACTACGTCGAGGGCGTGCAGGGCACGGTGCCGACCGGCAAGTAAGGGCGCGCCTGCACCGCCGGCGCTACTCGAGCACCCAGCGCCGGCCGCCGTCGGCATCGCGCTCGAACAGCCGCCAGCCGCTGCCCGCCGCGCCGCACAGACCGTAGCGGAAGGGCACGGCGGCACGCCCGGGGGTCTCGAAACGCAGGTCGCGGAAGCTGACGCACTGCCCCGCGCCAGGCGCCGCGTCGGCGTGGTCGAGCACCGGGAACATCGCGAACCAGCGGTAGAAGGCGAAGTCCGCGCTGCGCCAGACCGCTTCCGCGAGCGCACGGGTGTCGGCCTCGCCCAGTTTCGCGCGCTGCTGCCATTGCGCTTGCGCCGCCGGCAGGTAAGGCGCCGAGAGGCGGCGGATGAAATGATCGGAATCGTCCGCGACCAGCGCCTGCGCGCGCCGCGTGTTGAGGTGGGCGTAGTGGTAGCGCTCGCCGTCGAACACGATCGCGGTCCAGTTGAACGGCGACGCCGGGCGCGGCACGGCATCGATCTTCACGGCGTCGATGCCGCGCGCCGCGGCGTAGGCGCGCGCGGCGTCGATCGCTTCGCCGCGCCCCATCCAGCCCACCCCGACCCAGCCCGCCAGCGCCACCAGCGCGAACGCCGCGGGTACCCGGCTGCGGCGCCACAGCGCGCTCGCGGCGAGGCCGGCGACGATGATCCCGGTGAACACCAGGTCGATGATGAAAGTGGTGCCGATGGCGAAGCGCCGGTCGGAAAACGGCGCCAGGATCATGGTGCCGAACTGGGTGATGAGGTCGCCGGCGATGTGGATCGCCAGCCCGGCGCAGGCGATCGCGTAGAACGCCCGCCAGTCCGGCCCCGCCCGCCCGCCGCGGCGGGTGTAGCGCGCGCACAGCCCGGCGAGCAGCAAGCCCCACAGCGGCAGCAGGATCAGCGAGTGGGTGACGCCGCGGTGGCCGCGCAGGTAGGCGAGCTCGGACACGTAGCCGAGCACGAAGTCGCTGTCCGGAAAGGTCGCGGCCAGCGCGCCGGCGGCCACCGCCTGCCAGGTTCGGAGGGTGGTCGGGGAGGTGGGCGAGGCGGTGACGGCGGGGGCGAGCAGGCGCCCGGCGAGGGCGCCGGACAGGGCGTGGGTCAGGGTATCCATGCGGCCTTGGAGCGGCCGCCGCCGCCAACGTTCCGCGCCCCCGCGCCGGGCGCTTCAGCCAGGCGCCACCGCCAGCACCGCACTCACCACGGTGCCCTGCGGCCCCGACACCACCTCGAGGGTGCCGCCCAGGCGTTCGGTGCGCGCGGCCATGCTGCGCATGCCCACGCTGAGGCCGGCGTGGCGTACCGCGTGCACGTCGAAGCCGACGCCGTCGTCGCCGATGCGCACGACCAGCGTGTCCGCCTGCGGCTGCGTGCATTCCACCCGCACCCGGCGCGCCCGGCTGTGCTTGATGACGTTGGACAGGGCTTCCTCGACCACGCGGGCGAGCCCCAGGCATTGCAGCGCGCTGGGGCGGGCGCCGTCGTCGTGCCATTGCGGGTCGATGTGCCATTCCGAGGCGACATCGAGCTCGTCGAAGATGCGGGTGAAGCGGTGGCGCAGCGGCGCGGCCCACTGCACCGGGGTTGCCGGCACGGTGGCGCCGGCGCTGGAGCCGTGGTCGATCACCTGGCGCAGGTCGTCGCGCAGCACCTTGAGCAGCGACAGCACGCGCTCGGTGGGCAGCGGCTGGGGGGCCTGCTCGACCAGTGCCATGCTGCGCACCAGGCTGCCGCCGAGGCCGTCGTGCAGGTCGTGGGCGATCTCCACGCGCTCCTGCAGCTTGGCGTGCTCCAGCGCCTGCGCGTGTTCGCGCGCGAGCGCCTGGGCCAGTTCGGCGCGGGCGTCCGCCACGCTCGCCTCCAGCTCCTGGTTGAAGCGGCCGATGCGGCGCATGCCGGCGGCCAGCCGACCGCCGAGCAGCAAGGCCATGCACACGGTGGCAAGCGGCGCGCTCACCCACGACCAGGTGGCCGTGTCGGGCACGAGGCGCAGGATCACCAGCAGGTCGTGCCCGCCGATCACCAGGAAGATCAGCCAGAGCAGGGCCAGCAGCATGTGCTGCGGATCGCGCGTACGCCAGGCGTGCCACTGGAACTGCACGCAGTTGGCGAAGAACAAGAGCACGAATCCGAGCCACACCGCGAGCAGGGTTTCGGCCAGCAGCGCGCGCGGGGCGAGCAGCGCGGCGAGCACGCCGAGGGCGCCCAGCCCCCACAGGGCGCGCGCCGCGCGCGGCAGCGCCTGCGCGCCGAACGCCCAGGTGAAGCGGCAAAAGCACAGCACGTAGAGCACGAAGAGGGCGATGTTGGCGCGCGACAGGGCGAGCGTGTCGGCAAACGGCCATGGGTCCGTCGCCAGCATGGTCGCCAGGTACAGCACCCACCACAGCGACATCAGCGCATACCAGCCGAAGGCGCGTTCCTCGCGCAGCAGGCACCAGACGATCAGGAAGAGGCCGCCGACCGCGGCCGACAGCGCCGCGGTGATCAGCACCATGGTGCGTTGGCGCCACTGCCGGCCGGCCTGCTCCGCCGCCACCCAGGGCGCGGCGCCGAGGCGCAGTGTGCCCAGGCCGGGGGTCTGCTGCGTGGTGCCGATCACGCGCACCCACACCGTGTTGGCGCCGTCGCGCAGCGCCGATTGCGGCAGCAGCCACCAGCGCGGCATGTTCCAGCTGCGCGACAGCGGCTCGACCAGCGCGGCGTCGCGCCACAGCAGGTCGTCGTTGAGATACACCTCGCCGGCCATGACCAGGGCGTCGATGCCCAGGGCCAGGGGCTCGGCGCATGCGGTCGGCGTCCACTCGATGCGATACCACACCGTTCCGTCATGCGCCGGCCAGCGTCGCGTCCAGTCGTCGGGCAGGGTGACCGCCTCCCAGCCATCGGCGGGGCGCGGCGGGGCGTCGAGCGGGGCATCGTGAGCGGCGCGCGCCGCGCTCACCGCCTGTGCGAGCGGCGCGCAGGGCGCGGGCGGGGCGTCGGCCCAGGCCGGCAGCCACAGCGCCAGCAGCCACAGTGCCAGCGCCCACGCCAGCGCGTCGCCCCACTGCCTCACCCAAGCATGCCCCGCTCCCGCGCCGTGCGTACCGCCATGGTGCGCGACGACACCGCGAGCTTGCGGTAGATGCGCTTCACGTGGGTTTCCACGGTGTAGCGCGACAGGAACAGGCGCTCGGCAATCTCGCGGTTCGACAGGCCGTCGGCCACCAGACGCAGGATCTCGCCTTCGCGCTCGCTGAGCGCGCTCCCCGGCGGCAGTGGCGGGGCGGCGCCTTGGGCCGGGGCCGGCGGCGGCAGCAGTTCGAGGATGCGCCGGGCGATGAACGGGTCGATCGGCGCGCCGCCGCGCAGCACGCTGCGGATCGAGATCACGACCTCGAAGTCGTCGCGTTCCTTCAGCACGTAGCCGGTGGCGCCGGCGCGCAGCGCGCCCAGGATCGCGTCTTCCGAACTCCATGCCGACACCACCAGGATGCCCAGCCCCGGATCGTCGGCGCGCAGCTGCTCGATGAGGTCGCGGCCGTCGCCGTCGGGCAGCGCCAGGTCGACCAGGGCCAGCGCGACCGGCTGTGCCGCGAGGCAGGCGCGGGCCTCGGCGAGCGAGGCGGCGAACAGCAGCGCATCGGCGGCGTAGCCGAGCTGCGACAGGATGGCGCGCAGGCGCTGCTGCAGCAGCGGCTCGTCCTCGACCACCAGCACCGGCGCGGGCAGGGTCGATTCGGTAGCGTTGGGGGCGCCGGCAGGAAAGGCGGGCAGCGGAACGGCGGGCATGGACATGGACCCATGATGACAGCGAAGTGGGCGACATCGTAGCCCGGTGCGGCCCGCGGGCCATCCCTGAAATCAGGCATTTTGCACAGAGGGCGTCGCGCGCCACCCGCTGTGCGGCGCAAATTACCTGATTCCGGTGATGTGCTGGAGGCCGCGTTTGGGTAGATTGCGCGGGCCTGCCGCCGCGCCCCGCGGCAGCAGGCCTGTTCCATGCCGCTGTTATGGCTCGCTGAGGTGTGCGTCGCGCGCCGTCAGCCTGCCGCAGGCGCTCACCCCGTCTGCACAAGAAAAGGGGCGGGGTTTTCCCGCCGTGTCGCCGCGGTGCGCGCTCCGGCCTTGCCGCCGGGTGCCGGGCCGGGGCTGGTTCCAATGCCGAAGGAAATGATGATGAAGAAGATCCTGAGCACGCTGGCGGTCGCCGGCGTTCCCCTGTTCGCCGCCACGCCCGTGCTTGCGGACAACCTCGATTTCACCCTGGTCAACAAGACCGGCTACGTGATCAGCGAGGTCTATGTGTCCTCCGCGGCGTCGAACGAGTGGGAGGAGGACGTCATGGGCCGCGACGTGCTCGGCAACGGCGAGCGCGTCGATATCGAGTTCGAGAGGGGGTCGAAGGGCTGCAAGTGGGATCTGAAGGTCGTCTACGACGACGAGGAAGAGGCCACCTGGAAGGGGTTCGACCTGTGCTCGATCTCCGAGGTCACTCTGCGTTATGACCGCAAGAAGGGCACCACCTGGGCCGACAAGAAGTAAGACGAGGCCTGGTAGCAGGCTCGGCGAGGCGGCCCTGCGGGGCCGCCTCGTCGTTCACCGTTGCCGCCACGGCTCAGAAATAGCGCTCGATCGCGCGCAGCGAGGTCTCGTAGGTGTGGCGCATGTGCGCGTCGTCGTAGCGCTGCGCGCGGCCCACCGGGCAGGCGTCGCGCGCCAGGCAGGCGCTGCGGCAGGGCGAGGCCGGCTGGCGGCGATGGGCGACGCAGCGCTCGAGCGAGAACTCGCCGTCGGCCATGGCGCGCGCCGGGCAGGCGGTGACGCAGGGGCGGTTGGCGCAGCGCTCGCAGGGCGAATCGACCGTCAGCGGTGCGGTGGCCGGCAGCGCACTATCGGCGAGCAGCGCGACCCGGTAGCCGAACCAGCTGCCCCAGTACGGCAGGATGCCGACCTTGAACGGGGGGGCGTGATGCCAGCCGGCGAGGCGGCCGAGGGCCTGCAGGCCGACCGGCCGCTCGCCGGGGTAGAGCACGGTGTGACGGTGGCCGGGGCACTGCGCGGCGAACCACGCGGCAACCGTGCGCAGGCTGAACTCGTCGATCGGGTCGCTGCCGCGCGCACCGTCGGCCTGCAGCGCACGCCACAGCGTCGGGCCGGCGTTGCCGATGAGGATGAGCTGGCGGACCGCGTGGGCGGGCGCGAAATCGCGCAGCAGTGCGGCGTGCACCGTCGCGGGTAGCGCCGCGGCGTCGATCACCGCGTGCAGGTTCAGCCCGCAGCGCGTGAGCGCGGCAAACGCCGCGTCGTCCGCGCCCGTGTCGGGCGGCGCGGTGTTGTTCTCCGTGGCGGGCATCGGCGCGCTCACAGCCAGCGCCGGACGCGGGCGCGGTAGGCGTCGAACTGGGCGCCGAACTTGGCCGCCAGCGCGCGCTCCTCGGGCACGATCTGGAAGCGCGTGACGTAGGCCAGGAACAGCGCGGGGCCAGCCAGCGCGAGCAGTGCGCCCTGCGCCACCGCGTAGGCGACGAGGAGCAGCAGCAGGCTCAGGTACATGGGGTTGCGCGAGTAACGGTAGATGCCGTGGGTGACCAGGGTGGCGGCGCGCTCCGGGTGCATCGGGTCGATCGTGGTGCCGGCCTTGCGGAAGGCGAGGAAGGCGGCGACCGCGAGCACCGCGCTGAGCTGGGCGATGAGCGCGGCGAGGCCGCTGCGCAGCACCGGGGCGAAGTCGGCGGCCTGGGCGTCGTGGCCGTGCAGCCACATGCCGCCGGCGATGGCCACGGCGAGCACGGGAGCGGGAAGCTTGGTATCGAGCGATTTCATGGGTCTGAGCGGGCGGAACGGCGCGACAGCGGTACGGCGCCAGGGCGGTGGGCGCGATCGCCCAGGCGCTGAGCGGATTCTAGCAATCCGCCGCGCGGCTGCCGCGCGCCCTCCGCCTCAGCGGCGGATCCGTACCCCGCTGCCGCGTGCGCCCTGCACCACTTCGATGGCAACGTCGATCTGCTGCTTCATTTCGTCGACGTGCGAGATCACGCCCACCATGCGCCCCTGGCGCTGCAGGTCGATCAGGGTGCGCATCGCCAGATCGAGCGCTTCCGGGTCGAGGCTGCCGAAGCCCTCGTCGATGAACAGGGTGTCGAGCTGCACGCCGCCGGCGTAGGCCTGAACCACGTCGGAGAGGCCGAGGGCGAGGGCGAGCGAGGCCATGAAGCCCTCGCCGCCGGACAGCGTGCTCACCGGGCGGGTGCGCCCGGTGTAGTCGTCCGCCACCTCGAGGTCGAGGCCGGCGGCGCGGCGTGCGTCGGCGACGTCGTCGCGGCGCTGCAGCAGGTAGCGGCCGCGGCTCATCGCCTTGAGGCGCAGCGAGGCGGCGCGCAATACGTCGTCGAGCAGGGCGGCGAGCACATAGCGCTGGAAGGTGAGGTTGCGGCTGTTGCCGCCGTTGGCGATGTCGGACAGTTCGCCGGTGACGCGGTAGCGCGCCTCGATGTCGGCGTTGCGGGCGGCGAGTGCGTCGAGCAGGGCGAGGGTGTGGCGGGTCTTGTCGAGCGCGCCACGCAGGTCGGCGCTGCGCGCGAGCACGGCGTCGATCGCGGCACGCGCGGCGTGGGCCGCGGCGTCGAGGTCCGCGAGTGGTGGCGGGGTGTGGCCCGCGACGGCCTGGGTGGCGCGGGCGAGGCGTTCGCGTGCGGCGGCGATGTCCTGGTCGTACTGCTGCAGGCTGGCGGCGAGGCGGTCGAGGTCGGCGGGGGCAAGGCGGGCGTCGCGGTAGGCCGCCTCGCTGTCGAAACCGGCGGCGGCGAGCGCTTCGGCGAACGCGGCCTGCGCGGCTTCCAGCGC
>JAEWVQ010000045.1 GCA_023459095.1 Pseudomonadota bacterium | reverse complement strand
ACCGGAGAATCCCGATGTGCCAGCTGCTCGGCATGAACTGCAACGTGCCGACCGATATCTGCTTTTCGTTCACCGGCTTTCGCGCCCGCGGCGGACTCACCGACCACCATCGCGACGGCTGGGGCATCGCCTTCTTCGAGGGCCGCGGCGCGCGCGTCTTTCTCGAGCCGCGGGCGAGCGCGGATTCGCCGGTCGCCGAACTGGTGCGGCACTACCCGATCCGCTCGCTCAACGTCATCGCCCACATCCGCAAGGCAACGCAGGGCGAGATCCGGCTGGAGAACACCCATCCGTTCCAGCGCGAGCTGTGGGGGCGGTACTGGATCTTCGCCCACAACGGCAACCTGACCGACTACGCCCCACGCCTTTCCGGGCGCTTCCTGCCGGTCGGCAGCACCGACTCCGAGCTCGCCTTCTGCCACATCCTCGACACCCTCGCGCAGCGCTTTCCCGGCGCCGCGCCGTCGCCCGCCGCACTGCACGGCGCGCTGCGCGAGCTGGCCAGCGAGATCGGCCGCCACGGCGAATTCAACTTCCTGCTGTCGGACGGCGAGCGCCTGTTCGCACACTGCTCCTCGCGCCTCGTATACGTCATCCGTCAGGCGCCGTTTGCGGTCGCCCACCTCGCCGACCACGACCTCGCCGTCGACTTCAACGAGGTCACCACCCCCGACGATCGCGTGGCGGTGATCGCAACCACCCCGCTCACCGATAACGAAACCTGGCAGGCGATGACGCCGGGCACGCTGCAGGCCTTTTACCTGGGCGCCCCGGAGACCCTCGGCGACATCCGCACCGTAGCCGCTGCGGTCACCTGCAACCGCAGCGCGGGTGAGTAAACGTTCCTCTCCGGCGCCGACCGGAGCCGCTACAGTGAGCCCATTCCCCGGCCGCCCGAGACGCCCATGACCTGCCCACTGTGCCAGCTTGCCCCCGAGCTCACCATCTGGGCCGATGCGCGCTGTCGCGTGATCCGCGTCGACGACGCCGACCACCCCGGCTTCTGCCGCGTGGTCTGGCACGCCCACGTCGCCGAGATGACCGACCTCGACCCCGGCGCGCGGCGCCACCTGATGGACGTGGTGCTCGCCACCGAACAGGCGCTGCGCACGCTGATGCGGCCCGACAAGATCAATCTCGCCAGCTTCGGCAACATGGTGCCCCACCTGCACTGGCACGTGATCCCGCGGTTTGCCGACGACCGCCACTTTCCCGAATCGGTGTGGGGCGCAGCGCAGCGCAGCGGCACCCCGCACCCCGCCCCGGAGCCCGCGGCCCTCGCCGCGGCCATCGATCAAGCCCTGGCCGGCGCCTGAGCCGGACCACGAATCCCGCGAGACCGCGATGGAACACCGCTCCCCCGCCGAGTGCCTGACCCTGCTGCAGCGCCTCGACCCCACCCGGGTCGACGACACCCACGCCGCGCTGAACGCCATCGTCGGCGCCCTGCTCGTTACCCAGCCCGCCCCCAACCAGCACCTCGAAGTACTCGAAGCGGCGCGCGCGCTGCTCGCCGAAGTCCAGGCCGCGAGCGCGCGGCGCTACGCCGGACAGCCCCTGCCGCCGGACAGCAACGAGAATGCGACCCTGCTGCGCGTGGTCGCGCTGTGGCGCAACGTCGCCTGCTCCTACGCCCTGATCGCACAACGCGACGCCGCCCATGGCACGCTCAGCGACCAGCGCGCACTGCTCGCCCAGCGTCGCCAGTTCTACGCCGGGCAGGGCCTCATCGAGTACTTCCGCGCCCACCGCACCGTCCCCGGCGGACAGTGGGCCGATGTGCACGACGCCTTTGCTGCGGCGGAGGCCTCGGGCACCGCCCACATTCGCGTCGCCGATCCGCTCAACGAGGTCTGGAAAGCACAGAGCGCGGTCGAGGCCTATGCCGCCACGCTGCTCGCCGACCTCGCCAACCCCTACGGGCGCAGCGGCCCGGAGCTGCTGTGGGTGTGCCGCTGGGCGCAGCGCTTCGCCCCCTACTGCAGCCTGAGCGCGATCGCCGACGCCGACAAGCCCACGGTCTACGGCATCGATCTCGCCGCCGACCACGGCCTGCGCCCGCTCGGCCTGCTACCGCCATCGACCGCGCTGCGCCGCTTCGACGGCAGCCGCCTCGCCAGCCAGATCCAGGCCGTGTTCAACCAGCTCAAGCAAGGCGTGAGTCCGGCTTCGCTCGGCCTCGGCAAGGATTGCCCGGCCGACACCGCCGCCCGCCTGCTGCTGTCGCTGTACCGCCCGTGGGGCCTCGCCGCCGCAGGGCGGCGCTTTCCACGCCGTGGCTGCAACGGCGAGGTCGCGCTGTGCGGCGACTGGCTGGGGATCGGCTTTCACGTCCAGGGCCGGCTATTCACGCAACCGCAGCGCTACACCTCTACGCCCAGCTTCAACAGTGACATCGCGTTGCTGACCTTCGGCGAGCGCGCCGACGCAGGCGGCCCGCCTTTCGCAGCCCCCGCGCTGCATCGGCGCGATGCCGAGGAACTCGGCTTCGTGTGCGGACACTGGACGGTGGTCGACCAATCGGTCGGCGGCTTCCGCCTCACCCACGCCCCGCGCGCCGAACGCCTCGAGCACCATCAGTTGGTCGGCCTGCGCCCGCAGGACGGCGAGCGCTTCCTGCTCGGCCAGATCAGCTGGCTGATGTTCCACGGCGACGGCGTGCTCGAGGCCGGCGTGCACATCCTGCCCGGGCTGCCCCGGGTGGTCGCGGCGCGTGCGCTCGCGCTCCAGACCGGCAACCGCGAACCCTATCAGCAGGCTTTCCTGCTGCCGCCGACGCCGGCGCTCAAGGTCGGCGCCTCGCTGGTGCTGCCCGCGGGCTGGTTCAGCCCCAGCCACGTCCTCGAGATCGACGACGGCGGCACCGTGGCGCAGGTTCGCCTGACCCAGCTGGTGCTGAAGGGCGCGAACTTCGACCAGGTCAGCTTCGAGGTGATTTTTCCGTCTGCAGCATGACCCGTGCCTTGGGGAAGCGCACGCTGAACACGCTGCCCTCGCCCACCGTGCTGCTGATGTTGAAGTCGGCCTGGTGGCGGGTGAGGATGTGCTTGACGATCGCCAGCCCCAGGCCGGTGCCGCCGGTCTCGCGCGAGCGCCCGCGATCGACGCGGTAGAAACGCTCGGTGAGACGCGGCACGTGCTCGGGCGCGATGCCGATGCCGTTGTCACGCACCGCGAACTCGGCGCCGCGCTCATCGACCTGCCAGCAGATGTCGATGCGCCCACCCGCGGGCGTGTAGCGCACCGCATTGCTCGCCAGATTGGCCAGCGCGCTGTGGATTTCCTTGTTGCTGCCGAGCAGCACGCCGTCCCCCACCGCCTGCAGGGTCACCACATGGCGTCCCGCCGACAGCATCTCGGTCTCGGCGCGGATTTCATCGAGCAGGTCGGCGACATCGATGCGCTCCTCGGCCGGCGCCGGCGCCCCGGTTTCGAGCGCGGACAGGGTGAGCAGATCCTCGATCAGCCGGCGCATGCGGTTCGACTGCTCGTGGGCGAGGCGCAGGAAGCGGAGCACGTCGTCGCGCTCGAAATCGTCCAGCCCTTCGAGCAGGGTTTCGAGAAAGCCGCCGACCACGGTGAGCGGCGTGCGCAGTTCGTGCGACACGTTGGCGACGAAGTCGCGGCGCATGGTCTCGAGCTTCTCGAGCTGCGAGATGTCGCGCGACAGCACCATCTTCTGGCCGTCGCCGAACGGAATGAGCTGGATCTGCAAGGTCAGCCCGGCGCGGCGCCCTGCCTGCAGGATCAGCGGCTCGTCGAAACGGCAGGACTGCAGGTAGCGCGCGAACTCGGGCTGGCGCACGAGGTTGGTCACCGGCGCGCCGACATCGTGGGTGTGGTCGAGGCCGAAATGCTGCTCGGCCTTCAGGTTGAGCCATTCGATCGAGTCGTCGTCGGCGAGATAGATCACGCCGTCGGGCATGGCCTGGCTCGCCGCCTGGAAGCGCTCGAGCGCCGATGACAGGCGCTGGCGCATGTCGTAGGTCATGCGCGAGCGGCGGCCGATATCGCCGAACACCCGCCCCCACATGCCGAAAGCATGAGGCACAGGCGCGCCCACCGGCTCCTGACTCCAGCGCACCAGGCGCGCCAGATTGCGCAGATGATGGGTGCCGAGCACCAGCAGGCCGCAGGCGAAGACCGCCCAGCCCCAAGTCGCGCCGGCGAACAGCGCCACCGCCAGGGCGAGCAGCACGAGCACGACGAGGCTGCTGGCAGCCCCGGTCCAGATGTAGCGCAGCGAATGAATGATCACGCTCCCGCCGCCCTTCGCTCGCCGCTCATCGCGCCACCGGCGCGGCGTCGGACTGCACCGAGAAGCGGTAGCCGCTGCCGCGCACGGTCTGGATCAGCCCGTCGTGCGCGGTCGGTTCAAGCGCACTGCGCAGCCGCCGGATATGCACATCGACGGTGCGTTCCTCGACGAATACGTGGTCGCCCCATACCTGGTCGAGCAGCTGCGCGCGCGAATGCACGCGCTCGGGGTGGGTCATGAGGAAATGGAGCAGGCGGAACTCGGTCGGGCCGAGGGTCACGATGTGCTCCCCGGCGCTGACCCGGTGCGTGGTCGGATCGAGCCGCAGCCCGCCCAGCTCGACCGCATCCTCGGTGACCTGCGGCGCCCGCCGGCGCAGCACCGCCTTGATGCGGGCGACCAGCTCGCGCGGGCTGAACGGTTTGGTGATGTAGTCGTCGGCGCCGGTCTCCAGCCCGGTGACCTTGTCCTGCTCCTCGCCGCGCGCGGTCAGCATGATGATCGGAATCATCCGGGTGCGCTCCTCCGCGCGCAGCCGGCGAGCGAAGTCGATGCCCGAGCTCCCGGGCAGCATCCAATCGAGCAGGACGAGGTCGGGCAAGGCCTCGCGCACGATGCGCTGGGCGGTTTCGGCATCGGCCGCGCGCACCACGTGGTGGCCGGCGCGGGCGAGGTTGGCGGCAATCAGTTCCTGAATCGCCGGTTCATCTTCTACGAGCAGGATGTTCGCTGGCATGGTGTGCTCCCTTTGACCGGGCGCAGTCTATTGCAGCATTTTGACGTTTTGATGACACGTCATCGCGCTGTAATCGACCGCCGGTCGGGTCCGTACCCCAAAGCCAACGACAGGGTCATGAACATGCCTGCGCCCGGTGCGCGCCGGGCGCGAGGCACTTCAGAACGTATGGCGGATGCCCAGACTCACCCCGCGCTGATAGCCGTTGCCGCCATTGCTGGCATCGCCCACCGCGCCGAACAGGGTTGCCGACGCCTCGGCAAGGCGGTTGTTGTCGATGTCGGCATAGACGGCGTAGAGATGGGTGCGCCGCGACAGGTAGTGCTCGTACCCCAAGGCCCACTGGCTCGCCCGGGCGTCGCCCCCGCCGCCTGCGACCTCGGTCACGCGCCGGGTGTAGGAGGCGAGCACCTTGCCCGCGGCCCCCGCCGGCACGGTGACCCCCAGCATCCACTGACGGCTGTCCTCGCCGCCCAGCGCCCCGGTGTCCGGACTGAAATCGACCCGGTCGGTGCGGCGCACCCCGTACATGGCAGCGATCTTGACCACCTCGAGGTCGTAGGTGCCGGCAAGGTCGTAGACGCGGATTCGGTCGCCATCGCGCAAGCCGGCCGCCCTCGCCCGCAGCTCCTGGATGTTCGCGCCGACCACCACCGCGCCGCTGCGATACTGCGGCACGATCGCCCAGCCGCGCACGTCGCCGATGTCGCCGCCCCCCCGGTTGGCCGCCGACTCGTCGCCATCGACATCGAGGGTGTAACCGGCGAGCACCGACAATCCGCCCCATGACGGCGTGGTGTATGAAATCTGGTTGTCCCAGCGGTATTCGGTGAGATAGACGTTGTTGTACTGCCCCACCGTGCCGCTGGCGAAGGGATCGACATCCGAAGTCAGCAGATAGCCGGGGGCGTACTGGCGGCCGAGCGCGACGCTGCCGAAGACGCCACCGAGGCTGACGAAGGCCTGCCGGCCAAAGGTGCGCCCACCCTGGGCCGACCCTCCGGTATCGGCCAGAATGCCCTGCTCCAGCACGAAGCCGGCCTTGAGCCCGTTGCCGAGCATCTCGGTGCCGCGAAAGCCGATGCGGCTGCCGCTGGCGAGGCCTGAATCGATCGCGGAACGGTTCCCCACGCCATCGACGACGTTATCCCCGCGCCACGCATAACCCATATCCACGATGCCATAGACCGTGACACTGGACTGCGCCCAGACCGGCGCCGCCAGCAACGCGGCTGCGCCCAGGACCAGCGATGTGTGCGTTGTCGTCATCTTCTCAGCTCCTCCGTGTCTGGACGGCCGGCGCGGCGGTCATTGCCTGATTGATAGTCGACGATGCGCATTTTTGCGATCAATCCGCGCGGCATGCGTCCGGCCCGCCCGGCGCGCCGCGCTGGCAGCCGCCAATGGCCGCAGACGGGCCTGCCCGCACTTTGCCGCAGCGCGGTTTGCCATTAGTTCGAAAGTGATACTAGGATGGGATTCACCCCACCACGATCCCAACAATAACAGCGGGGGCAATCCCTGCACCCGGTCTGCGGTCGAGCACGGAAGAGACCAAGATGAATACCCATCCTGCCGCCATCCCATCGGCACCGAGCGCCGACGCGGTCACGCCCCGGCCCCGCGGCGAGTGGCGCAGCTTCCTGCTGCTCGCGTGCGTCGGCCTGCCCGTCACCATGGTGCTGGCGATCTGCGCCTACGGCTTCGTTGTCTGGTTCCTGCAGCTCCTGTTCTTCGGCCCGCCCTCATGAACCAGCCCCGGCGATGACCCACCGCGGTTCGCGGCCGTAGCGGCACCGGGCCGGACCTCCTGCAGGAGCCACACCATGAACAAGATCTTCCGCTTCATCGGGCAGCTGTTTCTGCGCCCCTCGGTCAAGATCGGGCTCGGCATCCTCGTCACCGGCGGTTTCATCGCCGGCGCCTTTTCATGGCACGGCTTCAACGTGCTGATGGAGGAGACCAACAAGGAAGAGTTCTGCATCAGCTGCCACACGATGCACGACAACCTGCTGCCCGAACTGCAGAAGACCGTGCACTGGAGCAACCGCACCGGGGTGCGGGCGCGCTGCCCGGACTGCCACGTCCCGCACGAATTCACCGACAAGATCGCTCGCAAGATGCAGGCCAGCCGCGAAGTCTGGGGGCATCTGGTGGGCACCATCGGCACCCGCGAGAAGTTCAAGGAGCACCGCGTCGTCCTTGCCCAACGCGAATGGGCGCGCTTCTCCGCCAACGGCTCGAAGGAATGCCGGGCCTGCCACGACTACAAGGACATGGACTTCGACAGGATGCGCCCGGCCTCGCAGGTGGCGATGCGCAATGCCGCCGCCCGCAACCAGAGCTGCGTGGACTGCCACAAGGGCATCGCCCATGCCCTCCCGGAAATGAAGGGCGCGCGCAACCCGGCCTTCGACACCCTGGTCTCGGCCGCAGCCGGCCAGAGCGTCAGCGCCGGCAACGACTACTTTACCGTCGTGCCGCAGGATCTTTACGCCGACGAAGGCCTGAGCCGGCGCATCGGCAACCTCGAGGTGGCCACCCAGGTCCGGGTGGTGGACACCCGCGGCGATGCGCAGCAGGTCGAACTGCAGCTGTGGCGCAAGAACAAGGGCTATGGCCGGGTCTGGTACGGCCACTTCGGCCTCAACATCACCAGCGCGATCCTCGACAAGGAGATCGCCCAGGACAAAAGCTTCGTGAACGTGCTCGAAACCCGGGAAGACCCGATGACCGGCCTCGAGTGGCAGCAGGTGAAAGCCACGGCCTGGCTGCGCAAGGGCAGCGTGATCGACAGCCCGGAGCCGATCTGGACCATCGCCCGCTCGAGTTACAGCAACAGCTGCAGCGTCTGCCACCGCCAGCCCGACGAGGCCCACTTCGACGCCAACACCTGGCCGGGCCTCTTCGGCGGGATGGTCGGTTTCACCAGCCTGGACGACGACACGGCGAAGGTGGTACTGAAATATCTGCAGACCCACTCCTCCGATTTCAGCACCACCCAGCACGGCGCCGGCGCCCCCGACAGCGCCCTGCAGACCGCGCGGCCGTGACCAGGGAGACCACCATGAGCTACTCTCGGCGAGACTTCCTGAAGGCCATGAGCATCGTGGCCGGCGCCGCCGTCACCCCGTCCGCGGTGCTCGCGCCGCGCCCCGCGACGGCGGCCGACAGCGCGGCAGGCGCCGCCACCGACGACATCAGCACCTGGAAGCTGACCGGCTCGCACTTCGGCGCCTTCCGCGCCCGGGTGGCCGGCGACCGCGTCCTCGAAATCCGTCCGTTCGAGCACGACCGCTACCCCACCGAAATGCTCCAGGGCATCCTCGGCCTGATCTACGGCCCTTCGCGCGTGCGCTATCCCATGGTGCGGCTCGACTGGTATCGCCGGCGCCACCTCAGCGACACCAGCCAGCGCGGCGACAACCGCTTCGTGCGGGTGAGCTGGGACGAAGCCCTCGACCTGTTCTACGGCGAGCTCGAACGCATCCAGAAAGAGCACGGCCCGTGGGCGTTGCATACTGCTGGCGTGGGCTGGCGCTCGGTGGGCCAGGTACATAGCTGCGGCAACCACATGGTGCGCGGCATCGGCATGCATGGGCGCAGCGTGGGCACGATCGGCGACTACTCCACGGGCGCCGGCCAGACCATCCTGCCCTACGTGCTCGGCTCCACCGAGGTCTATTCCCAGGGCACCTCCTGGGAACTGATCCTGCAGGAGAGCAAGCTCATCGTGTTCTGGGCCAACGACCCGATCAAGAACCTGCAGGTGGGCTGGAACACCGAGACCCACGAAGCCTACGCCTACTACGAGCAACTGAAGGCGAAGATCGCCAGCAAGTCGATCCGCGTCATCTGCCTCGACCCCGTGCGCAGCAAGACGCTGAACTACCTCGGCGCCGAGCATCAGTACGTCAACCCGATGACCGACGTACCGTTGATGCTCGCCCTCGCGCACACTCTGGTGAAGGAGAACCTGCACGACCAGAAATTCCTCGACACCTATACGCTGGGCTTCGAGCGCTTCCTGCCCTACCTCACCGGCCAGGGCGAGGACGGCGTGGAGAAGACCCCGGAATGGGCCGCCGCGATCTGCGGCATTCCCGCCGACCGCATCCGCGAACTGGCCCGCCTGCTGGCGCAGCACCGCACCCAGCTCGTCTTCGGCTGGGCGATCCAGCGTCAGCAGCATGGCGAACAACCCTACTGGATGGGCGCCGTGCTCGCCGCCATGCTCGGCCAGATCGGCCTGCCCGGCGGGGGCATCAGCTACGCGCACCACTACAGCTCGGTGGGCGTGTCGTCGTCGGGCGCGGCGATGCCGGGGGCCTTCCCACTCAACCTCGACCCCGGCCGCAAGCCCAAGCACGACAACACCGACTACAAGGGCTACAGCGCGGTGATCCCGATCGCGCGCGCGATCGATGCCCTGCTCGAACCGGGCAAGGAGATCGACTTCAACGGCGGCAAGGTCAAGCTGCCGCCCTACAAGATGGCGATCTTCAGCGGCTGCAACCAATGGCACCGTCAGCCCCAGCGCAATCGCATGAAAGAAGCCTGGAAAAGGCTCGAGACCGTGGTCGCCATCGATTACAACTGGACCGCGACCTGCCGCTTCGCCGACATCGTGTTGCCGGCGTGCACGCCCTACGAACGCAACGATGTCGACGGCTACGGCTCGTACAGCAACCGCGGCGTGATCGCCATGCACAAGCTGGTGGACCCGTTGTTCCACTCACGCACCGATTTCGAAATCTTCCGCGGCCTCACCCGGCGCTTCAACCGCGACGCCGAATACACCCGCGGCATGGACGAGATGCAGTGGGTGGAGAAGATCTACGAGGACTGCCGCAAGGAAAACGGCCTCAAGGACATTGCGATGCCGCCCTTCGCCGAGTTCTGGAAAATGGGCTATGTCCTGTTCCCCGAGGGCAAGCCGTGGGTCCGTCATGCCGACTACCGCGAGGACGCCGAGGTCAACGCGCTCGGTACGCCGTCCGGATTCATCGAGATCTTCAGCCGCAAGATCGAGCGCTACGGCTACGCCGACTGCAAGGGCCACCCGGTATGGATGGAAAAGACCGAGCGCTCGCACGGCGGCCCCGGCTCCGACCGCTTCCCGCTGTGGCTGCAGTCGGTGCATCCGGACAAGCGCCTGCACTCTCAGCTGTGTGAATCCGAAGCGCTGCGCTCGACCTACGCCGTGCAGGGCCGCGAGCCGATCTTCATCAGCCCGCGGGATGCCGCCGCGCGCGGCATCCGCGATGGCGATCTGGTGCGGGTGTTCAACGACCGCGGCCAGTTGCTCGCGGGCGCCCGCGTGTCGGACGATTTTCCCGCAGGCGTGGTGCGCATCCAGGAAGGCGCCTGGTACGGCCCCACCGGCCCCGACATCGGCGCCCTCGACACCTATGGCGACCCCAATACCCTGACCCTGGATATCGGCACCTCGAGCCTGGCCCAGGCCACCAGCGCCAATACCTGCCTGGTCGAGATCGAGAAGTTCTCCGGCACGCCCCCGCCGGTCACCGCGTTCGGCGGCCCGATCGAGGTCGATGCCGAAGGCCGGGAGGTCAAGGCTTTATGACGCTGGCAAACATCGAACCGATCAGCGCCGCGCAGTGGCAGCTTGCCGCCGTGCAACGGGCCCGGGTTTACGATTGGCTGGCCGCGCTCCACGCCCGGGAAATCGACGACGCCGGGCTCGGCGCGTGCTTCGCCGGCACATTCGCGCCCATGCTCGACGGCCTTGCCGCCCTCGGCCTGACGCGCGAGTGCGAGCGCCTCCGCCGCGCAATCGATGAACTGCGTACGACTGCGCTCGCACGCTTGGAACTGGCCGCCGATTTCGCGCAACTCTTCCTGCTCGATGCGCGCCACAGCGCCCCCCCCTACGCCTCGCTCTACGACCACGCCGACCCGCGCTTCTGCGGGGCAGCCGAAGCGCGCATGCGCACCTGCCTCGCCGGCCACGCCCTCGCCCTGAGCGACAGCTTCCGCGAACCCGCCGACCACCTTGCGGTATATCTGAGCTTTCTCGCCCGTCTGATCGACGATCGGCCCGAGCGCTATGCCCCCGCGCACGCCGCATCCGCCCAGCTCGACTTCGTGGACGAGGCGCTACTGCCGTGGCTGCCCGCATTCGCCCACCGCTGTCAGTCCGCCCGCGCACGTTTCGACTTCTATCCCGCCCTTGCCGCCCTCCTCAACGCCTTTGTGCGTCAGGACGCACGCTTCCTGCGCGACGTCACCGGCGAGGCGGCGACGCCGGCCGCCCGCTGACCAAACGGGCGCGAGGCCGGCCGCGACGATTCGGGTATGATTGGCACCCCGTAACCGAGGCTGTCGCCATGGCCGGACTGGACTCCAACACCCCGCTGCCCACCGCAATCACGCTGCACCGCAAGTCGCGTCTGCTCGAGATCGCCTTCGACGACGGCGCCCGCTTCGAGCTGCCGTTCGAATACCTCCGCGTCTATTCGCCCTCGGCCGAAGTGCGCGGCCACGGCCCCGGCCAGGAAACCCTGCAGCAAGGCAAGCGCGACGTCGACGTGCTCGGCCTCGACCCGGTCGGCAACTACGCCGTGAAGCCGAGCTTCTCCGACGGCCACGACAGCGGGCTGTACTCCTGGGACTATCTGTACATGCTGGGCCGCGATCAGCAGACCCTGTGGCAGGACTACCTCGACCGCCTCGAGCGCGCTGGGGGCACCCGCGATCCGGCCTTGGCCCCGCCGCCCCCCGCCAAGGGCGGCTGCGGCCACCACCACTGACCCGTCCGCGCCCCATGAACGACAAGACCACCCATTTCGGTTTCCAGACCGTCGCCGAAGAGCTCAAACAGAAGAAGGTCGCCGAGGTGTTCTCCTCGGTCGCCGGCAATTACGACATCATGAACGACCTGATGTCGTTCGGTCTGCACCGGCTGTGGAAAGCCTTCACCATCCAGATCTCCGGCGTGCGCGAAGGCGACCGCGTGCTCGACGTCGCCGGCGGCACCGCCGACCTGTCGCTCGCCTTCGCACGCAAGGTCGGCGCGAGCGGCCAGGTCTGGCTCACCGACATCAACCACGCGATGCTCACGGTCGGCCGCGATCGCGTCGTCGACAAGGGCTTTGCGCTCCCCGTGGCGCAGTGCAACGCCGAGAAGCTGCCCTTCCCCGACGACTGGTTCGACTGCGTCACCGTCGCCTTCGGCCTGCGCAACATGACCCACAAGGACGCGGCACTCGCCGAGATGCGCCGCGTGCTGCGTCCGGGCGGGCGCCTGCTGGTGCTCGAATTCTCCAAGGTGTGGAAACCGCTGGCTCCGGCCTACGACCTGTACTCGTTCAAACTGCTGCCCTGGATGGGCGACAAGGTCGCGGGCGACGCCGACAGCTACCGCTATCTCGCCGAATCGATCCGCATGCACCCCGGGCAGGAAGAATTGAAGGGCCTGATGGAACGCGCCGGACTCGCCCGGGTCGACTACTTCAACCTCAGCGCGGGCATCGTCGCCCTGCACCGTGGCTACAAGCTTTGACCAAGAAAACAGGAGAACCAGACGCAATGAAGCAATTTTTTCTGTCCATGATCTTCGCCGTGCTCAGCCTCGGCGTCGCCGCCCCGGAAGCCGAAGCCAAGCGCCTCGGCGGTGGCGGCAGCTCCGGCATGCAGCGCCAGGCCACGCCGAGCAGCCCTGCCGCGGCACCGCAGCAGAACATCAACCGCCAGCAGACCGCGACCCCGCCGGCGCAGCCGCAAAAGCGCTCGTGGATGGGCCCGCTCGCCGGCCTCGCCGCCGGTCTGGGCCTGGCGGCGCTGTTCTCCCACCTCGGCATGGGTGAGGAACTCGCCTCCTTCATGATGATCGCGCTGCTCGCGATCGCCGCCGTGGTCGTGTTCCGCCTGCTGTTCCGTCGCAAGGCCGGGCCCCAGCAGCAACCGCACGCGATGCAGTACGCCGGTGCAGCCGCCGGTGGCGCGCCCACTCCTGCGCCGTTCTCGCCCGCTGCCGCTGCCGCCCCGGCGGCCAGCAGTGCCGGCGCGGCAGCGATTCCGGCCGATTTCGACGCCGCCGGCTTCGCGCGTCAGGCCAAGCTCAACTTCATCCGCCTGCAGGCCGCCAACGACACCGCCAATCTCGACGACATCCGCGAATTCACCACCCCGGAGATGTACGCCGAGATCAGCATGCAGCTGAGCGAACGCGGCAACGCCGCGCAGCGCACCGACGTCGTCGAGCTCAACGCCGACGTGATCGAGGTCGTGGAGGAGGCCAGCCGCTACATCGTCAGCGTGCGCTTCAACGGCCTGCTGCGCGAAGAGGAGGGCGCAGCGCCCACCGCCTTCGACGAAATCTGGCACCTGACCAAGGCCCGCAGCGGCAACGCCGGCTGGCTGGTCGCCGGGATCCAGCAGGTAAGCTGAGCTTTCCCACACGATGGAACGGGGGCTGCGGCCCCCGCTTTTACATGATCGCCAGCCTGTTCCTTGCCGCCACCAACCACCTGCTCGCCCAATCGGGGTGGGCACGCCAGCGCCTGATGGCACACGCCGGGCGCGGCGCCCGCCTCGATCTGACGCCGCTATCGATCAGCTTCGCGGTGTCGGCCGACGGCTACCTTGCCGACTGGAACGGCGAGGACGAGCCCGATGTCATGCTGACGCTGCCGCTCGGCGAAGCACCCAGAGTCGTGCACGGCGGCATCGGCGCGCTGATGTCCCAGGTACGCATCGCCGGCAACGCCGATTTCGCCGACGCCCTCGGCTCCGTCTTTCGCCATCTGCGCTGGGATGCCGAGGAGGATTTGGCGCGCGTGGTCGGCGACATCGCCGCCCACCGCCTCGTCGACGCCGGGCGCAGCGTGGTGCGCGCACAACGGCGGCTGGCCGACAATGTGGCCGGCAACGTCGCCGAGTACCTCACCGAAGAACAGCCGATGCTGCTGTCACGCGCAATCGCCAGCGGCTTCGACCGCGACATCGCCACCTTGCGTGACGACGTGGAGCGCTTGGGCAAACGCATCGAGCGCCTGCGCACGGCTGCCGGCAATAGGGCCTGAGCAGAGGCATCCCTGCCAGCAGGCTTGGCATGCAAAAAAGGCAGCCCCGTAGGACTGCCTTTTTTCTTGTGCGACACGACGGGGATCGATCCCCCGAAACCTTCAGTGAGTACGCTTGCGCAGCTTCTGAATCGCTTCGATCTGCGCGATCGCTTCCGCCAGTTCAGCCTGGGCGCGCGCATAGTCGAGCTTGGAGGTCTGATTCGCCAGCGCCTCTTCAGCCTTGCGCTTGGCGTCGAGCGCCTTGGCTTCGTCCAGATCCTTGCCCCGGATCGCAGTGTCGGCGAGCACCGTCACCAGCCCCGGCTGCACTTCCAGCATGCCGCCGGCGACGAAGACCAGCTCTTCTTCCGCCTGATTCGGAACCTTGACCCGTACCGCACCCGGCTTGATGCGGGTCATCAGCGGCATGTGGCCCGGCAGGATGCCGAGTTCACCCGCTTCGCCCGGCAGTGCGACGAATTCCGCCAGGCCGGAGAAGATCTGCTCTTCCGCGCTGACGATGTCGACGTGAACCGTCATTGCCATGGTATGTCCTTTTCAAATCCGCGCCGGCATGCACCGGCGCGGGTTGTGGCGGATTACTGCAGCTTCTTGGCCTTCTCGAGCACTTCCTCGATGCCGCCGACCATGTAGAACGCCTGTTCGGGCAGATGGTCGTACTCGCCACTGACGATCGCCTTGAAGCCGGCGATGGTGTCCTTCAGCGAAACGTACTTGCCCGGCGAGCCGGTGAACACTTCGGCAACGTGGAAAGGCTGCGACAGGAAACGCTGGATCTTACGCGCGCGGGCGACGGCGAGCTTGTCGTCCGGCGACAGCTCGTCCATGCCCAGAATCGCGATGATGTCGCGCAGTTCCTTGTACTTCTGCAGGGTCTGCTGCACCGCGCGTGCCGTGTTGTAGTGCTCCTCACCGACGACCAGCGGATCGAGCTGGCGGCTGGTGGAGTCGAGCGGATCGACGGCGGGGTAGATACCCAGCGCGGCGATGTCACGCGACAGCACGACGGTGGAGTCGAGGTGGAGGAAGGTGGTAGCCGGCGACGGGTCGGTCAAGTCATCCGCAGGCACATACACGGCCTGGATCGAGGTGATCGAACCAACCTTGGTCGAGGTGATGCGTTCCTGCAGACGGCCCATTTCTTCGGCCAGCGTCGGCTGGTAACCCACCGCGGAGGGCATACGGCCCAGCAGCGCGGACACTTCGGTACCGGCCAGGGTGTAGCGGTAGATGTTGTCTACGAAGAACAGGATGTCACGGCCTTCGTCGCGGAAACGCTCGGCCATGGTCAGGCCGGTCAGCGCCACGCGCAGACGGTTGCCCGGGGGTTCGTTCATCTGACCGAACACCATCGCAACCTTGTCCAGAACGTTGGAGTCCTTCATCTCGTGGTAGAAGTCGTTGCCCTCACGGGTACGCTCGCCCACGCCAGCGAACACCGACAGGCCCGAGTGCTGCTTGGCGATGTTGTTGATCAGCTCCATCATGTTCACGGTCTTGCCCACGCCGGCGCCGCCGAACAGGCCGACCTTGCCGCCCTTGGCGAACGGGCAGATCAGGTCGATGACCTTGATGCCGGTTTCGAGCAGTTCCACCGACGGCGACAGCTCGTCGAACTTCGGCGCCTTCTGGTGGATCGCGCGCAGCTCGTCGGTCTCGATCGGGCCGGCTTCGTCGATCGGGCGACCGAGCACGTCCATGATGCGGCCCAACGTGCCGTGGCCAACCGGCACCGAGATCGGCTTGCCGGTCCCGGACACTTTCATGCCACGGCGCAGGCCGTCGGAGGAACCCAGCGCGATGGTGCGCACCACACCGTCGCCCAGCTGCTGCTGAACCTCGAAGGTCAGCCCCGCTTCGGCGAAGGAGTCGGCGGCGTCCTCGAGCTTCAGGGCGTCATACACCTTGGGCATCGCGTCGCGCGGGAACTGGATGTCCACCACCGCGCCGATGCACTGAACGATAGTACCGTTACTCATCGTCTTTCCTTAATCAATAATCCGTTAGACCGCGGCGGCGCCACCGACGATTTCCGACAACTCCTTGGTGATCGCGGCCTGGCGGGTCTTGTTGTAGACCAGCTGCAGTTCGCCAATCACGTTCTTGGCATTGTCGGAGGCGGCCTTCATCGCCACCATGCGCGCGCTCTGCTCGGAAGCCATGTTCTCGGCCACGGCCTGATAGACCAGCGCCTCGACGTAACGCACCAGCATCTCGTCGATGACCACCTGGGGATCGGGCTCGTAGAGGTAGTCCCACGACCCGTCCGGCGTGCCGAGCTTGTCGCCGGCCAACGGCAGCAACTGCTCGAGCACCGGCTCCTGCTTCATGGTGTTGACGAAGCGCGTATAGGCCACGTAAACCGCGTCGAGCTCGCCGTTCTGGAACGCGTCGAGCATCACCTTGACCGGACCGATCAGCTTTTCCAGGTGCGGGGTGTCGCCCAGCTGCACCACATGCGACGCCACCTTGGCGCCGATGCGCTGCATGAAACCGAACCCCTTGTTGCCGATGCAGCAGGCACGGATTTCGGTGGCGCCGGCGGTTTCCCAGTCCTTCATCGCGTTGAGCGCGATACGCTGAACGTTGGTGTTCAGACCACCGCACAAACCCTTGTCGGTGGTGACCAGGATCAGGCCCACCCGCTTGACCTGGTCCTTGCGGACCAGGAAGGGATGCTTGTAGTCGGTCACATTGGCCTGGGACAGGTTCGCGGCGAGTCGGCGGATCTTTTCGGCATAGGGACGAGCGGCACGCATCCGGTCCTGCGCCTTGCGCATTTTGGACGCGGCCACCATTTCCATGGCCTTGGTGATCTTGCGCGTGTTTTGCACGCTCTTGATCTTGGTACGGATTTCCTTACCGCTAGCCATATTCCGTCTCCGTCCGCGGCCTTAGGCCCAGCTCTTCTTGAACTCGGCGATCGTGGCGGCCAGCGTCTTCTCGCCGTCGCCGTCGAGTTCGGCCTTGTCCATGATCTTGGAAACCAGATCGGCCTGCTTGGTCTTGACGTACTGCAGCAGCCCGGCCTCGAAGGCGAGCACGCGGCCAACGTCCACATCGTCGAAGTAGCCGTTGTTCACCGCATACAGCACGATGGCCATTTCGGCGATCGACATCGGCGCGTACTGAGCCTGCTTCATCAGCTCGGTGACGCGGCGACCGCGCTCGAGCTGCTTGCGGGTGGCATCGTCGAGGTCCGAAGCGAACTGCGCGAACGCGGCCAACTCACGGTACTGCGCGAGGTCGGTACGGATACCGCCGGAGAGCTTCTTGACGACCTTGGTCTGCGCTGCACCGCCGACGCGCGACACCGAGATACCGGCGTTGATCGCGGGACGAATACCGGCGTTGAAGAGGTCGGTTTCCAGGAAGATCTGACCGTCGGTGATCGAGATCACGTTGGTCGGCACGAACGCGGAGACGTCGCCGGCCTGGGTTTCGATAACCGGCAGGGCGGTCAGCGAACCGGTCTTGCCCTTGACTTCGCCGTTGGTGAACTTCTCGACGTAGTCGGGGTTCACACGCGCGGCGCGCTCGAGCAGGCGGGAGTGCAGGTAGAACACGTCGCCCGGGTAGGCTTCGCGGCCCGGCGGACGGCGCAGCAGCAGCGAGACCTGGCGGTAGGCCCAGGCCTGCTTGGTCAGATCGTCATAGACGATGAGCGCATCCATGCCACGGTCACGGAAGTACTCGCCCATGGTGCAGCCGGCATAGGCCGACAGGTACTGCATGGCGGCGGATTCGGAAGCGGTCGCGGCGACGACGATGGTGTATTCCATCGCGCCGTTTTCTTCCAGCTTGCGCACCACGTTGGCAACGGTCGAAGCCTTCTGACCGATGGCAACGTAGACGCAGAACATGTTCTGGCCTTTCTGGTTGATGATCGCATCAACCGCGACCGCGGTCTTGCCGGTCTGGCGGTCGCCGATGATCAGCTCGCGCTGGCCACGGCCGATCGGCACCATGGAGTCGACCGACTTCAGACCGGTCTGCACCGGCTGCGAAACGGACTGACGGGCGATGACGCCCGGCGCGACCTTCTCGATCTTGTCGGTGAGCTTGGCGTTGATGGGGCCCTTGCCGTCGATCGGCTGACCCAGGGCATTGACGACGCGACCGATCAGCTCGGGGCCGACAGGCACTTCGAGAATGCGGCCGGTGGCCTTGACGGTGTCGCCTTCGGTGATGTGCTCGTATTCGCCGAGCACGACCGCACCGACGGAGTCACGCTCGAGGTTGAGCGCGAGACCGAAGGTGTTGCCGGGGAACTCCAGCATTTCGCCCTGCATGACGTCGGTGAGGCCGTGGATGCGGGTGATACCGTCGGTGACGGAGACCACCGTACCCTCGTTGCGCGACGTGGCGGCGAGCTGCAGGTTCTGAATCCGGCTCTTAATCAGATCACTGATTTCAGAGGGGTTGAGTTGCATTTTGCGATAACTCCTAGTTCTTGAGCGCAGCGGCCATGTTCGCGAGCTTGCCGCGGACCGAGGCGTCGATCACTTCGTCGCCGACGGCGATGCGGACCCCACCGATGAGTTCGGGGTCGATGCTGACGGTCACGTTCAGACGGGCCTTGAAGCGCGCTTCAAGCTCGGCCTTCAGTGCAGCCAGGGCGGCATCGTCGAGGGGGAAGGCGGAGGCGATTTCGGCCTCCAGGACGCCCTCATGTTCGTTCTTCAAAGCAACGAACAGGTCACGGATCTCCGGAAGCACCTGCAGACGTTCGTTCTCCACGAGTACGCGGACGAAGTTCTGCTGCTCGGCGGCGAGATCCCCAGCGACATCCAGCACCAGCTTCGCGAGCTGATCGGCGGACAGTTTGGGATCGTTGATGCACGCCAGCATGGTCGAATCGGCCGCCACGGAGGCGAGCCGATCCAGTACTTCCGACCAAGGCCCCAGCGCACCTGCCCCGCGGGCCAGCTCGAAGGCGGCATCCGCATAAGGGCGCGCGATGGTGACGTTCTCGGCCATGACTTATTGCAGTTCCTGTTTCAGGTTGGCAAGCAGCTCGGCATGCACCTGGGCGTTGATCTCGCGGCGCAGGATCTTCTCCGCGCCGGCAACGGCCAGATGGGCGACCTGGTCGCGCAGGGCTTCCTTGGCACGCTGGGCGGCGGCGCCGGCTTCGGCTTCCGCGGCTTCACGCGCCTGGGCAATGATGCGGGAAGCTTCGGCACGGGCTTCGTCGACCAGTTGGCTCGCCTGCTTTTCAGCGGAGGCACGCACATCGCCCGCGGATTCGCGAGCCTTGCGCAGTTCCTCGACGACCTTCTTTTCGGCGAGCGCCAGATCGGCCTTGGCCTTGTCCGCAGCTGCCAGCCCGTCTGCGATCTTCTTCGCACGCTCATCGAGTGCCTTCACGATGGGCGGCCACACGAACTTCATCGTGAACCACGCCAGAATGAAGAACACAACGAGCTGGGCTATCAGGGTTGCGTTCAGATTCACTGTTCTAGGTCCTCAGTGAGATGGAGAGGAACTCGAACCGATCAGAGCTGGAACGGGTTGGCGAAGGCGAACATCATCGCGATACCGACGCCGATCAGGAACGCAGCGTCGATCAGACCGGCCAGCAGGAACATCTTGGTTTGCAGCGCGTTCATCAGCTCGGGCTGACGGGCGGAGGCCTCGAGGTACTTGGAGCCCATGATGCCGATACCGATACACGCACCGATGGCACCCAGACCAATGATCAGACCAGCGGCCAGCGCGACAAAACCCAGAACGTTTTCCATGACGACTCCTTAAGTAGAGATGAGTGAGGTTAAAAACCAGGTACTGCGAATAAACCGTTAGTGGCTTTCGTGGGCCTGACCAACATAGACCAGGGTCAGCATCATGAAGATGAAGGCCTGCAGGGTGATGATCAGGATGTGGAAGATCGCCCAGATCGTACCCGCGAACACGTGACCGACGAAGCCGAACACGGTGGCGGTGCCGCCGAGGAGCGCAATCAGGATGAAGACGAGTTCGCCGGCATACATGTTCCCGAACAGTCGCATGCCGTGGGAGACGGTCTTGGCGACGAACTCGATGACCTGCATCGCGAAGTTGATCGGATAGAGCAGCGGATGACTGCCGAACGGCGCGGTGAAAAGTTCATGAACCCAGCCCGACACACCCTTGATCTTGACGTTGTACCAGAGGCACAGCAACAGCACGCCGAGCGACAGGCCGAGCGCGGCGGAGAGGTCGGCAGTGGCCACGACGCGCATGTAGGCGTGCGAATCGCCAGTCGCGGTCTGCCAGATCATCGGCAGCAGATCGACCGGCAGCAGATCCATCGCATTCATCAGGAAGATCCACACGAACACGGTGAGCGCGAGCGGGGCGACGAACTTGCGCGACTCGGCGCTATGCACGATGCCCTTGGCCTGATCGGCAACCATCTCGACCAGCAGCTCGACGATTCCCTGGAAGCGCCCCGGCACACCCGAGGTTGCCTTGCGCGCCGCCAGCCACAGCAGGAATACGGTGAGCAGGCCAAGGGTGATGGAGTAGAACATCGAATCCAGGTTGATGACGCTCCAATCAACGATGTTCTCCTGGGCGTGCCCAGTGTTGTTGAGGTGCGTCAGGTGGTGTACGACGTACTCGGATGCGGTGGGAGCGTTTCCAGCCATGGTCAGGTCTTTACCAAAAAAGCAAACAAATTCGCCTTGAGCGCCAGAATCAGGCCGATCAGCACGGCGCCCCAGTGGGCGTCCGGATACAGGACCAGAAACAGCACCAGTAATCCCACGATCGACGCGATCTTGATGAACTCGCCGACAACAAATGCAGTGACGGTCGCGTTACCGCCCCGGCGCGCGATCGCGGCGAGGCGCAGCGCAAAGAACCAGCTCGGCAGCACGCAGGCTAGGCCTGCTCCGGCCGCGGAAACCGCACCGCGCAGCCCGAAAAAAAAGGCCGCGATGGCCGCCGCCAGGATGGTCGCCCCCAGCTGCAGAAATACTGCCTTCAGCATAAATGTTCCGCCTGCGTGCAACGGGCGCGGGCAACCGCCTGAAAAACCCGCGCATACTAGGGGTTAACCATGGCAAAGTCAAACCGCAGTTGCGCTGCAGCATCCTCTTTCTTTTCGCGCACTTCGCCGCCGCCGAACATACCCGGATTGACAATTCGCGCTCATGTTCACGAACATTTCGACATGAACTCTGACTACTCCCGGGCAATCCCTGCCGCCTGGCGCGACATGTCGCGCGTCTTCACCGCGCTCGGCGACGAACATCGCCAGCGCATCCTGCTCACCTTCGACCGCGGCGAGCGCCTCAACGTGAGCCAGATCGCCGGCGTATCCACGCTGTCGCGCCCCGCGGTGTCCCACCATCTCAAGATCCTGCGCGAGGCGGGCGTCCTCTGCTCGGAGAAGATCGGCAAGGAGGTGTTCTTCTGGGTCAACAAGCACTTCCTGACCGAAACCTTCGATCGCACCCGAGAGTATCTCGACCTCCATCTCTGATAATGCGTCGAAAAGTCTGGACATGTGATCACGACATAGGCATCATCCGGCCACCCTCCCGTCCCGGAGCATCACGCCATGTTCAGAGCCCTCGTCAAACCCTTGCTCCGCCTCGCCCTCCAGACCCTGTTCCGAGTCCGGACCACGGGCGACACCGCCGCCTTCGCGGCGCCGCGCCTGCTCGTCGTCGCCAACCACCAGTCCTTTCTCGACGGACTCCTGCTCGGCCTCTTTCTGCCGATCGACCCGGTGTTCGTGGTCCATACCGGGGTCGTCCGCCGCTGGTGGTTTCGCCTCGCCCTGAGCATGGTCGACCACCTGGCGGTGGATCCGGCCAATCCGATGGCGATGAAGCGCGTCATCCGTCTGATCGAATCCGGCCGCCCGGTCGTCATCTTCCCGGAAGGGCGCATCACCACCACCGGCAGCCTGATGAAGGTCTATGAGGGCCCCGCCTTCGTCGCCGCGCGCACCGGCGCCACCATCGTCCCGGTGCGCGTCGATGGCGCTGCGCGCAGCTACTTCGCCCGCGTCGCCGGCCGTCACCCCCGCCACCTGCTGCCGCACATCGCGCTCGGCGTGCTGCCGCCGACGCGCATCGACATGCCTGCCGGCAGCAGCGCCCGCGAGCGTCGGCGCAAGGCTGGCGATGCGATGCGGCGGCTGATGCAGGAGATGCTGTTCGCGGCGCGCCCGCAGCACACCCTGTTCGACGCCCTCCTCGACGCGGCGGCGATCCATGGCCGCAAGCGGCCGGTGGTCGAAGACCTCAAGCAGATCGAGTACGACTACGGCGACCTGCTGAAGATGGCGCTGATGCTCGGCCGCCTCGGTGCGCGCCACACCGCGCCCGGCGAGCGCATCGGCGTGCTGCTGCCCAACCTGGCACCGACCCTGGGGCTGATCTTCGGCCTCAACGCCTTCGGCCGGGTACCGGCGATGCTCAACTACACTGCGGGCAGCGACGGCCTGCAGGCGGCGTGCACCGCTGCCGCGGTGCGCACCGTAATCACCTCGCGCGCCTTCATCGAGCAGGCCCGCCTCGGCGACAAGCTCGCCGCGCTGCACGGCGTGACCTGGCTCTACCTTGAGGACCTGCGCGACACGGTGACCTTGGCCGACAAACTGTGGCTGGTATTGTGGGCGCTGCGCGCGCCGCGCCTGGCCACGCAGCGGCTCGACCCGGAAGCGCCCGCGGTGGTGCTGTTTACCTCCGGCTCCGAAGGCAAACCCAAGGGCGTGGTACTGTCGCATCGCGCCGTTCTCGCCAACGTCGCACAGATCCGCGCGGTGATCGACATTTCGCCCGATGACAAGATTCTCAACGCGCTGCCGCTGTTCCACTCCTTCGGGCTCACCGCCGGCGCGCTGCTGCCCGTGCTGTCGGGGGCGGACGTCTTCCTCTACCCCTCGCCGCTGCACTACCGGGTGATTCCCGAACTCGCCTACGACCGCGGCTGCACGGTGCTGCTCGGCACCAGCACCTTCCTCGGCAACTACGCGAAGTTCGCCCATCCCTACGACTTCTATCGCCTGCGCTACGTCATCGCCGGTGCAGAGAAACTCGCCGAGTCGGTGCGCCAGAGCTGGTTCGAGAAGTTCGGCATCCGCATCTTCGAAGGCTACGGCGCCACCGAAACCGCGCCGGTGCTCGCGGTCAACACGCCGATGGCGTATCGCAGCGGCACTGTCGGCCAATTGCTGCCGGGCATTCATGCCCGCCTCGTCGACGTCCCCGGCATCACGCGCGGAGGCATGCTGCACGTCACCGGACCCAACCTGATGTCCGGCTATCTGCGGGTCGAGCAGCCCGGCGTGCTGCAGCCGCCGGCGTCCGCCATCGGCGAGGGCTGGTACGAGACCGGCGACGTGGTCGAGCTCGACGACGACGGCTTCGTGCGCATCGTCGGCCGCGTCAAGCGCTTCGCCAAGATCGCCGGCGAAATGGTGTCGCTTGAGGCGGTGGAGAAGCTCGCTGTCGCCGCCGCCCCCGGCGCCGCCCATGCCGCGACCAGCCAGCCCGATGCCGCGCGCGGCGAAACCATCGTGCTGTTCTCCACCGACCGCACGCTCAACCGTGAGCGCCTGCAGGCCGCGGCCCGCGACGGCGGTTGGCCCGAGCTCGCCGTGCCGCGTCGCCTGGTGGCGGTCGACGAGCTGCCGCTGCTGGGCACCGGCAAGATCGACTACGTCACCCTCAAACAGTGGGCGGAGGCCGCGTGATGGCCCCGCGTTTTTCACCGCAGCGGCGACGCCTGCTGCTCGGCGCGGCCGCCGGCCTCGCGCTCGGCACGACGGCCACGCTGGCGCCAGCGCGCGCGGCATTGATGAACGCCTGCCGCGCCAGCCTGCCCGACGACCCCGCACTGCACGCACTGCTTGCCGCGGCCTGGGACGGCATCGCCGCCGATCGGGTGTGGGACGTGCACGTGCATCTGGCCGGCACCGGCGACTCCGGGCGCGGCATCGAGATCGCCGACGGCCTGCGCTCGCCGCTGCGCCCGCTCGAGTATGCGCAGCGCCTGTTCTACCTCAATGCCGGTTGCGTGCATGACACGCCCGGGCGCATCGACGACAGCTACGTCGCCCGTCTCGAAAACCTGTGTGCCGACGCCCCTGCCGGCTTCAAGCTGCTGCTGTACGCGTTCGACCGTGGGCACGACGGCGACGGACGTCCGCTGCCCGGCGCGGGCAGCCTCTACGTCCCCGACCGCTATGCGCGCGAGATCGCCGCCCAGGCCCCCGCGCGCTTTGAGTGGGCATGCTCGATTCACCCCTGGCGCGAGGATGCGGTCCCCGCGCTGCGTGCCGCGGCCGCCGCGGGCGCCCGCGCGGTAAAGTGGCTGCCTCCGGCGATGGGCATCGATCCGGCCTCCAGCCGCTGCGATCCGTTCTACGCCGCGCTCGCCGAACTTGACCTGCCGCTGATCACCCACGTCGGCGAAGAGAAGGCGGTGCACGGCCCCGGACGGCCGGAATGGGCCAGCCCGCTGCGCCTGCGTCGCGCCCTCGAGCACGGCGTGCGCGTGGTGGTCGCGCATTGCGGCACGCTCGGCACCGATATCGACACCGACCACGGCGGCGACCGCGGTCCGCGGGTGCCGACCTTCGACCTGTTCGCCCGGCTGATGGACGACACCCGCCACGAAGGCAGCCTGCTCGCCGACATCTCCGCGATCACGCTGATCAACCGCGACCCGGCGCTGATCCGCACCCTGGTCGAGCGCCGCGAATGGCACGACCGCCTGCTCTTCGGCAGCGACTATCCGCTGCCGGGTGTCGTCCCGCTGATTCCGCTGCGCCGGCTGGCGCGCGAGCGCCTGCTCGATGCCACGCTGATTCCGGCGCTCGACACCCTGCGCCATCACAACCCCATCCTGTTCGACTTCGTCCTCAAGCGCAGCCTTGCCTCGCGCGGGCGCCGCTTCGCCGCCAGCGTCTTCGAAACCCGCCGTCATTTCGACCGGAGCCCCGCATGAGCCACCAGTCTGCGCTGTTGTCGCAGCGCCGCTTCCTGCCCTTCTTCCTGACCCAGTTCCTCGGCGCCTTCAACGACAACCTCTACAAGAACGCGCTGGTCGTGCTGCTGACCTTCCAGGCCGCGCGCTACACCACGCTGTCGCCGGGCATCCTGGTCAATCTGTGCGCGGGCTTGTTCATCCTGCCCTTCTTCCTGTTCTCCGCGACCGCCGGGCAGATCGCCGACAAGTACGAAAAAGGTCGCCTGATCCGCTTCACCAAGCTGCTCGAGATCGTCATCATGGGCCTGGCCGCGCTCGCCTTCGCGCTGTCCTCGCTGCCCCTGATGCTGCTCTGCCTGTTCCTGATGGGCGCGCAGTCGGCGTTGTTCGGCCCGGTCAAGTACGCGATCCTGCCGCAGCAACTGCACCCCGACGAACTGGTCGGCGGCAACGCGCTGGTCGAGGCCGCCACCTTCGTCGCCATCCTCATCGGCACCCTGGGCGGCGGCGTGCTGATCGGCCTCGCCGACGGTGCGGTGTGGGTGTCGGTGATCACCCTGCTGCTCGCCGTGCTCGGCTACCTGTGCAGCCGCCGCATTCCCTACGCTGCGGCGGCCTCGCCGGGATTGCGCATCAACTGGAACCCGATCACCGAAACCTGGCGCAACATCGCCTTCACCCGCGGCAACCGCACCGTGTTCCTGTCCATCCTCGGGGTGTCGTGGTTCTGGTTCTACGGCGCGATGTTCCTGTCGCAGTTTCCCGCCTATGCCAAGGACGTGCTCGGCGGCAACGAGCACACGGTGACGCTGTTGCTCGCGATGTTCTCGGTCGGCATCGGCATCGGGTCGCTGCTGTGCGAGCGCCTGTCGGGCGGCAAGGTGGAGCTCGGCCTGGTGCCTTTCGGCTCGATCGGCATGTCGCTGTTCGCCCTCGACCTGTGGTGGGGCAGCCCGGTGGCGGACGCCGGCAGCGCGGCGCTGCCGCTCGCCACCGTGCTGGCGCAGCCGGCGAGCTGGCGCGCGCTTGCCGACTTGGTGGCGATCGGCATCTTCAGCGGCTTCTACATCGTGCCGCTGTACGCGCTCATCCAGAGCCGCAGCGAACCGGACCACCGCTCGCGCATCATTGCCGGCAACAACATCCTCAACGCCGCCTTCATGGTGGTCGCCGCCGCCCTCGCCGCCGGCCTGCTCGCCGCCGGCTGCAGCGTGCCGCAGTTGTTCCTCGTCACCGCGCTGCTCAACGTCGCCGTCGCGCTCTACATCTACACCCTGGTGCCCGAATTCCTGCTGCGCTTCCTGGTGTGGCTGCTGGTGCATACGGTGTACCGGCTGGAGGTGAGAGGTATCGAGCACATTCCGGAAGAGGGGCCGGCGGTGCTGGTATGCAACCACGTCAGCTTCGTCGACGCGCTGGTGATCAGCGCGGCGAGCCCGCGGCCGATCCGCTTTGTCATGGATCACCGCATCTTCGCCCTGCCGGTGCTGCGCTTCGTGTTCCGCGAAAGCCGCGCGATTCCGATCGCCGCGGCGAAGGACGACCCGGCGCTGACCGAACGCGCCTTCGACACCATCGCCGCCGCGCTCGCCGCCGGCGAACTGGTGGCGATCTTCCCCGAGGGCCGGCTCACCGCCGACGGCGAGCTCGACACTTTCCGCCCCGGCATCCGCCGCATCGTCGAGCGCAGCCCGGTGCCGGTGGTGCCACTCGCCCTGCGCGGGCTGTGGGGCAGCTTCTTCTCGCGCAAGGACGGGCCGGCAATGTCGCGTCCGCTGCGCCGCGGACCGTTCAGCCGCATCGAGCTGGTCGCCGGCCCGGCGCTGGCGCCGGTCGCGGCGAACCCCGAGACGCTGCAGGCGCGCGTCGCCGAACTGCGCGGCGATTGGCGCTGAGCCCGTCGCCGCCCACGTTACCCCCACCCTGGAGCGGCCGATGGCAACATTTCTGTGGATCGCGGCCGGCGGCATCGCCGGCCTGCTCGGCGGGCCGGCCGGCGCCCTCGTCGGGGCCGTGCTCGGTGGCCTGGTAGCCGGCCTGCGCAAGGAGCGCGCGCAGACGTGGGCGCACCAGAACGCCCGTATCGCCGCCCTCGAACGCGAGCTTGCCGCACTGTCGGGGCGCCGCACCGAACCCGCCACCGCCCCGGCCGCCGCACGTCACACCAGCGAGGTGACGGTCGATCTCGATCGCCCCCCCGATTTCGATCTGGACCTGCCACCGGCCAGCGCACAGCCCGACGCGTATCGCGACGCGTCCCCCGCCACCGCGACCGGCGCGCGCGTCGACCTCGATCCGCTCTATGCGCGCTGCCGCGACTGGCTGCTCGGCGGCAACACTCTGGTGCGGATCGGCATCCTCGTGCTGTTCTTCGGCCTCGCCTTTCTCGCCCGCTATGCCGCCGAACAGGCGCTGCTGCCGCCCGCCTTGCGCCTGACCGGCATCGCCGCGGTCGGCCTCGCCCTTGCCACCGTCGGCTGGCGGCTGCGCGCCCGACGCCGCGGCTATGCGCTGACGCTGCAGGGCGGCGGGGTTGCCGTGCTCTACCTCACCGTGTTCGCCGCCTTCCGCCTTTACGGGCTGCTCGCGCCGGGCCTCGCCTTCGGCCTGATGCTGGCGATGGTCGCGGTCGCCGCGTGGTTCGCGGTGCGCCAAGACGCCGCCGCCCTGGCGGTGATCGGCAGCGCGGGCGGCTTCGCCGCGCCCATCCTGGCGTCCGCCGGCGGCGGCAGCCATGTCGAACTATTTACCTACTACGCCCTGCTCAATGCTGGCGTGCTCGTGCTCGCCTGGCGGCGGGCGTGGCGTTCGCTCAACCTCACGGGCTTCCTGTTCACCTTCGCGATCGGCCTGGCGTGGGGGGCGCGCGCCTACCACCCTTGGCATTTCGCCACCACCGAGCCCTTTCTCGTCCTGTTCTTCCTGATGTACGTCGCGGCGGCGGTCGCCTACGCATGGCGCCACGCCACCACGCTGCGCGATCCGCTGGACGGCACCCTGGTGTTCGGCGTGCCGGTGGTCGGCTTCGGCCTGCAGGCGGCGCTGGTGCAAGGCATGCCCTATGCGCTGGCATGGAGCGCAGCGGCGGTCGGCGTCTTCTATCTGCTGCTCGCCGCGCTGCTGCAGCGGCTGCGCCGCCCGGCGCTGGGCCTGCTGACCGCGAGCTTCGGCGCGCTCGGCATCGCCTTCCTGACCCTGGCGCTGCCGCTCGCGTTCGACGGCCGCTGGAGCGCCGCGGCCTGGGCGCTGGAAGGCGCCGCGCTGTGGTGGGTGGGGC
>JAEWVQ010000044.1 GCA_023459095.1 Pseudomonadota bacterium | reverse complement strand
GTGCTGGCGAAGCGGGTGGCGTCGAGGGTGCGCAGATGGCGGCCGATCACCGGCAGGGCGAGCAGCTTCGTCTCCCAGCGCCGGCGCAGCGCCGGATTGCGCAGCGCGAGGTGGGCGGCGAGGCCGGCGCCGGCGACGGCGATCAGCAGCACCCAGCCCCAGCTGCGCAGGAAGGCGGAGACCGCGATCAGTCCGGTGGTGAGCGGTGGCAGCGCCTGCTTGGTCTGCGCGAACACTCCGACCACCTGCGGCACGACATGTGTCATCAGGCCGATGACCACGAGCAGGGCGACCGCGGCGACGATCACCGGGTAGAGCAGGGCCTGCATCGTCTTCTGGCGCAGCGCGCCGTGCTGTTCCAGATAGTCGGCGAGCTGGTTCATGACCTGGGGCAGTTCCCCCGACTGCTCGCCGGCCGCGACCGAGGCGCGGTAGATCGCGGGGAAGGCCGCCGGGTAGCGGTCGAGCGCGGCGCGCAGGCTGTAGCCGGCGAGCACTTCGGAGCGCAGGCCGGCAAGGAGCTGGCGGGTGCGTTCGTCCTCGGCCTGCTCGATGAGCGCGGCGAGCGCCTGTTCGACGGTGAGGCCGGCGGCGAGCAAAGTGGCCCACTGTCGGGTGAGGAGGGCGAGCGCGGCGGGCTTGATGCGGCGCCGGGTGCCGGCGCGCGGCGCGGCGACGCTGCCGACGTCGAGCGGATAGAGGCCGCGCTCGCGCAGCAGCGCGCGCGCGGCGCGCGCGCTCTCGGCTTCGATCACGCCCTGGCCGGGGCGACCGGCGGCGTCGAGCGCGTGATAGCGGAAGGCGGCCATGGACGCGATCCTCAGTCGCGCGTGGCGCGCAGCAGCTCTTCGAGCGAGCTGCCGCCGCCCTGGACGAGGCGCAGGCCGTCGTCGCGCAGGCTGCGCACGCCCTGGGCGCGCGCATGCGCACGCAGCGCGGCCTCGCCGGCGTCGTCGTGGATCAGGCGGGCGGCGTCTTCGTCGACGCTGAGCAGCTCATAGACGCCGCTGCGCCCGACGTAGCCGGTGTGGCCGCAGGCCGCGCACGCACCCGGGCGCCACAGGGTCTCCGGGCAGGCGCTGCCGAGCAGCTCGCGTTCGACGGCGCCGGCCGGATGCGCGCTGCGGCATTGCGGACACAGCCGGCGCACCAGGCGCTGGGCGAGTACGCCGCGCAGCGTGGACGCGAGCAGGAAGGGCTCGATGCCCATGTCGATCAGGCGGGTGACCGCGGAGGCCGCGTCGTTGGTGTGCAGGGTGGCGAGCACGAGGTGGCCGGTGAGGCTGGCCTGCACGGCGATGCGTGCGGTCTCCAGATCGCGGATCTCGCCGATCAGGATCACGTCCGGGTCCTGGCGCAGGATCGCGCGCAGGGCGCGCGCGAAGTCGAGTTCGATGCGCGCATTGACCTGGATCTGGGCGACGCCGGGGAGGTCGTACTCGACCGGGTCCTCGACGGTGACGATGTTGAGCGTGCCGGCGTCCAGGCTTTGCAGCGCGGCATAGAGCGTGGTGCTCTTGCCCGAGCCGGTGGGGCCGGTGACGAGCAGGATGCCGTGGGGCTGGGCGAGGAGCTGACGGAAGCGCGTTCCGGTGTCGGCGGCCATGCCCAGCGCGTCGAGACCGATGAGGCCGCCGCCCTTGTCGAGCAGGCGCAGCACGAGGCGTTCGCCGTGGGTCGTGGGCAGGGTGGACACGCGCACGTCCACCGCGCGCCCGGCCAGGCGCAGGCCGATGCGGCCGTCCTGGGGCAGGCGTTTTTCGGCGATGTCGAGCTGGGCCATGATCTTGATGCGCGAGGCCATCGCCGCGTGCAGGCCGCGGTGCGGGCGGGCGATGTCGCGCAGCACGCCGTCGCGGCGCAGGCGCACCACCGATTCGCGCTCGTAGGGCTCGATGTGCACGTCGGACGCGCCCTCGCGCACGGCCTGGGTGAGGAGCGCGTTGATCATGCGGATGATGGGGGCGTCGTCCTGTGATTCGAGCAGGTCCTCGACCGCGGGCAGCTCGGTCATCAGCTGGTCGAGGTCGGCCTCCTGGCCGACGTCGGCGACGACTTCGGCGGCGCTGCCGTCGGCGGCACTGTAGGCCTCGGCGAGGCGCGCATCGAAACTCGCGCGCGGCGCGGTGGCGAGGGTGAGCGGCACGCCGAGGTGGCGGCGCAGCTCGGCGAGCGCGCCGGGGGCGACGTCCTCGCGCACGAGGACGTCGGCGCCCTCCGCGCGCAGCGCGGTGACGAGCACGCCGTGGCGGCGGGCAAAAGCGTAGGGAATGCCGGTTGCGCTCATGATCGGCCTGTCACGGGGTCACCGGCCTGATCTCGGCATCGCTCACCGGGGCGTAGTTCGGCACCCCCGGTGCCGGGCTGTCGAACGCGGGCAGGCGCGCGGGTACCGGCTCGCCACGCATCAGGTCGCGGGGCTGCGCGCTGCGCTGCTGCTCGCCGATCACGTAGTCGTAGCGCGAGCGCGTGATGCCGTCGTAGTCGGCGCGGTCGCGCAGGATCACCGGGCGCAGGAACACCACCAGGTTGGT
>JAEWVQ010000043.1 GCA_023459095.1 Pseudomonadota bacterium | reverse complement strand
GGGTCATTGCGCACGCAGGGCCTCCACGGCGTCGAGGCGGGCGGCGCGCCGCGCGGGCAGCACGCCGGCGGCGAGCCCGATCAGGATCGCCACCGCTTCGGCGGCGAAAGCGAAATGCCACGGCGTGGTCACCGGCAGCGCCGGCACCGCAAGCGCCACCGTTTGCGCCAGGCCGACGCCGATGGCGAGGCCGAGCACGCCGCCGAGCGCGGCGAGCGCCACCGCTTCGCCGAGAAAGAGGCCGAGGATGGTGCGGCGGCGCGCGCCGAGCGCGACCAGCAGGCCGATTTCGTTGGTGCGCTCGGTGACCGCGATGGTCATGATCGTGACGATGCCGACCCCGCCGACGAGCAGCGAGATGCCACCGAGCGCGCCGACCGCGGCGGTGAGGATGTCGAGAATGTTGGACAGCGTGGCCAGCATGTCTGCCTGGGTGGTGAGGGTGAAGTCTTCGCGGCCGTGGCGCAGCGTCAGCGTCTTGCGCACCTCGGCGGCGACGCGCGCGGCGGGGACGCCCTCGGCATAGGTGACGTTGATCTCCATCAGCCCGTCGCGGTTGTAAAGCGCCAGCGCGCGCGCGGTCGGGATGTAGGCGGTGTCGTCGAGATCGATGCCGAGGAACTGGCCCTTGCGTTCCATGACCCCGATCACGCGATAGCGTTCCCCGCCGATCTGCACGCGCGCGCCGAGCGGACTCGCGCTGCCAAACAGCTCCTGCGCCAGGGTGGCGCCGAGCACGGCGAAGGCGCGCGCGTTCGCGGCCTCGTCCGGCGGCAGGAAACGGCCGCTGGCGACGCGGATCGAGAACAGCCGGTCCATGTCGGCGCCCACCCCCATGATGAAGGTGCGGCGCACGCGGCCCGCGGCGCGCACTTCGGAGTTGCCCGACACCACCGGCGTCACCCCGGTGACGTAGGGCGTGCGCGCGAGCGCGGCGGCGTCGTCCAGGGTCAGGTCGCGAGTGGTCGCCGGCAGCCCCGGCGGCCCGCCGCGCGGCCCCTGGCGGCCGGGGGTGAGCTTGATGATGTTGGTGCCGAACTGGGTGAACTCCTTGAGCACGAACTGGTGCAGGCCTTCGCCGATCGAGGTGAGCAGGATCACCGCGGCGATGCCGACGCCGATCCCGAGCAGGGTCAGGAAGCTGCGCAGGCGGTGGGCGGCGAGTGCGCGCAGCGACAGGCGGAGGAGGTCGGGCCACAGCATGGCTAGCGCTTGGCGAGGGCGGTAACGGGGTCGAGACGGGCGGCGCGGCGCGCCGGCAGCACGCCGAACACGAGGCCGGTGCCGAGCGCGGTGCCGAGCCCGGCGAACACCGCCCAGTCCGGCGGCCACGCCGGCAGCACCGGCCAGGCGAGGCGGATGGCGAGCGCGCCGAGATGGCCCAGGGCGTAGCCGAAGAGCGCGCCGGCGAGCGACAGCAGCGCGGCCTCGGTGAGGAAGGCCAAGCGGATCGCGCGCGCGCTGGCGCCGAGCGCCTTGAGCAGGCCGATTTCGGCGGTGCGCTGGGTGACCGCGACCAGCATCACGTTCATCACCAGAATGCCGGCGACCGCGAGGCTGATCGCGGCGATGCCGGCGACGGCCAGCGTGAGCGCGCCGAGAATGCGGTCGAAGGTGCCGAGCACCGCATCCTGGGTGATCAGGGTGACGTCGAGCTCGCCGTCGCGGCGCATGCGCAGAATGTCCTCGAGCTGGCGCTGCGCGGGGCCGAGGGCGTCGCGGTCGCGGGCCTCGACCATGATGCGGAACAGGGTGTTGGTGTTGAACATGGCCTGCGCGGTGGCCACCGGCACCATCACCAGTTCGTCGGTGTTCATGCCCAGCCCCTGGCCCGAGGGCGCCATCACGCCGACGATGCGCAGCCGCGTGTCGCCGACCCGCACCATGCGGCCGAGCGCCGGCTCGTTGCCGAACAGCTCGCGGCGCAGGGTGTCGCCGATCACCGCGACCGCGGCGGCGCGGCCGAAGTCGTCGCGCGGCAGGAAGCGGCCCTGGGCGACGCGGTAGTGGCGGATGTCGACGTAGTCGGCGGTGGTGCCGAGCACCAGCACCTCGCGTAGCTTGCCGCCCACCGCGATTTCCGAGTTGCCCAGCGCGAGCGGCGCGACCCGGGTGGCGAGCGGTGCGCGCAGCAGCGCGGCGGCGTCGTCCACGGTGAGGTCGCGCGGCGTGCTGGTGATGAAGCTGCCGGCATTGACGCCGCCGGTTTCGGTGCGGCCGGGAAGCACGATGATCAGGTTGGCGCCGAGCGAGGCGAACTGGCCGACGACGTAGCGCCGCGCGCCGTCGCCGAGCGCGGTGAGCACCACCACCGCGGCGACGCCGATCGCCATCGCCAGCACCATCAGCGCGGTGCGCAGCGGATAGCCGAGGGCGGCGCGGGCGGCGAAGCGCAGGGTGTCGGCGGGGGTCATTGCGCGCGTTCGGCGGCGGCGTCCTGCGCGGCGTCGGCCGCGCCTGCTTCATCGCCGGCGCGCACGTCGGCGCGCAGCATGCCGTCTTCCATCAGCAGCCGGCGGCGGGCGCGGCTGCCCATCACCGGGTCGTGGGTGACGACGATCAGCGTGGTGCCGGCGGCGTTGAGCGCTTCGAGCAGGGCGGTGACCTCCTGGCCGGTGGCGCGGTCGAGGTTGCCGGTGGGCTCGTCGGCGAGCAGCAGCGCCGGGCGCATGATCGTGGCGCGCGCGATGGCGACGCGCTGGCGCTGGCCGCCCGAGAGCTCGTCGGGCTTGTGGCCGGCGCGCGCCTCCAGGCCGAAATCGCGCAGCGCGCGCGTCACCCGATCATGGCGTTCGGCCGCGGGCAGGCCGGCGAGCATCAGCGGCAGGGCGATGTTTTCCGCCGCGGTGAGGCGTGGCACGAGGTGGAAGCTCTGGAACACGAAGCCGATCCGGGTGCTGCGCACCGCCGCCTGTTCGTCGGCCGACAGCGTGGTGACGTCGCGCCCTTCGAGGCGGTAGGTGCCGGCGTCGGGGCGGTCGAGGAGGCCGAGCAGATTGAGCAGGGTGGACTTCCCCGACCCCGAGGGGCCCATCACCGCGACGTACTCGCCGGCTTCGATGGCGAGCGACAGCTCGTGCAGGGCATGGACGGTGCTGTCGCCCAGGGTGAAGGTGCGTTCGATGCCGTCGAGTTCGATCAGCGCCATGGCCGCGGCCCGTTCAGCGTGCGCCGTGCTGCGCGTCGCTCACCGCGCGCGCGCCGGCGCGCACGCCTTCGCGCTCCAGCGAGGTGACGATGCGCTCGCCGGCGGCGAGGCCATCGACCACTTCGGTGTGCTCCCAGTTGGCGAGGCCGATGCCGACCGTGCGCTCGGCGAGCACGCCGTCGGCGCCGAGGACCAGCACGCGGTTGCCGTCGCGCAGCGCGGCGCTGGGAATGCGCAGGGTGTCGGCGCGGGTGTCGAGCACGATCTCGACGTCGGCGCTGTAGCCCACGAGCAGGCCGCGGGCGTCGTCGGCGTGGGCGAAATCGACATCGACCTCGACCGTGCGCGCCTGCTTCTCGACCGCGGTGATGTAGGGCGCGACGCGCTTCACGCGGCCGTCGAAGACCTTGCCCGGCAGCGCCTCCAGGCTGATGCGCACGGGCTGGCCGGGGTGGATGCGGGGGGCGTCGATCTCGTCCATCGGCGCCTTCACGTACAGGCAGGAGTCGTCGATGAGGTCGATCGCCGGCGGCGTGGGCACGCCGGGCGGCGAGGGGGTCGAAATCTCGCCCAGTTCGCCGGTGATCTTCGCCACCGTGCCGGCGAAGGGCGCGACCAGCACGGTGCGCTCGCGGTCGGTGACGGTGGCGGCAACCTGGGTTTCGGCGGTGGCGACGTCGGCGCGCGCGACCTCGCAGGCGGCGCGGCGCGCGCGCGCCTCGGTGCGGGCCTTTTCTTCGACGCTGGCGGAAACGAAGCCGCGCGCAACCAGCGCGGCCTGGCGCGCCGCGTCGCGCTCGGCGTTGTCGGCGAGCGCGCAGGCTTCCTGCACGCGGCGGCGCGCGCTGGCGAGCTGGGCGCGGTTCACCGCGAGGCGGGCGTCGATGTCCTCGTGCCACAGCCGCATCAGCACCTGGCCGGCGGCGACACGGTCGCCTTCCTTCACGGCGAGGTCCTCGATGCGCCCGCCGACGATGGTCGACATCTTGGTGCGCTGGCAGGCCTCGATCTCGCCGGCGCGGGTGTTGGCCACGGTGGCCTCGACCGTGCCGCGCCCGACCTCATGCACCGTGACCGCGAGCGGCTGCGGCCGCGTCAGCCACCAGCCGGCGGCGGCGATGACGGCAGCCACGATGATGAGTGGGATCAGGCGGGGGAGGGTTTTCATGGGCGGCTCGAAGATCGTCGAAGAAGTCTGTGTCGAGGTGTTTCAGTTCGATTCTGCGCTTGATTGATGCATTGACGTTGTGTTCGACGGCGGGCCGGGCAGGTGCTTCACCATCGATCGGGTCGAGCCTCAGAGGTCGGATATGCGATTGCAGGTGATTCATCCCGGAAAGTCAAAAGCACGATCCGTCTTGCTTTACGGGGGGGTCCATATATGAGTGGTTAGAGCACTGGCGGTCATAACTTCGGCCACTCTTTGTAT
>JAEWVQ010000042.1 GCA_023459095.1 Pseudomonadota bacterium | reverse complement strand
GCTCCGGGTCGGCGCCGACCTCGTACTCGTCGAACTCGACGACCCCAGCGTGCGCCGCGTGCCGCTCAGCGGCCTCGACCCCACCCGGCCGATGGCCGAGCTGCACTTCGCGCGCGCCCCGGCGCAGAAACTGGATGGCGGCACTGCGGACGGCGCCGCGATCGCCGAGCGCGTGCTCGACGGCGCCGCGGTGCTGCTCGCCTTCGAGCAGGTCGGCGGCGCCACCCGCGCGCTCGAGCTGGCGCGCGACTACGCCCTCGAACGCAAGGCCTTCGGCCGCCAGATCGGCAGCTTTCAGGCCCTCAAGCACAAGATGGCCGACATGTTCACGCGCAACGAACTCGCCCGCGTGCATGCCTATTACGGCGCCTGGGCGCTGTCCTCCGACGCCCCCGAACTGCCCGCGGCCGCCGCCGCGGCGCGCGTGGCGGCCACCACCGCGTTCAACTTCGCCGCCGAGGAGAGCATCGAGATCCACGGCGGCATCGGCTTCACCTGGGAGATGGACTGCCACCTCTACTACCGCCGCGCCCGCCACCTCGGGCTCTTGATCGGCAGCGAGCACGCCTGGCGCGCCCGCCTCGCCGACCAACTCGTGCAACGTGTGAAGGAGGCCGCGTAAGCGGTACATGCCATGGACTTCAGCGATACCCCCGAAGAAGCCGCCTTCCGCGCCCAGGTGCGCGACTGGCTCGCCGCCCACGGCCAACGCCGCAGCCGCCCCGACGAAACCTTCGGCGAAGGGCTGGACGACGCCGCCCGCCTCGCCGCCGCCAAGGCCTGGCAGGCGAAGAAGGCCAGGGCCGGCTACGCCGCCATCGCCTGGCCCAGGGAAGCCGGCGGCCTGGGCGGCACACCCATGCAGCAGGTGATCTACCAGCAGGAGGAAGCCGCCTACCTCGTGCCCGGCATGATCTTCGAGGTCAGCATCGGCATGGGCCTGCCCACGGTGATGCGCTGGGCCGCGCCCGAACTCAGGGCCCGCTTCCTGCGCCCCGGCCTCGCCGGCGCGGAAATCTGGTGCCAGCTGTTCTCCGAACCCGGCGCCGGCTCGGACACCGGCAACGTGCGCACGCGCGCCGAACGCCACGGTGACGAGTGGGTGATCAACGGCCAGAAGGTGTGGACCTCGGGCGCGCACTTCTGCGACTACGGCATCCTGCTCGCCCGCACCGACTGGGACCTGCCCAAGCAGGAGGGGCTGACCATGTTCATCGTGGACATGAAGGCGCCCGGCGTGGACATCCGCCCCATCCACCAGATGTCGGGCGATGCCGAGTTCAACGAGGTGTTCTTCAGCGACGTGCGCATTCCCGACCCATACCGCCTCGGCCCGGTGGGCGGCGGCTGGAAGGTGATGCTGAGCACGCTGATGCAGGAACGCCTGTCGGTGGGCGGCAACCTGCCCACCGACCTCCACGAGCGCCTCATCGACCTTGCCGGCCACTGCGTCTGGGACGAGCGCCCCGCGCTCGACGACGCCCGCGTCCGCGCCCGCATCGCCGACGCCTACCTGCTGCAGCACGGCGTCGAGCTGATCATCGCGCGCGGCCTCACCGCGCTCTCCAAGGGCGCCACGCCCGGCCCGGAAATGGCGGTGACGAAACTCGTCGCGGCCAAGGCCATGCAGGACATCGCCGCCTTCGCCACCGAACTCGCCGGCGCCGACGGCCTCCTCGGCCACGAGGCGCTGGGCGGCGACTGGCGCTACCTGCAGCGCCTGTGGCTGGGCGCGCCCGGCGCACGCATCGCCGGCGGCACCGACGAGGTGCTGAAGAACGTGATCGCCGAACGCGTGCTCGGCCTGCCCGGCGAACCGCGCACCGACCGCAAGCTGCCGTTCCGCGAACTCGAAGGCTGAACGCGGCCCCATCGACCGACATATTCCAGAGGAGACACGATGGCGAACAAACCCCTGCACGGCGTGCGCGTGCTCGATTTCACCCAGTTGCTGCCCGGCCCGATGTGCACCCTGCATCTGGCCGACATGGGCGCGGACGTGATCAAGTTCGAACCCCCGGGCAGCGGCGATGCCGGCCGTGGCCCCGCCGGCACCCCGCTGTCGCACTTCTTCATGGCGGTGAACCGCAACAAGCGGTCGCTGGCGATCAACCTGCGCGCGCCCGGCGCGCGCGAGGTGGTGCTGGCGCTGGCGCGCGAGGCCGACGTGGTGGTCGAGGGCTTTCGCCCCGGCGTCATGGCCCGCCTCGGCCTCGGCTACGACGACCTCAAGGCGGTCAATGCGCGCCTCGTCTACTGCGCGATCAGCGGCTACGGCCAGGACGGCCCGCTCGCCGAACTCGGCGGCCACGACATCAACTACCAGAGCTACGCCGGCATCCTGGAGCAGAGCGCAGCCCCCGGCGGTGCGCCCCACCCCGGCAACTTCCCCATCGCCGACCTCGCCGGCGGTGCGCTGTCGGCGGCGATGGCGATCCTCGCCGCGCTGTTCGACGCCCAACGCAGCGGCCACGGCCGCTTCATCGACGTGGCGATGACCGACTGCGCGCTGGCGCTCAACGTGCAGCCGCTCGCCAGCCTCAACACCTACGGCCGCAGCGTGCCACCCGGCCACGACACCCTCTCCGGCGCCCTGCCCTGCTATGGCACCTACGCAACCGCCGACGGCCGCCACCTTGCCGTGGGCGCGCTCGAACCCAAGTTCTGGCAAGCCTTCTGCGCCGCCGCGGGCTGCCCCGAACTCGCCAAGAGCGGCTGGGCGGCGGGCAAGTCGGGCGCCGCGGTGCGCGCCCAGATCGCCGCGCTGATCAAGGCGCGCACGCTGGCCGAGTGGATGGAGTCGCTCGCCGGCGTGGACGCCTGCGTCAGCCCGGTGCTGCGCATCGACGAGGTGCTGGCCCACCCCCACACCCGCGCACGCGCGATGACCGTCGACACCCCGCTGCCCGATGGCGGCAGCGCGCCCTACTTCGCCTTCCCGGTGAAGATGAGCGATTTCGCCTTCGGCCTCGACCGCCCGCCGCCGGCGCTGGGCGAACACAACGACGAACTGCTGCGCGAACTCGGCTACGACGACGGCGCCATCGCCGGCCTGCGCAGCGCGGGCGCGCTCTGAACGACGGCGCCCCGGCGCCGACAACAACGACAAGAGGAGACACCATGAACCCATCCAGCTTCAGCCTCGCCGACCTGTTCGCGATCGCCGCCGCCACCGTGCCCGAGCGCGACGCGGTGGTGATCGGCGGCCAGTCCCGCACTTACGGCGAGATGGCCGCCCGCATCGAACGCCTCGCCGCCTGGCTGCACACCCAGGGCATCGGCGCCGGCGACGTCGTCGGCCTGCAGATGTACAACTGCGCCGAATACCTCGAAGCCTTTCTTGCCGCCTGCCGCGTGCGCGCGGTGCCGGCCAACATCAACTACCGCTACGTCACCGACGAGTTGCGCTACCTCTACGACAACGCCGGCATCAAGGCGCTGTTCTACAGCGCCGAACTCGAACCCGCGGTGGCCGACGCGCTCGACGCCGCACCCGAGTTGCGCGTCAAGGTGCGCACCGGCGGCGGCCAACCCGCGCTCGCCGGCGCGGTGAGCTTCGACGCCGCCCTCGACGCTGCCGGCGCCGACGCGCTCGCCGCGCTCGCCACCGTGGCCTGCGCCGATAACGACCTCTCCCTGCTCTACACCGGCGGCACCACCGGCAAGCCCAAGGGCGTGATGTGGCCGCACCGCGACCTCTTCTTCGGCAGCCTGGGCGGCGGCGTGGCCTATCTGCCCGGCACCGCGCCCATTGCCACCCCCGACGCCCTCGCCGACTGCATCCGCAAGGGCCACCCGCTGCGCTTCATGCCGGTGGCCCCGCTCATGCACGGCGCCGCGCACTGGGCGACCATGGTGTCGCTCTACGCCGGGCACACCGTGGTGCTCAACGACCAGCACCACTTCGACGCCGCCCACGTGCTCGACCTCGTCACCACCCAGCGCGTCAACGGCATCACCATCGTCGGCGACGCCATGGCCCTGCCCATGCTCGATGCGCTCAAGGCCGAGCCGGGGCGCTGGGATCTGTCGGCGCTGTTCATCTTCGGCAACGGCGGCGCGGTGATGTCCACCCACATCAAGGAAGCGATGCGCCCCTTCCTGCCCGCCAACGTGTATTTCAGCGACGGCATCGGCTCCTCCGAAGGCGGCCAGTTCGGCATCGGCGCCAAACCCGTCGACGGCGGCATGATCAAGATCGCCGCCCGCCCCGAACTGCGCGTGCTGGTCGATGGCAAGCGCTTCGCCGAACCCGGCGAAACCGGCATCCTCGCGCGCAGCGGCCACCTGCCGCTCGGCTACTACCGCGACCCGGTGAAGACCGCCGAAACCTTCGTCACCGTGGCAGGCACCCGCTTCGTGATCACCGGCGACGCTGCGCGCGTCGCCGACGACGGCAGCATCGTCATCTTTGGTCGCGGCACCCTGTGCATCAACAGCGGCGGCGAAAAGGTGTTCCCGGAAGAGGTCGAAGAGACGCTGCGCAGGAGCCCGCAGATCATCGACGCGCTGGTCGTCGGCCTGCCCGACCCGCGCTGGGGCCAGAAAGTGGTCGCCGTGGTTGCGCTCCGCCCCGGCGCCACGCTGGACCGCGACGCGCTGCGCGCGCTCTGCCACCAGCACCTCGCCGGCTACAAGGTGCCCAAAGACATCGTCACCGTACCCCAGATCCAGCGCTCCGCCGCCGGCAAGGCGAACTACGTGTGGGCCAAACGCGCCGCCGAAGAGGCGCTCGCCACCGCTCAGGCCTGAACGCGCCCGCCCCGGCGCACACGCAAAGCCCGCAGCCACCCGGACAACCGGTCGGCTGCGGGCTTTCTGTTTTGTGAGAGCACGGAGGTTTTGCCCCGCGCCCCGAGGAAGACACCTGCGGGCACCGCGTGCCGTAGAGGCGAAGGAAGTGCGAAGGAGTGACCTGCTCCCGACTTTTCGGTCCATCTGAAACTTGAGAGGATGGCTTCCACGAAGATGAGGAAGTCATGCGCAAGAGTCGTTTTACCGAAGAACAGATGGTCAAGATCCTGCGGGAGGCGGACC
>JAEWVQ010000041.1 GCA_023459095.1 Pseudomonadota bacterium | reverse complement strand
TGCTCGAGATCAACGAGATCAACCCGCCGTTCCGGCTCGAGGTCACCCAGCCGGTGCTCGATTTCGCCGACATGGCGAAGATCCGCAACATCGCGCGCTACACCCACAACAAATTCCGTTCCGCCGAACTGGACATCTGCTACCCGGTGGCCTGGGGCAAGGACGGCGTCGAGGCCCGTCTGGCCTCGCTGTGCGCGGACGCCGAGAGTGCGGTGCTGCAGGGCTACAACATCCTGATCGTGTCCGATCGCAAGCTGTCCGTCGAGCAGGTCGCGATTCCCGCGCTGCTCGCGCTGTCGGCGATCCACCAGCATCTGGTGGCCAAGGGGCTGCGTACGCGTGCGGGCCTCGTGGTCGAGACCGCGACCGCGCGTGAAGTGCACCATTTCGCGGTGCTCGCCGGCTATGGCGCCGAAGCCGTGCATCCCTACCTCGCGCTGGAGACGCTGCAGCAACTCGCTGGCGACGCCGAGACCCGTGTCAAGTACGTCAAGCACTTCGTCAAGGCGGTGGGCAAGGGGCTGATGAAGGTCATGTCCAAGATGGGCATCTCGACCTACATGTCCTACACCGGGGCGCAGATCTTCGAAGCCGTGGGTCTGCAGCAGGCCTTCGTCGACCGCTACTTCACCGGCACCACCAGCCAGGTCGAAGGCATCGGCGTGTTCGAGGTCATGGAAGAGACGCTGCGCCTGCACACCAAGGCATTCAGCGCCGACCCGGTGCTCACCGGCATGCTCGACGCCGGTGGCGAGTACGCCTTCCGCATCCGCGGCGAAGAGCACATGTGGACGCCGGATGCGATCGCCAAGCTGCAGCACTCGACCCGCTCCGGCAAGTACGACACGTACAAGGAATACGCCAAGATCATCAACGACCAGACCAAGCGGCACATGACGCTGCGCGGCCTGTTCGAGATCAAGCCGGCGGGGCCTCCGGTGGCGCTCGACGAAGTCGAGTCCGCCAAGGACATCGTCAAGCGCTTCGCCACCGGCGCGATGTCGCTCGGCTCGATTTCCACCGAGGCGCACACCACGCTCGCGGTGGCGATGAACCGCATCGGCGGCAAGTCGAACACCGGCGAGGGCGGTGAGGACCCGATGCGCTTCAAGCCGATCACGCAGGCGATCAAGCTGTCGCAGATCATCGGCGAAAGCCGCATCGAGCGCGACCTCGAACTGCAGGCGGGGGATTCGCTGCGCTCGGCGATCAAGCAGGTCGCCTCCGGCCGCTTCGGCGTCACTGCCGAATACCTGGTCAATGCCGACCAGATCCAGATCAAGATGGCCCAGGGCGCCAAGCCCGGCGAGGGCGGCCAGCTGCCCGGCCACAAGGTCAGCGAGTACATCGGCTTCCTGCGCCACTCGGTGCCGGGGGTCGGCCTCATCTCGCCGCCGCCGCACCACGACATCTACTCGATCGAGGATCTGGCGCAGCTCATCCACGATCTGAAGAACGCCAACGGGCGCGCCGACATCTCGGTCAAGCTGGTGTCCGAAATCGGCATCGGCACCGTGGCCGCGGGCGTGGCCAAGGCCAAGGCCGACCACATCGTCGTTGCCGGCCATGACGGCGGTACCGGCGCGAGCCCGTGGAGCTCGGTCAAGCATGCCGGTTCGCCGTGGGAGCTCGGCCTCGCCGAGACCCAGCAGACGCTGGTGCTCAACCGCCTGCGTTCGCGCGTACGCCTGCAGGTCGACGGCCAGATCAAGACCGGTCGCGACGTCGTCATCGGCGCGCTGCTCGGCGCCGACGAGTTCGGCTTCGCCACCGCGCCGCTGGTCGTCGAGGGCTGCATCATGATGCGCAAGTGCCACCTCAACACCTGCCCGGTCGGCGTCGCCACCCAGGACCCGGAGCTGCGCAAGCGCTTCTCCGGCCAGCCCGAGCACGTGGTGAACTACTTCTTCTTCGTCGCCGAGGAAGTGCGCGAACTGATGGCCCAGCTCGGCATCCGCAAGTTCGACGATCTCATCGGCCGCGCCGACCTGCTCGACATGAAGAAGGGCCTGGCGCACTGGAAGGCGAAGGGGCTGGATTACTCGCGCATCTTCTACCGTCCGAACGTGCCTGCGAGCGTGCCGCGCCTGCACACCGAAACCCAGGACCATGGCCTCGACAAGGCGCTCGACAACCAGCTCATCGCGCTCGCCGCGCCTGCGCTCGACAAGGGCGAGAAGGTGTCGATCGAGCTGCCGGTGCGCAACATCAACCGCACCGTCGGCACCATGCTGTCCGGCCGCGTGGCGCAGAAGTACGGCCACGCCGGGCTGCCCGACGACACCATTCACATCCGCCTCAACGGCACCGCGGGCCAGGCCTTCGGCGCCTTCCTCGCGCGTGGGGTCACGCTCGAACTGGTCGGCGAGGGCAACGACTACGTCGGCAAGGGGCTGTCGGGCGGTCGCATCATCGTCCGTCCGCAGGGCGAGTTCCGCGGCAAGACCACCGAGAACATCATCATCGGCAACACCGTGATGTACGGCGCCACCGAAGGCGAGGTGTACTTCGCCGGGGTCGGCGGCGAGCGTTTCGCGGTGCGCAACTCCGGTGCCACCGCGGTGGTGGAGGGTGTGGGCGACCACGGCTGCGAGTACATGACCGGCGGTACCGTGGTCGTGCTCGGCCAGACCGGGCGCAACTTCGCCGCCGGCATGTCGGGCGGCCTAGCCTACGTGCTCGACGAGGACGGCACCTTCGAGCAGCGCTGCAACATGGCGCAGGTCGCGCTCGAGCCGCTGCCCGAGGAAATCGAGGCGCGCAAGGGCTCCGAATCCGGCGACGAGCTGGAGTCCGCCGGGCGTGTCAACATCGATCACCTGGAAATGGGCGACGAGCTCATCCTGCGCGGCCTGATCGAACGCCACGCCCGCTTCACGCACAGCCCGCGGGCGCGTGAGATTCTCGACAACTGGAGCAGCTACCGGACGAAGTTCGTCAAGGTGATGCCGAATGAATACCGTCGTGCGCTTGCCGAGATGGCCGAGATGAGGGCCGGGCAGCGCGAAGCAGACAAGGAGGTCGCATAAATGGGCAAGCCCACCGGATTTCTGGAGTATCAGCGACTGTCGGAGGCCTACCAGCCGGTCGACGCGCGCCTGAAGAACTACAAGGAGTTCGTGCTCCGTCTCAGCGACGCCGACGCCGCGGTGCAGGGCGCGCGCTGCATGGACTGCGGCATCCCGTTCTGCAACAACGGTTGCCCGGTCAACAACATCATTCCGGACTGGAACGATCTGGTGTACCGCGGCCAGTGGCGCGAGGCGCTGGAGGTGCTGCACTCGACCAACAACTTCCCGGAATTCACCGGGCGCATCTGCCCGGCGCCCTGTGAAGCGGCGTGCACGCTCAACATCAATACCGAAGCGGTCGGCATCAAGTCGATCGAGCACGCGATCATCGACAAGGCCTGGGAAGAGGGCTGGGTGAAGCCGCAGCCGCCCGCCGCCAAGACCGGCAAGAAGGTTGCCGTGGTCGGTTCCGGCCCCGCCGGGCTGGCCGCCGCCCAGCAACTGGCGCGCGCCGGCCACGACGTCACCGTGTTCGAGAAGAACGATCGCGTCGGCGGCCTGCTGCGCTACGGCATTCCCGACTTCAAGATGGAGAAGGGGCTGATCGACCGCCGCGTCGAACAGATGCAGGCCGAAGGCGTGGTGTTCCGCACCGGCGTCGTGGTCGGCACCCCGGACATGCCGGCCGGCATCATCAACGACGCCAAGGAAATGGTCAGTGCCGAGCAGCTCAAGCAGGACTTCGACGCGGTGATCCTCGCCGGTGGCGCCGAAGTGCCGCGCGATCTGCCGGTGCCCGGGCGCGAGCTCGCCGGCGTGCATTTCGCGCTCGAATTCCTGATCCCGCAGAACAAGGAAGTCGCGGGTGATGGCAAGAATCCGATTTCCGCCACCGGCAAGCACGTGGTGGTGATCGGCGGCGGCGACACCGGCTCCGACTGCGTCGGCACCTCCAACCGCCACGGCGCCGCGTCGGTGACCCAGTTCGAGCTGATGCCGATGCCGCCCGAAACCGAGAACAAGGCGCTGACCTGGCCGAACTGGCCGATCAAGCTGCGCACCTCGTCGTCGCACGAGGAAGGCTGTGAGCGCGACTTCGCGGTCGGCACCAAGGCATTCCTCGGCGCCGACGGCAAGGTCACCGGCCTCAAGGCGGTCCGCCTCGAATGGAAGGACGGCCGCATGAGCGAGATTCCGGGCTCGGAGTTCGAGATCAAGGCCGATCTGGTGCTGTTCGCGATGGGCTTCACCAATCCGGTGGGCGGCGTGCTCGACGCCTTCGGCGTGGAGAAGGACGCGCGCAGCAACGCCCGCGCCAGCACCGACGGCGAAGGCTGCTACGCGACCAGCGCGCCCAAGGTGTTCGCCGCCGGCGACATGCGCCGCGGGCAGTCGCTGGTGGTGTGGGCAATTCGCGAGGGCCGCCAGTGCGCTCGCGAGGTCGACGCCTTCCTGATGGGCGCCAGTCTGTTGCCGCGTTGATCGGTGAGTCGCCCGCGCGGGGCGATGCTGTTGCAAGAACGAATACGGGCCTGCGGGCCCGTATTCGTTTTGCGGGCCCGGCGCGGTCGTCCGTGTATGCTCGCGGCCGTGATGTGGAACAGAACCGGGAGGTCGTGCAGTGTCTGTTTGTTTGGAAGCGGTAGTGTCTGCTCCGTGCCGTCGCGGCGCAGGGGGCGTGAGAGCGGGGATGGGCGTGAAAAGGGGCGGGTGGCCGCTCGCCCTGATCGGAGTGACGCTGCTGCTGGCAGTGGCGATGCTCCCTGCACCGGCCCGCGCCACCGCGTCCGCCGCCGTGCCGCTGGAACTCGATCCCCTGGTGCAGGCATTCGTCGCCGAGGACGTGGCGGTGATCGAGCCGCACAACCAGACGCACATCGTCTATCGCGGCCTGCCGCTGCCGGCCGTGCTCGACCGCGTGCTCGGCACCGACTGGCGCACCGCCGATGCGGTCGAGTTCGTGTGCGCCGACGGCTACCGTGCGAGCATCGAGGTCGCCCATCTGCTCGCGCACCGCGCCTGGTTCGCCCATGCGCGTGCCGACGGCCGCGCCTTCGAGCTCGACAACCGCCTGCAGGGCGAGACCGTGGCGCTGGGGCCGTTCTACCTGGTGTGGGATACGCTCGGCGACGAGGCGGCGCGTGCGCGCGGTGCCGCGCCCTGGCCGTATCAGGTGGTCGCCGTGGCCCCGGTGAGCCTGGCTGCGCACTTCGCCCGCGCCATGCCCCCGGCCGAGGCGCCCGCGGACGCGCGGCGCGGTTTCGACATCGCGCGCCGGCTTTGCCTGCACTGCCACACCATGAACGGCGACGGCGGCGGCAAGGCCGGCGAACTCAACACCCCGGCGCTCGCCCGCCGCTACGCCAACGACGCCTGGCTCACCGCCTGGCTGGTGGCGCCCGCCAGCCTCAAGCCCGGCACCACCATGCCTGCGCTCGAAGCGCCGACCGGCGAGCGCGCCGACACGCTGGCGGCGGTGAAGGCGTGGTTGCGGGCGATGACCGCGGCGCCTGCAGCGGCGCGGGTGTTTCCGGTGAGGATGGACGATTGAGCATGGATCTGGCGGGCTGGATCGTCACCGCGATCGCGGTCCTGCTCACCGGCATTTCCAAGTCCGGCTTGGGTGGTGCACTCGGCGGGCTGGCAGTGCCGTTCATGTCGATGTGGCTATCGCCGCGCGAGGCGGTGGCGGTGATGCTGCCCATCCTGATCGCGATAGACCTGGTCGGCATTCGCAACTGGCGCGGCAAGGCCGACTGGGCGGAGTTGCGCATGCTGATCCCGGCCGCGCTGCTCGGCATCGCGGTGGGCACGCTGGCCTTCGGTGCGATGTCGGAGCGCATGCTCAAGGGCGCGCTCGGGCTGATCGCGGTGGGCTTTGCTGCCGACCGCCTGCTGCGCGGCGGCGGCAAGGGGGCGCCCGCGGGTGCGGCAACGCGCGCCTTTGCCTGGGTGTGCGGCGCGGGCTCGGGTTTCACCAGCACGCTGGCGCATGCGGGCGGGCCGCCGATCATGGTGTATCTGCTCAGCCGGCGGTTTGCGCGCGAGACCTTCGTCGCCACCTCGGTGTTCTTCTTCGCGGTGATCAATCTCGCGAAGCTGCCTTTCTATCTGAGTCTGGGGTTGTTTTCGCGCGACACGCTCACCCTGTCGGCGATGCTGCTGCCGTTGGTGCCGCT
>JAEWVQ010000040.1 GCA_023459095.1 Pseudomonadota bacterium | reverse complement strand
GGCCGTGCGTTCTGTACTCAGAGACGGGCTCGATCACCCCAGCCGCTACCAAACTGCACGGGCCGGTCTGGCCGCCTCAACGGCGCTCAGAGTCTACCGCGCTGGTCTGGTCTGAACATACAAGCCGTCGCGCGGCGGCCAGCCTGGCCGCCTTTGGCGCAGTGTGGCGGAATTGCCTATTTTTTGGTCGTGCGGGTGCGCGCTGCCGGCGGCTCGGTGCGATCGTTGTCGGCAGCGGCCGGCGCCGCCGGGGGCTCAGCGGCTTCGGCAGCGGCCTGTGCCATCATCTGCCACGGCCACATCGCGGCGGCGGCAAAAGGGTTGGCCTCGCCTGCGGGCTCGCCCTCGGCCTGCCGGCCCATGGCCTTGACCGCGGCGATGGTCGCGCGCTGGATTTCGAGGCCCTGGGTGGTCATCTGCAGCATGTTCAGGTTCATCTTCAGCCAGCCCTCCACCGCCTTCAGATCGGCAATGCGCTTGTCGAGCTCATCGACGTCGAGAGTCGGCGTCATCATCCCGGGCAGGGAGAAGCCCATGCTGTTCCACATGCCGCGCACGAATTCGAGCGGGTCCTGGGCAGAATGCTCTTGTGTCATTCGAGTGCTCCCTGCTGGTTGTGATGTGGCTTCATCTTAACCGATGCGGATGGGCTCGGGCGTTCAGGCGATGCGCACCAGGCGATGAATCAGCGCGCGCAGGCGCGCCGGCCGGACCGGCTTGTGGAGCAGCGGAATCGCGGCTTCCTGAGCGCGGCGCAGGGTGTCGGTGCAGGTGTCGCCGCTGATCAGCACCGCGGGCAGGTAGTCGCCGTACCGTGTGCGCAGCGCGGTGATGGCGTCGATGCCGTTGTGCGGGCCGTCCATGCGGAAGTCGCACAGCGCCAGCTCCGGCGGGCTGTCCTGGCGGTCGAGCTGTTCGAGCAGGGCGTCGGGGCTGGCCGCGCTGCACACCACGCAGCCCCAGGAGCCGAGCAGGCTCTCCATGCCGGCGCGGGCGAGGGGGTCGTCGTCGAGCAGCGCGACGCGCAGGCCGCGCAGATCGCCCGGCGGCCGCTGTGCATCGCCGCCGATCCCGGGGCCGGGGGCGGCGAGCGGCAGCTCGACGGCGAACACCGAGCCGCGCCGCGGCGCCGAGCGCAGATCGAGGCGATGCTCGAGGAGGCTGGCGAGGCGACGCACGATCGCCAGGCCGAGGCCAAGCCCCTTGTCGCGCGCACGTGCCTGATTGTCGAGCTGGATGAACTCCTGAAAGATGATTTCCTGCGAGTCGGGCGCGATGCCGATGCCGCTGTCGCGGACCTCGACGCGCAGCAGGGCGCCGCGACGGCGGACTGCGATCAGGATGGTTCCGCGCGGGGTGTAGCGGATCGCGTTGCTGACCAGGTTGGTGACGATGCGCTCGAACAGCACCGGATCGCTCTCCGCCCAGTGCGTGGAGGGGCGCAGCTTCAGGCGCAGGCCGCGCTCCTCGGCGGAGGCGCGCTGCTCGGCGGCGATGCGCGCCAGCACCGGCTGCAGGGCGAAGCGCTGACGGTTCGGGGTGAGCACGCCGGCATCGAGCCGCGACATGTCGAGCAGACTCTCGAGCAGGTTGTTCATGGCCTCGGCCGAGGCGCTGATGCGTTGTACCAGGCGCCGGCTCTCGGGGGCGTGGGTGTGTTGCGCGAGCTCGGAGATGAACAGGCCGAGGGCGTGCATCGGCTGGCGCAGGTCGTGGCTGGCGGCAGCGAGAAAGCGCGACTTGGCGAGGTTGGCGCGCTCCGCTTCCTCCTTGCGCGCGCGCAGTTCGGCGGTGGCATCCTCGACCTGGCGGACCATGTCCTCGCGCACCCCGGCGAGCCTGCGGGCCATGTCGTTGACGCCGTGGGCGAGGGTCTCGAGGCTGCCGCCGCCGATCGCCGGCACGCGTTCGTCGAGATGGCCCTGGCCGATGCGCGTCACGGTCTGGGCCACGGTGCGGATCGGGCCGCTGACCCCGCGGCTGAGGTGGATGGCGAGCAGCACGCTGCCGACCAGCACCAGCAGCACCGAGCCGGCGCCGGTCCACAGCAGTTCGTCGCGCTGGCGCTGCAGGCCCTTCAGCGACAGTTCGACGGCCACACTGCCCAGCGGCGCAGCGTCGAGGTGGGCGGCGGCTCCCGCGGTGATCGCGGTGAACCCGTCGTCGAGCTCGAGCCTGCTGGGGCGGATCGGTTCGATGATGCGCAGGGTCGGCCCCTTCACCTGCTGCTGCGAGGTGGTGATCCGGTGCTGCGGCAGCGGCGGCAGCTGCTGGTCGAGAATGCCGCTGCGGGCGAGCAGTTCGCCGTTGCCGTCGACGATGCTGACGCCGACGATGTCGTCCTCGGAGAGGATGGCGCTGGCGATCTGCTGCAGCGCGTCGCGGTTGCCGGAGAACACCGCGTATTCGCTGGTGGCGGCGAGCTGGCGGGCGATCGCCTGGCCGCGCGAGGTCAGCGCGGCGTCGAGATCGGCCAGGCGCAGCGACGTGTAGGCCACGGTGAGCACCGCGGCGAGGACGAGCATGGGTACGACCGCCGCGAGCAGCACGCGGGTACGCACTCCCCAGCGGCGGATCATGGGCGTGCGGTTTCCTGGCGGGCAAGCTCCGCGGCGAGGCGTTCGCCGGCGTCGAGGCTGATGCCGAGCGAGCGGGCGACGTTGGCGTTGACCGCGACCTCGAAGCCGGCGGGCGCGCTCGGGGCCGGCAGTGGCGCTCCCTGCAGCGCGCGCGCAACGATGCCGGCGGCGTGCGTGGCGATCTGCTCGGGGGTCGAGTACAGGCCGAGCAGGGCGCCCGCGCGCACATAGGCCGCAGAGAAACCGAGCACCGGCGAGCGGTGGTGGTAGGCGGTGAGCAGCACGTTCTGCACGGTGAAGCTGTTGAACACGTGGGCGTCGGCGGTGGCGATCAGCACCGCCTGCTCGGCGAGCACGCGCTGCAGCGCAGGGTAGAGCTCGCGGTCGGTGCCCACCGTCGCGCTGCGCGCTTCCAGTCCGAGGCGGCGGCCTATGGTGGCGAGCTCGCGGACCTGCGCCGCCGAACCAGGGCCGCTGATCAGCGCGATGCGCTTCCACTCCGGCAGCGCGAGGCGGATCAGGGCGATCTGGCGTTCTGCGGGCTGATCGAGCAGCACCGCGGTGACGCCGGCACCGTCCTTGACCGGCGGTGGCAGCTGCTCGTAGGTGGCAGCGGGCAGCAGGGTGTGCACCACGGCCTGGCGGGGCGCGGCGAGGGCGACGATGCGCGCGGCCTGGGAACCAATGGTGACGATCGCCCGGCTGTCGCCGAGCATCGCGGCAGTGACCTCGTCGGCGGTGGCGGTGCCGACCTCGGCGCGCGGCGCCACATCCTTGAGGCGGGCCTTGAGCGCGCTCTCGGTTTCGGCATAGGCCCCTTCCGCGCGGCTGGTCACGATCAGCACCTGGGGGCCGGCGAGCGCCGCCGCCGGCAGCAGCAGAGCTGGCAGGAGGAAGAGCGGCAGCAGGCGGCGGAGGGCGGCGATGATCACGGGGTCAGAGCTCGATGCGCAGCGTGGCGTAGGCTACCGGCCCGCTGTGCTGCTCGGGCAGGAAGTCGGCGTGGCGCGGACCGGTGTTCGACAGGGTCAGCGCGAACTCGTTGCGCGTGCCGCCGATGTCGAAGCGGTGTGCGGCGCGCAGGCTGGTGATCCGGTAGGCGGGGAGGAGGCCGCTGGGGCCGCGCTGCCAGCCCATTTCGCCCACGCGGTGGTGGTTCAGGCTCAGCTGCAAGTCCGGTGTCGGCGACCACGCGGCGAGCAACGACCACATCGCGCGCGGCGCCGAATCGCGCAGGCGCGGGTCGGCGCTGTCGATGTCGAGGCGGCTGTAATTGACTCCGAGCCAGGTGCGGGCCGCCGGGCGCCACATCACCGCGAGCTCGGCACCGCGCAGGGTGGCCCGTCCGCGGTTGCCGGCCTTGCGCGCGCGGTCGTCGAGCAAGGGGCGTTGCGGGCCGTCGACGGCTACCGCGTCGAAGTCGATCAGGTCGCCGACGCGCTCTTCGAACAGGCGCAGATCGACGCTGGTGCGCAGGGCGGCGAATTCGCCGAGATAGCCGAGTTCGCGCACGCTGACCTGCTCCGGGTCGAGGTCGGGCGCGGGCTGGTAGGTCTGGCGCAGCAGCAGGCCGCTCAGCGTCTCGTGATAGCGCGTGTCGGCGCTGCGCTCGAAGGGGATCGGCCGGCGGTAGGCGCGGCTGACCGCGGCGCGCACGGTGTGACGGGCGTCGAGGGCGTAATTGAGGGCGAGCCGTGGCGAGACCAGCGCCGTGGTGTAGCTGCCGTCCTCCACGGTGGCACCGGCGTTGACCAGCCAGCGCTCGGAGAGCTGCCATTCGAGGTTGCCGAACAGGCGGCTGGTGCGGTAACCCAGGCTGCCGCGTCCGGCGAACAGGCCGGGCGCGCGCAGACGGTCTTCGCGGTGGCCGAGGCCCCAGACCAGGCGCAGGTCGGCGCGCGGCGCGAGGATGTGCTCGAGCTCGATGTCGTCGCGCACCACGCGGTTGTCGTAATCGAAGAGCGCGCTGGCATCGCGCTCGAACAGGCCGTCGATGATGGCGCCCGCAGCATCGCGCGACAGCGATTGCGCGGCCATCAGCATCGGGATCAGCAGGTCGCGCAGCGGTGCGAGCACGAACGCGTCGCGCATGCTTTCTTCCTGATGGAAGTAGGCCACGCTGAGCTCCTCCGCGGGGCCGCGCTGCCAGTGCCAGCGCACCTGGCCGAAGCTCGCGCGGCTGGTCTGCTTGCGCTCGGGGTTGGTCGGCGAGTCGGCCTCGCCGAGGCCGCCGCGCAAGTGCATGCTGCCGGCACGCAGTTCGAGGCGCTGATCGGCGGCGAGCTGCCAGTCCAGGCGCAGGTCGGCGCGCTGCTTGCGCCAGTCGTCGGCGAGCCCGTGCACGCCGTGGTCGCCTTCGTCGGCCACGCTCAGGCGCAGCGCGGCCTCGCCCAGGCGCTGGCCGATGCTGGCGCTGCGTTCGGCGACGCCGTTGTCGCCCTGGCGCAGGCGTAGCCGCAGGCGCGGGGTGTCCGCCGCCGCGCGGGTGATGATATTGACCACCCCCATGAAGGCCTGGCTGCCATAGGCCACGGTGTTGGTGCCGCGGAAGACCTCGATGCGTTCGATGTCGTCGAGATCGACGGTGAGCTTGTGCCACTCGATGCCGCTCACGAAATAGGGCGAGTACGCCGAGCGGCCGTCGATGCGCACCAGCATGCGGCGTGGCGCCTCGTCGGCGAGGCCGTGGTAGGTGGTGAGCGGCAGATAGCCGTTGAAGTGGCCGATCTGCAGACCGGGCACCAGGCGCAGCAGCTCGGCGATCGAGCGCGCGCCGGAGGCGCGGATCTGGTCGCGGTCGATCACCGTGACCGCGCCCGGCGCGCTGCGCGTGGGCTGGGCGAGGCGCGAGGCGGACAGCACCACCGGCAGCTCGCCGAGGTAGGCCGCTTCGATGGCGTCGCCCGCGGCCGCCGGATAGGGCATGATGCCGGCGGTCGTGCCCAGGGTGAGTGCGCCCAGGCCGAGCTGCAGGCGATGCAGCCGCGATTGGCGCACGCGCTGTGTCAGCGAGCGCAGCATCGGGCAGCGGGGCGGGGGGTACATGACATGAGGCGGATTCTCGCCGGTTTTGCCGCCCGCGGGTAGGGGGCGGAGGAGCGGCCGGAGGAGGCGCCGTGCTATGCTTCACGCATGATGGAAGCGGGTGAGAGAGGATGGAGCAAGGAGTGATCAAGATACTGATCGTTGAAGACCACGCGCTGGTGCGCGAGGCCATGGCGCAACGCCTGGCCCGCCTCGGCGAGAGCGTCGAGTGCATCGAGGCCAAAGGGGCCGACGAGGCGCTGGCGCGGCTCGAGGCGTCGTCGGACTGGGATCTCGCGGTCATCGATCTGATGCTGCCCGACATGAACGGGTTTTCGCTGCTCGCGGTGCTCGCCAAGCGCTTTCCCGACGTGCCCGCGATCGTGGTGTCGGCGATGGACGACGAGTCCTCGGTACGGCGCGCGATCAAGGGCGGCGCCTCCGGTTTCGTGTCCAAATCGAGCTCCGGCGATCAACTGCTGCAGGCCGTGCGTGTGGTCCTCGACGGCGGCGTGCACACCCCGGAGACCCCGGCCACCAGTAACGGCCGGCGCGGCGGGGCGCCGGTGAGCGAGCGCTTCGGTCTCACCGCGGCGCAGACCCGGGTGCTCGAACTGCTCGCCCAGGGCAAGACCAACCGCGAGATTGCCGACCTGCTCGGCCTCTCCGAAGGCACGGTCAAGGTGCACATGTCGGCGATCTTTCGCGCGCTCGGCGTCTCCAACCGCGCCCAGGCGCTGGTGGTGATTTCGCGTCACGGCACCCGCCTGTAAGGGCGAGTGCCGCCTCGGGCGTTCAGTGCGCGCGGCGTGCCGCGCCGCTCAGGCGCAGGGGCATGTCCGCCGGTGACAGCCGTTCGACGCCCGCAGCGTCCTCGTCGGCCGCCGCCGCCGCGGCTTCCACGCAGTCGATCTCCAGCACCTCGAGCACCTGGCGCGCGAGCGCCCGGCAGGCGTTGGCGAGCGGTGTGGGCAGCTGCTCCGGCACCTGCTTCTGCAGCAGCAGCTTGGACGAGGACAGTGCGCCCACCGGCTTCAGGATGCGGTGGCGGTAGGCCCCCATCAGCTGCGCGACGTTGCGGTCGGCGGCGTCGCGCTGCCACGAGTTGCTCGGCCACTGCGAGGGCACCGCATAAGCGCGCGGGAACATCTCCAGATCGCGGATCACGGTGCGGATGTCCTCGTGCGATTCGCGAAACGGCAGCAGCACGATGTCCGACAGCGCGTAGAGCTTGCGGTCCATCTCGGTGCGGTTGCCACCGCCGTCGATGACGCCGAGCCAGTCGTCCAGGGTGCGCAGCTTGTCGACCACCTTGGTAAGGGCGTCGCGGGTGCGCGCGTCGGCGGTGATGTAGCGTCGCCCATCGGGCGACAGCGGTTCGCGGGACGTGTCGGTGAGCACGCAGGCGGTGCGCTGGCCGAGCAGGCCCAGCCCCTGGCACAGCATGTGTGAAAGGGTGGTCTTGCCGGTGCCGCCCTTGTTGCCGATCACGCAGATGATCTCAGCCATGAATCCAGTCCTCAACACACGGCGGTGTCGCCGTACTGTTCCATTATTGCGCCGGGCAAGGCGACTCTGCGCGTGAAAAAGCGGCAGTTCGTGGCGCTAATTCGGCGCTTGCCGCGAGGTGTCGTTCAGCGGTGCGCGATACAGCAACAGCCGGGTGCGGCGGCGGTCGGCGACGTCGATGACGGCGTCCGGCTCGCGTCCGGGCACCGCGAAGCTGTTGCTGACCAGCACGCTGCCCGGGCGCAGCTCCGCGGCAGCCTTGCGCCACACCGCGGCCATCGGCGCCGGTGACAGGAAGGCATAGACCACGTCGTAGGCCTCCCAGGGCAGCGCGAACAGGTCGCCGTGTCGCCAGTCGATGCCGCCGCGGGCGGCGAGGCGGCCGATCAGCCAGGGCGCCGGCGCGCATTCGACACCGGTGTAGCGGCCATCCGGGCGCAGGGTGGCGAGCGTGCGCAGCAGTGCGCCGGTGCCGGCGCCAACGTCGAGCAAGGCAGGCGTGCCGCCGGCCGGCAGCAGTCCGGCGAGCGCCTGCGCGGTGGCGTGATTGGTGAAGTAGAGCGGCACGCGGGTGCGGAAGGTGGTCCAGTAAACCAGCACCAGGGCGACGAAGATGGTCAGCGACCAGCCCGGGGCGAGCCCGAGTTGCAGTGCGGCAGCGAGCAGCGGTGTGAACCCGAGATGGATCGCCAGCCACCAGCGCTCGGCGCGCAGCAGCGCAGCGGCGGCCACGGCGCCGAGGGCCTGGGCCGCGATCAGCGGCCAGATGCCGGGTGGCAAGGCCCCGCCGCGGGCGAGGACGAAGGCGAGCAGGAGGCCGGCGAACTGGGCGAGCAGGGCTTTGAGGGCGGTGGGCATGGGGCACGGCGCGCGGGCGCGGAAATGGGGACGGCGGCACGCCGCGGGCGTGCAGACCGCATCTTAGCCGTCGCCGTGCCGCTGCTGCCTCATCCGCCCTGCTCGCGCCGCCAGTCGTCGGTGAGCAGGCCGGCATATCCCCAGTCTTCCTCGGCGATCTCCTGAATTACCACATGGGTGTGCTCCGGCTTCTTGCCGAGCACTCGCGCGAGCGTGTCGGTGACCTCGCGCACCACCTGCGCCTTCTGCGCCCGGCTGGCGCCGCGGGTGATCTGGATATTCACGTAGGGCATCGATGAGGTCTCCCGGTAAGTTGTGCGACCGCGATCTTAAGGGGTGTTGCGACCTCGCCGAAATCGCCGTTGCCGGTGGGCGCGTGCGCCAAGGTGGATTCCGCCGATACCGGCCGCGCGTGGTGACGGTTAGGCCTTGCCTGCGCCGGGCGGGCGCCTGCCGCGACCATGGTGCCCGACCTGGCTGCGGCAAGGCGCTTCTCAGGCCGTCTGCGCGGTGGCGGCCGCCGTGGCCGGCGCGGGCACCGGCTGCCGCCATTGTGCGAGCAGGCTGGCGCGGCGCTGCGCTGCGGCGTCGATGTTGCGCAGTTTGACGTGCCCGAAACCGCGGATGGCTTCGGGCAGGGTGGCGATCTCCAGGGCCAGGTTGAGGCGCAGGAAGCTCAGTGTCTCCAGCACCTCGTCGAGGTCGTGCTCGTACTGGACGATCAGCGCGCGCTCGGCACGCCGTTCGGCGGTGTGGCCGAAGGGGTCCCAGCGCGTGCCGCGCAGCCCCTTCAGGCGTGCGAGCAGACGGAACACCGTGCGCATGCGTGGACCGAAGGCCTGCTTGGGGATCTGCCCGGTGAGCGGGTCGGGGCGCGACAGCAGGGGAGGGGCGAGGTGGAAGCGGACGGTGAAGTTGCCTTCGAAGCTCGCGTTCACCTTCTCCCAGAACGCCGGGTCGGCATGCAGGCGCGCCACCTCGTACTCGTCCTTGTAGGCGAGCAGCTTGAAGTAGTTGTGCGCCACGGCCTCGGCGAGCCGCGTGCTGCCGGCGCCGACGCGCGCCGCCTCGCGTTCGCGCACGCGGTCGACGAGGCGGCGGTAGCGTGCGGCGTAGGCCGCGTCCTGATAGGCGGTGAGCACCTCGACGCGGCGCGCGATGAGCGCGTCCAGGCTCTGCGGGCGCAGCGGTGTGGCCGGCGCGGGCGGCGCCGGACGCGCGAAGCGCTCGACCGCGGCGAGATCGTGGGCGGCGCGGCGGCCCCACAGGAAGGCGCGGCGGTTCATGTCCACCGCGGTGGCGTTGAGTTCGATCGCGCTCAGCAGCGCCGCGTGCGACACCGGCACCATGCCTTTCTGCCAGGCGTAGCCGAGCAGGAACAGGTTGGTGGCGATGGCGTCGCCCATCAGCGTGGCGGCGAGCTGCTGGGCGTCGATGAAGTCGGCGCGCGCGGTGCCGCCGGCATCGGTGTCGCCCACGGCGTCGCGGATTGCGGCTTGCATGCGCGCCTGCGGGAACTGCCAGTCGGGGTTGTGGGCGAAGTCCGAGGTCGGCAGTTCGGCGAGATTGATCACCGCGCGTGTGCGCCCGGGCGCCATGCGGTTGAGCGAGTCGACGCTGGCACTGACGATGAGGTCGCCGCCGATCACCGCGTCGGCCTCGCCCGCGGCGATGCGTACCGCATGGAGCGCGTCGGGGTGGTCGGCGATGCGCACGTGGCTGTATACCGAGCCGCCCTTCTGCGCGAGCCCGGTCATGTCGAGCACGGTCACGCCCTTGCCGTCGAGATGGGCGGCCATGCCGATGAGCGCGCCGATGGTGACCACGCCGGTGCCGCCGACGCCGGTCACCAGGATGCCGAAGGGCTGCGCGGTGGCGGGCAGCACGGGCGGCGGCGGCTCGGCGAAGGAGAGGCCTTCGTCGCGCAGCGCCTTACCCTTGCGCACGCGCCCGCCCTCGATGGTGACGAAGGACGGGCAGAAGCCCTTCAGGCAGGAGTAGTCCTTGTTGCACGACGACTGGTCGATGGCGCGCTTGCGCCCGAACTCGGTCTCGACCGGCACGATCGACATGCAGTTCGACTGTACCCCGCAGTCGCCGCAGCCCTCGCACACCGCCTCGTTGATGAACACGCGGCGCGCCGGGTCGGGATAGGTGCCGCGCTTTCTGCGCCGGCGCTTCTCGGCGGCGCAGGTCTGGTCGTAGATCAGCGCGGTGACGCCGCCCGAGGCGCGCAGCTCGCGCTGGATCGCGTCGAGCTGGTCGCGGTGGCGGATCGGCACGCCGTGCGGCAGGTCGGCGGCGCCGTAGGCGCGCGCGCTGCCGTCGGTGACGACGACGATGTTGTGCACGCCTTCGGCCTGCAGCTGGCGCACGATCTTGGGCACGCTGAGCTCGCCGTCCACCGGCTGGCCGCCGGTCATCGCCACCGCGTCGTTGAACAGGATCTTGTAGGTGATGTTCACCTTGGCCGCGACCGCCTGGCGGATGGCGAGCAGGCCGGAGTGGAAATAGGTGCCGTCGCCGAGGTTGGCGAAGATGTGCGGCTCGTGGGTGAACGGCGCCTGGCCGACCCAGGGCACGCCTTCGCCGCCCATCTGGGTGAAAGTGCCGGTGCGCCGCTCCGGCATCCACGTCACCATGTAATGGCAGCCGATGCCGGCGAGCGCGCGGCTGCCTTCGGGGACGTGGGTCGAGGTGTTGTGCGGGCAGCCGGAGCAGAAGGTCGGCACGCGGTCGATGCTGAACGCGCGGCCGGCGAGCGCATGCTCCTTGGCGTCGAGAAAGGCGAGCCGGGCCTCGATGCGCGCGGAGGTGAAGAAGCGCCCGATGCGCCCGGCGATGACGCGGGCGATCGTCGCCGGGCTCAGTTCGCCGGCCGCCGGCAGCAGCCAGTCGCCGTGGTCGATGGTGCCGTCGGCGCGCACCAGACGCGCCCATTCGCCCTTCTCGTCGAACTTGCCGATCACGCGCGGGCGCACGTCTTCGCGCCAGTTGTAGAGCTCTTCCTTGAGCTGGTACTCGAGCAGCTGGCGCTTTTCCTCCACCACCAGGATCTCGTCCAGGCCCTCGGCGAAGCGGCGCACGCCGTCGGCCTCCAGCGGCCACACCATGCCGACCTTGTACAGACGGATGCCGATCTCGGCCGCGAGGGCGTCGTCGATGCCGAGGTCGTCGAGCGCCTGGCGCACGTCGAGATAGCTCTTGCCGGCGGTGATGATGCCCAGCCTGGGGGCCGGCGCATCGATGACGATGCGGTTGAGGCCGTTGGCGCGTGCGTAGGCGAGCGCGGCGTAGAGCTTGAAGTTGAGCAGGCGCTTTTCCTGCACCAGCGGCGGATCGGGCCAGCGGATGTTGAGGCCGTCGGCGGGCAGCGCGAAGTCGGTGGGCAGCACGACCTGCACGCGCTGCGGATCGACATCGACCGAGGCCGAGGTCTCCACGGTGTCGGCGAGCGCCTTGAACGCCACCCAGCAGCCCGAGTAGCGCGACAGCGCGTAGCCGTGCACGCCGAAGTCGATGTACTCCTGCACGCCGGCCGGCGCCAGCACCGGCATCATCATCGCCTTGAAGAAGTGGTCGGTCTGGTGCGGCAGCGTGGATGACTTGGCGGCGTGGTCGTCGCCCGCCACCACCAGCACGCCGCCGTGGCGGGCGCTGCCGGCGGCGTTGGCGTGGCGGAACACGTCGCCGCAGCGGTCCACGCCCGGCCCCTTGCCGTACCACATCGCGAACACGCCGTCGTGCTTGGCCTGCGGCGACAGATTGACCTGCTGCGAGCCCCAGATTGCGGTGGCGGCGAGGTCTTCGTTGATGCCCGGCTGAAACACGATGTCGTGGCTTGCCAAGTGCGCCTTCGCCTTCCACAAGGTCTGGTCCAGACCGCCGAGCGGCGAGCCGCGGTAGCCGGAGACGAAGCCGGCGGTGTCCAGACCGGCGGCGCGGTCGCGCTCCTTCTGGATCATCAGCAGGCGCACCAGCGCCTGATAGCCGGTGAGATAGACGCGGCCCGACACCTGCGTGTACTTGTCGTCGAGGCTGGGGGTGTGGGGTGGGGAGTGGGGCTGCTGCGGGGGCGTGAGGGGCGCGCCCGTCCGCGGATCGGCTTCGGCCATCTCGGTCTCCTTCCACAAAAATCGTGTTCTTGAGGCGTGCCCTGGCCGTGCCTTGTGGGCGCGGGGTCGGGGTCGCGACCAGCCTAGGGCGGCCGGTCGCGGGCTTCAATCCTTGGATACCCTGATGGCGGGGAGGTTGCGTGGGGCGGCGTGGCGACCGCCGGCCCCGTGCGCTCAGCCTGGCGGCAGGATCTTGCCGGGGTTGAGCAGATTGTGCGGATCGAGCGCGTGCTTGATCAGGCGCATCGCGTCCACCGCGGCCTCGCCGTGTTCGACGGCGAGGAAGGCCTGCTTGCCGAGGCCCACACCGTGTTCGCCGGTGCAGGTGCCGCCCACCGCGAGGGCGCGCTCGACGATGCGGCGGTTGAGCGCCTCGGCGCGCTCGACTTCGGCGTCGTCGTTCGGGTCGACGAGGATCACGGTGTGGAAGTTGCCGTCGCCGACGTGGCCGACGATGGGCGCGAGCAGTCCGGAGGCGTCGATGTCGGCGCGGGTCGCGCCCACGCACTCGGCGAGCTTCGAGATCGGCACGCAGACGTCGGTGGTGATGCCGCGGCAGCCGGGGCGCAGGTTGATGCTGGCGAAATAGACGTCGTGGCGCGCCGACCACAGCCGGGTGCGGTCTTCCGGACGGCTCGCCCACTCGAAGTCGAGGCCGCCGTGCTCGCGCGCGAGCTCCTGCACGGTCTGCGCCTGCTCCTCGACGCCGGCCGGCGAACCGTGGAATTCGAAGAACAGCATCGGCACTTCGCGCAGCGTGGTCTTGCTGTAGCGATTGATCGCCTTCACGGTGAGTTCGTCGACGAGTTCGATGCGCGCCACCGGGATGCCGAGCTGGATGGTCTGGATCACGGTGTTGACCGCGGCGACCACGTCGGGGAAGGCGCACACCGCGGCCGAGGTCGCTTCCGGCAGCGGATGCAGGCGCACGGTGAGTTCGGTGATCAGCGCCAGCGTGCCTTCGGAGCCGACCAGCAGGCGGGTGAGGTCGTAGCCCGCGGAGGACTTGCGCGCGCGTCCGCCGGTGCGGATCACACGGCCGTCGGCGAGCACCGCGGTGAGGCCGAGCACGTTGTCGCGCATGGTGCCGTAGCGCACCGCGTTGGTGCCCGAGGCGCGGGTCGCGGCCATGCCGCCGAGGCTGGCGTCGGCGCCCGGGTCGATGGGGAAGAACAGGCCGCTGCCGTGCAGTTCGGCGTTGAGCTGCTTGCGCGTGACCCCGGGCTGGACGACGACGTCCATGTCCTCGCCGTGGACGGCGAGGATCTTGTTCATCTCCGAGAAATCGACGCTGAGACCGCCGTGCACGGCGAGGATGTGGCCCTCGAGCGAGCTGCCGGCGCCGTAGGGAACGATGGGTACGCCGTGCTCGCGGCAGGCGTTGACGAGGGCGACCACTTCGTCGGTGTCGTGCGGAAACACCACCGCGTCGGGGAGCGCGTCGGGAAAGTGCGATTCGTCGTGGCCGTGGTGGGCGCGCACGCCTTCGGAGGTGGTGAAGCGCGTGCCGAAGCGCGCGGCGAGGGTGTCGATGAAGGCTTGCGGCAGCGGCTGGCGCGCGAAGTCCTGGGGGGCGTTCATGCGGGTCTCCGGATGGGGGGCGTGAGGCGGCGCATCGGGGGCGATGGCTTCGTGGGGCGGATTATCCGCGCCCGGCGACGACGTGCAAACGCCGCCCCGCGCCGCGCCCGAGGGGCGGTGGCGCGGGGCGGCCGGACAGGGTTGGGTGAGGCCGGGGGCGACGCTCAGGCCGGCTTGTCTTCGAGCACGCCGCGGCGCACCTGGTCGAGTTCGATGGAGTCGAACAAGGCCTTGAAGTTGCCTTCGCCGAAACCTTCGTCGCCCTTGCGCTGAATGATCTCGAAGAAGATCGGGCCGATCGCGGTCTCGGTGAAGATCTGCAGCAGGCGGCCGCCGTCGGCGGTGGGCGCGCCGTCGATCAGGATGCGGTTGCGGCGCAGGCGGGCGAGATCCTCGCCGTGGCCGGGCAGGCGCGCATCCACGCCCTCGTAATAGGTGTCCGGGGTGTCGAGGAAATTCACGCCGTTGGCCTTCATGCCTTCGACCGTGGCGTAGATGTCCGAGGTGGTCAGCGCAATGTGCTGGATGCCCTCGCCCTTGTAGGCGTGGAGGAATTCCTCGATCTGGCTCTTGTCGTCGGCCGACTCGTTGATCGGGATGCGGATCTTGCCGCAGGGGCTGACCATGGCGCGCGACTTCAGGCCGGTGAGCTTGCCCTCGATGTCGAAGTACTTCAGTTCGCGGAAATTGAAGATGCGTTCGTAGAAGTTCGACCACACGTCCATGCGCCCGCGGTGCACGTTGTGGGTGAGGTGGTCGATCTCCTGCAGGCCGAAGCCGTGCGGATGGCGGTCGACGCCCGGCAGCCAGTTGAAGTCCATGTCGTAGATCGAGACCTCGCGGTAGCGATCGACGAGGTAGATCAGGCTGCCGCCGATGCCCTTGATCGCCGGGATGTTGAGCTCCATCGGCCCGGTGGCGGCGGGCTGCGCTTCGGCGCCGGCGGCGACCGCGGCCTCCAGCGCCCGCGCCGCGTCATCGACGCGCAGCGCGATCGCGCACGCCGACGGCCCATGCACGCGGGCGAAGGCCTGCGCGAAGCTCGCCGGCTCGGCGTTGAGGATGAAGTTGATGTTGCCCTGGCGGTACAGGGTGACGTCCTTCGAACGGTGGCGGGCCACCGGCACGAAGCCGAGCTGGCGGAACAGGGCGTCGAGACGGGCGGGGTCCGGCGCGGTGTATTCGACGAACTCGAAACCGTCGGTGCCGAGCGGATTGCCGCGCAACGCTGCGTTCGGTGCGGAGGGGGTGGGGTTTGCCGGGTTCATGCGTGTCTCCTGCCAGGGTCGGGGGTGTTGTTGTGTGCTGAAAGTTTAGGTCGGGCGCCCGGCAATTTCCTTTCTATAGGTTGGCGTTATGCTCCGATTATTGGAATTTAATGCCTCGAAAAAGGAGAGTTTGAGTGGATCGTGTCGATCGCAAGATCCTCGACGTGCTGCAGCACGACGGCCGCATCAGCAACGCCGATCTGGCCCAGCAGGTCGCGCTGTCGCCCTCGCCCTGCCTGCGGCGGGTCAAGCAGTTGGAGGAGGCCGGGGTGGTGCGCGGCTACGTTGCCTTGCTCGCGCCGGAAAAGCTCGGCCTGGGGTTGCGCGCCTGGGTCACGGTGACCCTGGACAAGCGCGAGGATGCGCAGATCCGCGCCTTCCATGCCGCGGTGCAGGCCTGGCCGCAGGTGCTCGGCTGCTTCGCGCTCACCGGCGACATGGATTACCTGCTCGAGGTGGTCGCCGACGATCTGGCGCATTTCTCGCGTTTCCTGATGGATCGCCTGCTCAAACAGCCCGGGGTGGCCAACGTCAAGTCGAGCTTCGTGCTGCAGGCGGTGAAGGACACCACCGCGCTGCCGCTCGGCGCCAAGGCTTGAACATCGGCGCGGCGGCGCCGGTCTACCTGAGGTGATCGCGGCGCCGCACAGGAGGTGCGCCATGAACATTCGCGACGGCTTCATCGGCGCGGTCGGCCACACTCCGCTGCTCCGCCTCGGCCGGCTCAGCGCCGAGACCGGCTGCGAGATTCTCGCCAAGGCCGAGTTCCTCAACCCCGGCGGTTCGGTCAAGGACCGCGCCGCGCGCCACATCCTCCTCGACGCCGAGCGGCGCGGGCTGCTGCGCCCGGGCGGCACCGTGGTCGAGGGCACCGCCGGCAACACCGGCATCGGCCTCGCCCACCTCTGTGCCGCGCGCGGCTACCGTTGCGTGATCGTGATTCCCGACAACCAGTCGCCGGAGAAACTCGACCGGCTGCGCCAGCTCGGTGCCGAACTGCGGCCGGTGCCGCCCAGGCCTTATCGCGACCCGGACAATTATCAGAAGATCGCCGGGCGGCTCGCACGCGAGCTTCCGGGCGCGGTGTGGGCCAACCAGTTCGACAATCTTGCCAACCGGCAGGCGCATTTCGACACCACCGGGCCGGAGCTGTGGCGCGACAGTGGCGGGCGCATCGACGCCTTCGTGTGCGCCACCGGTACCGGCGGCACCCTGGCCGGGGTCGCGCGCTACCTGAAGGCGCGCCGCCCGGCGGTGCGCATCGTGCTTGCCGATCCGCCGGGCAGCGCGCTCTACAACTGGGTGAAGCGCGGTGAACTGGTGGCCGAGGGCAGTTCGATCACCGAGGGCATCGGCACCACGCGCATCACCGCGAACCTCGAAGGGACGCCCATCGACGATGCGGTACGGATTGACGACCGCTGCTGCGTCGCCATGGTGCATCGCCTGTTGCGTGAGGAGGGCTTGTTCGTCGGCGGTTCATCGGGGCTCAACGTCGCCGCCGCGGTGGAGGTTGCGCACGCACTGGGGCCGGGTCACGTCGTCGTCACCTTGCTGTGCGATCGCGGTGGGTTGTACGCACAGCGCCTGTTCAACCCGGTCTGGCTGCGCGCGAAGGGGCTGGTGGTGGGCTGAGGCCGCGCCCAGGTCAGGACCCCCAGCGCCTCGATCAAGTGCCTGGCCGTGGCGGCGCGCGCGCAGCGCACGCTGAACGCGATGCGGCGCCGGGCCGGAGGCAGGAAGTCGTTGAGTTCCTCGTAGAAGCGGAAGGTCGCGGTCACCCTTGCGTGCGTCCGGGCCCGCGGGCGGGCCGGGGGACCGTTGCAGCGTAGCGGGCGGCGGACGCGACGCGGAGAGGAAGAAACGGGGCGATACAGCTTGACAGGGAATAAATGAAACGTATGATTCAAACAAACGTTTAAATTGATCCAGACGAAAGCCATGAGCGCACCGGAAACCTCTCGCCAGCCCGCCGAAACCCGTGACCGTATCCTCGACGCCGCCGAGGCGCTGTTCGTCGAGCACGGTTTCGAGGCGACCTCGATGCGCATGATCACCAGCCGCGCGGGGGCCAATCTGGCCGCGGTCAATTACCACTTCGGCAGCAAGGACGCGCTCATCCAGGAGGTGTTCGGGCGCCGCCTGACCGAACTCAACCGCCAGCGCCTGGCCGAGCTCGAACGCCTCGAGGCCGAAGCCAACGGCGCCACGCTCAAGCCCAGCCGCATCGTCGAGGCCTTCTTCGGCACCGCGCTCGCGCTCGCCGCCGATACCGAGCACGGCGGCCACACCTTCATGCGCCTGCTCGGCCGCACCTACACCGAGCCCAACGCCTTCGTCCGCCAGTTCCTCGCCGAGGAGTACGCCGAGGTCGTCGGGCGTTTCCTCGGCGCGCTGTACGCGGCGCTGCCCGACGTGCCGCGCGAGGAAATCCTGTGGCGCTTCCATTTCATGATGGGGGCGATGTCGTACGCGATCGCCGGCACCGATGCGCTGCAGTTGTTCGCCGGCCATTTCGACGACGCCGATCCGCAGCGCCTGATGCCGCGCCTGATGTCCTTCCTGCTCGGCGGCCTGCGCGCGCCGCTGCCGGAGTCCGGCGAGCAGCCGGCGCAGCGCGGCGGCCGCGAGGCGGCCTGAGATCCATATCAACCAGTGCGGCAGACCGCGACGGCAGAGCGCGGCGCCGCTTGCAAGGAGACAGCAATGATCTGGTGGTTCCTGGTTTCCCTCCCTCCCTTGGCAGGTGCGCTCGCCTACGGGCGAGCGCCACTTTTTGCCTGGTTCGTGGCCGGCCTTGCCTGGCTCGCCGGTCTGGCCTGGGTCGCGGAGTGGTCGATGGCGGCGACGGCCGCGGCGTTCGCCGCCTTCGCCGTGCCGATGTTGCTGTTCCTGGTCGTGCCGCTGCGTCGTGCGCTGATCAGCGCACCGATCTTCAAGGCCTTCGCCCGCGCCCTGCCGGCGATGTCGCAGACCGAGCGCGATGCGCTCGAAGCCGGCACGGTGTGGTGGGAGGGCGAGCTGTTCCGCGGCCGTCCCGACTGGCGGCGCCTGCTCGCCTATCCGTGGCCGCGGCTGAGCGCCGAGGAGCGCGCCTTTCTCGACAACGAAACCGAGACCCTGTGTCGCATGACCGACGACTGGCAGGCGACCCAGCGTCAGGACATGGCGCCGGAGGTCTGGCGCTTCATCCGCGAGCAGGGCTTCCTCGGCATGATCATTCCCAAGGAGTACGGCGGCAAGGGCTTCTCCGCGCTCGCCCACTCCGAGGTCGTGACCAAATTGTCGACGCGCTCGTCGGCGCCCGCGGTGACGGTGATGGTGCCCAATTCGCTGGGCCCGGCCGAGTTGCTGCTGCACTACGGCACCCCCGAGCAGAAGCAGCACTACCTGCCGCGCCTGGCCCGCGGCGAGGAGATTCCGGCGTTCGCGCTCACCAGCCCGTGGGCGGGGTCGGACGCGGCCTCGATCCCTGATGCCGGGGTGGTGTGCAAGGGGCTGTGGCAGGGGCGCGAGGTGCTCGGCGTGCGCGTGTCCTTCGACAAGCGCTACATCACGCTGGCGCCGGTGTGCACCGTGTTCGGCCTCGCCTTCCGCATGTACGACCCGGACGGCCTGCTCGGCGCCGAGCCCGACATCGGCATCACCTGCGCGCTGGTGCCGCACGACCTCCCCGGCGTCGACATCGGCCGCCGCCACCTGCCGCTCAACGCGGTGTGGATGAACGGACCGGTGCGCGGCACCGACGTGTTCATGCCGCTCGATTTCATCATCGGCGGCCCCGCGATGGCGGGGCAGGGCTGGCGCATGCTGATGGAGTGCCTCGCGGCGGGGCGCTCGATCTCGCTGCCCGGCTCCAACACCGGCATGCAGAAACTGGTGGCGCGCGCGGTGGGGGCCTATGCCCGCGTGCGCTACCAGTTCAAGACCGCGGTCGGGCGTTTCGAGGGCGTCGAGGAGGCACTCACCCGCATCGGCGCCAACACCTATCTGTCGGATGCGGCGCGGATCATGACTGCGGGCGCGATCGATCTCGGCGAGCGGCCCTCGGTGGTGTCGGCGATCGTCAAATATCACGTCACCGAGCGCGGCCGCCAGACCGTGAACGACGGCATGGACGTGATCGGCGGCAAGGGCATCTGCCTCGGCCCGCAGAATTTTCTCGGTCGCGCCTATCAGCAGATTCCGGTGGCGATCACGGTCGAGGGGGCGAACATCCTGACCCGCAGCCTGATCCTGTTCGGCCAGGGCGCGATCCGCTGCCACCCTTACGTGCTCGACGAGATGGGCGCGGCCCAGCGCGGCGATCTGCGTGCCTTCGACAACGCGCTGTGGCGCCACGTCGGCTACACCGTGAGCAACGGCGTGCGCGCCCTGGTGATGGGGCTCACCGGTTCGCACTTCGTCGGCGTCCCCGCCGAGGTCGCGCCGGAGACGCGGCGCTACTACCAGCAGCTGACCCGTTTTGCCGCCGCCTTCGCCTTCGTCGCCGATCTGTCGATGGGCAGCATGGGCGGTGCGCTCAAGCGCAAGGAAAAACTGTCCGCGCGTCTCGGCGACATCCTGTCACTGCTCTATCTGGCCTCCGCCACGCTGCGCCGCTACGAAGCCGAAGGCCGCCAGCAGGCCGATGCGCCGCTGATGCACTGGGCGATCTGGGACTGCATGTTCAAGATGCAGAACGCCTTCGAGGGGGTGATCGCCAACTTCCCCAACCGGTTGTTCGCCGCGGCGCTGCGCCGTCTGGTGGTGTTCCCGCTCGGCCGGCCCTACGTGGTGCCGTCCGACGAACTCGGCCACGAGGTCGCCAGCCTGTTGCTCGCGCCTTCCGCGACCCGCGACCGCCTCACTGCCGACGTGCATCTGCCGGCCGACGTCGAGGAGCCGGTGGGCGCGCTCGAAGCCGCGCTCGCCGCGACCATTGCCGCCGAACCGATCGAGGCCAAGGTGCGTGCCGCGCAGCGCGCGGGGCGGTTCGAGCCCGGTCTGCTGGTGGGCGGCGGAGTCGATGCGCTGTGGGTGAAGGCGCGCGACGCCGGGGTGATCGACGCCGACGAGTTCGCGCTGTTGCAGCGCCGCGGCGAACTGCGCGACAAGGTCATCCGCGTCGACGATTTCCCCTATGACTTCGACCTCAAGGCCGCGCTCGACGCGGTGCCCGAGGCCGCTCCGGCCTTGAAGGTGGCGGCGTGAGGGCGGGGCACGCAAGCGAGCGGAGAGCGGCGCCATGAGCCGTGAAGTGTTCATCGTCGATGGTGCGCGCACGCCTTTCCTGAAAGCGCGGAATGCGCCGGGGCCGTTTGCCGCCGCCGATCTCGCCACCGCTGCCGGCAGCGCCCTGCTCGCGCGCCAGCGTTTCGCCCCCGACGCGCTCGACGAGGTCATCCTCGGCTGCGCCTCGCCCTCGGCCGACGAGGTCAATATCGGCCGCGTGGTCGCACTGCGCATGGGCTGCGGCTTGAAGGTGCCGGGGTGGACGGTGATGCGCAACTGCGCCAGCGGCATGCAGGCGCTCGATTCGGCGCTCACCAACATCCGCGCCGGGCGCGCCGATCTGGTGCTGGCGGGCGGGGTCGATGCGCTGTCGCACGCGCCGCTGCTGTTCTCCGACGCCATGGTGCGCTGGCTGTCGGGCTGGTACGCGAGCCGCAGCACGGGGCAGAAGGCGGCGCTGCTGCGCCGTTTCCGCCCGGCCATGCTGGCGCCGGTGATCGGCATCATGAAGGGGCTGACCGACCCCATCGTCGGTCAGCTCATGGGGCAGACCGCCGAGAATCTGGCGTGGGCCTTCGGCATCGGCCGCGACGACATGGACGCCTACGCGGTGGAGAGCCACCGCCGCGTCGCCGCGGCGCAGCAGGCCGGCCATTTCGCCGCCGAGATCGTGCCGCTGATCGATCGCGACGGCACCGTCTACGAGGTCGACGACGGCGTGCGCGCCGACGCCTCGCTCGCCGGGCTGGCGAAGCTCAAGCCGTTCTTCGACAAGCGCTACGGGCGGGTCACCGCCGGCAACAGCTCGCAGATCACCGATGGCGCGGCGTGGCTGATCCTGGCCTCGGCGGACGCGGTCGAGCGCCATGGTCTGCGCCCGCTCGGGCGCCTGGTCGATAGCGCGTGGGCCGGGCTCGCCCCCGAGCAGATGGGGCTGGGGCCGGTGCATGCCGCGCTGCCGCTGCTGCAACGCCACGGCCTGACGCCGCAGGCGCTCGACGCCTGGGAGATCAACGAGGCCTTTGCCGCCCAGGTCATCGCCTGCCTGCGCGCCTTCGACGACGCGGCCTATTGCCGCACCCACTTCGGCCTCGCCGCCGCGCCCGGGGCGCCGGCCGCGGCGCGCCTCAACGTCGATGGCGGCGCGGTCGCGCTCGGCCATCCGGTGGGGGCGAGCGGTGCGCGCATCGTGCTCCACCTGCTCCACGTGCTGCGCCGCAATGGCGGCGGGCGCGGGCTGGCGAGCATCTGCATCGGTGGCGGCCAGGGCGGCGCCATGCTGGTCGAGACGGTATGAGGCCGGCGATGCGGATCGGCCTGCTCGTCGATTCCACCTGCGATCTGCCGCGCGCCTTTTTCGAGCGCGGCGAGGTCGAACTGCTGCCGATCTCGCTGCGCGTGGGCAACGACATCGTCGTCGACCGCCGCGACGAGGCCGAGACGGTGGCTTTTCACCATGCCGCGCGCGACCGCCGCGCCGATGCCGATGTCGAGTCGATGCCGTTCTCGGCCGAGGCGATCGCCAGTCTGTTCCTCGAACGCCTGGTGCTCGAGTACGACCACGTCTTCCTGCTCACCCTGACCGCCTCGCGCAGCCAGATCCACGACCACGCCCTGGAGGCGGGCACGGTGATCGCCGCGCGCCAGCGCGCGGTGCGCACCGCCGCCGGGCTGACGCCGCGGTTCACGCTGACGGTGCAGAGCAGCCGCACCTTGTTCACCGGTACCGCGGTGCTCGCTGCCGAACTGCGCCGCCTGATCGACGCCGGCTGCCTGCCGTCGGAGATCGAGCAGCGCCTGCTGGGCCACGTGCCGCACACCTACACCTATCTGGTGCCGTCCGACCTGCACCACCTGTACCGGCGCGCCTCCAGGCGCGGCGACCGCAGCCTGGGCTGGGCGGGCTACACGCTGGGCTCGATGTTCGACGTCAAGCCCATCCTGCGCGGGCACCTGGATGAGACCGGCGCGGTGGCCAAGCTGCGCCACTTCGAGCCGGCGGTGGAGACCCTGTTCGCCAACGTCCGGCGCGCGGTGCAGGGCGGGCTGCGGGTGCCGCAGGTATGCGTCGGCTACGGCGGCGATCCGGCGGTGGTCCAAGGCATGCCGGGTTTCGCCGCGCTGCGCCGGGCGTGCGACGACGGCGGCGTCACCCTGCACGTCGCGCCGATGAGCATGGCGGGCGCGGTGCATACCGGTCCGGGCTGCGTCAGCGCGGCGTTCGTTTCCGATCAACATCGCTTCGAAGAGCGGGTCCGATGAGTACGCAATTTCGTCACTGGCAGTTGCAGCGCGAGGCCGACGGCCTCGCCGTCGCCACCCTGGACGTCGCCGGGGCCACGGCCAACACCCTGGGGCGCGCGGTGCAGGAGGAGTTCGGCCGCGTGCTCGACGCCCTCGACCGCGAACCGCCCGCCGGCCTGATCGTGCGCTCGGGCAAGGCCGGGGGCTTCATCGCCGGCGCCGACATCGAGGAATTCACCCGCCTCGATTCGCCCGCCGCGGCGCGTGCCCTGGTCGAGCGCGGCTGGGCACTGTTCGAGCGTCTCGCCGCGGTGCGCTACCCGACCCTCGCCCTGGTGCGCGGCCATTGCCTGGGGGGCGGGCTGGAACTGGCGCTGGCCTGCCGCTACCGCATCGTCGTCGACGAGCCGGGCACCAAGCTCGCGCTCCCCGAGGTGATGCTCGGCATCGTTCCCGGCTGGGGCGGCATGAAGCGTCTGCCGGCCCTGATCGGCGCGGCCGCGGCGCTCGATCTCATGCTCACCGGCAAGGCGGTCGACGCGAGGAAGGCGAAACGCCTCGGTCTCGCCGACGACTGCGTGCCGCCGCGGGTGATGGACAGTGCGGCGCGCATGCTGTTGCGCGCTGCGCCCGCGCCCCGTGCGCTGCGGTGGCGCGAACGCGTGCTCGGCGGGCCGCTGAAAGCGGTGGTGGCGGCGCAGGCGCGCAAGCAGACCGCGGCCAAGGTGGCGCGCGCGCACTATCCGGCGCCGTACGCCATCATCGACATCTGGGCGCGCTTCGGTGGCAATGCGCTTGCGGTGCCAGCCGGACACCCGGCCTCGCTCGAGGCGATCTTCGCCTCGCCGACCACGCAGAACCTGGTGCGCGTATACACCCTGCAGGAACGCCTGAAAGGCTTCGGCAAGGAAGTCGATTTCGCCCCCCGCCACGTCCATGTGATCGGCGCCGGCGTCATGGGTGGCGACATCGCCGCGCTGTGCGCGCTGCGTGGCATGACGGTCACGCTGCAGGATCAGGGCACGGCGCGCATCGCACCGGCGGTGGCGCGCGCGGCGCAGCTGTTCGAGCGCCGTCTCAAGGGCGATGCGCGCGCGGTGCGCTTCGCCCTCGATCGCCTCATTCCCGATCCGCAAGGTCGGGGCGTGGCGCGCGCCGACGTGGTGATCGAAGCCATCGTCGAGAACCTGGAGGTCAAGCGCGCGCTGTTCGCCGAGCTCGAAGCGCGCGTGCGCCCCGAGGCAGTGCTGGCGACCAACACCTCGAGCCTGCGCATCGAGGACATCGCCGCCGCCATGGCCGCGCCGGCGCGCCTGGTGGGCATCCATTTCTTCAATCCGGTGGCGCAGATGCCGCTGGTCGAGGTGGTGTGCGGCGCGCACTCGGCGGAAGGCGCGCTGGCGCGCGCCGCGGCCTTTGTGCGCGGCCTCGACAAGCTGCCGCTGCCGGTGCGCAGCGCGCCCGGCTTTCTCGTCAATGCGGTGCTCGGCCCCTACATGCTCGAGGCGCTGCGTTGCGTCGAGGAGGGCATCGCCGCGGAAACGGTGGATGCCGCCCTCGTCGACTTCGGCATGCCGATGGGGCCGGTCGAACTGGTCGATACCGTGGGGCTCGACGTCGCCCTCGCCGCGGGCAAGGCGCTCGCCGGCGACGGCGCGCAGGCGCCCGCGCAACTGGTGCAGCGGGTGGCTGCCGGGCAACTCGGCAAGAAGAGCGGGCAGGGCTATTACCGCTGGGAGGCGGGCAAGGCGCGCAAGGCCGCGGCCGGCGCGGTGCCGGCGGGGCTGGCCGAGCGCATCCTCGCACCGCTGTTCGCGGCGGCGCGGCGTTGCGTGGCCGAGGGCGTGGTCGCCGACGCCGACCTGGCCGATGCCGGAGTGATCTTCGGCACCGGCTTCGCACCCCATACCGGCGGTCCGCTGCATTACCAGAGCCGGCTGGGGAAAACACGGATTGGCGGGGTGGTGGGCATGCACGAAGGTGAGGCGCTTACTGTCCGCTAGGAGAACGGCATGAGTCGCAGCACTGATATCGCATTCCTTCCTGAAGGCAAGCAGCCCGCGTTGCGGGTGATGCCGATGCCGGCCGACCTCAACCCGGCCGGCGACGTGTTCGGCGGCTGGATCATGGCCATGGTCGATATCGCCGGGGCGATTCCGGCGCGGCGGCGGGCCAAGTGCCGGGTGGCAACGGTGGCGGTGAATTCGTTCGTGTTCAAGCAGCCGGTGTCGGTCGGCGATCTGGTCAGCTTCTATGCCGAGGTCGCATCGGTGGGCCGCACCTCGGTGACCGTGGATGTGGAGGTATTCGCCGAGCGCGATCCGGAGAACCCGGTGGTGGTCAAGGTCACCGAGGCGCGGCTGACCTATGTCGCGGTCGACGACAAGGGCCGCAAGCGGCCGATTCCGCCGGAGTGATTGCCGCGCGGAGCCGGCGCCGCAGTTTGCAGTTTCGTGGGGACAGGGCATGCAGCCCATACAACAAGGAGGAGACAGATGAAGCTCAGCAAGCTCGCAGTGTGGGTTCCGCTCGCGATGAGCGGGGTGTTGATCGCCGGGCAGGCGTCGGCGGCGGGTTTCGCGCTGCAGAACCAGAACGGCGCCGGCACCGGCTATGCGTATGCCGGGGCCGCGGCGGTGGCCGAGGATGCCTCGACCATCTACTTCAATCCGGCGGGGATGACCTATCTCGCCGAGGGGCATCATCTGAGCGCGGCGCTGACCGTGCTCGACCGCTCGCTGGAGTTCAAGAATCGCGGCACCAACCAACTGCGCGTCGCCGCGCCGCCGGTGCCGGCCTACCCGCTGGGCAGCGACGGCGGTCAGGCCGGCGGGCAGTCCTACATCCCCGCGTTCTACTGGGCGATGTCGGTGAGCCCGGCGCTGCGTGTCGGCCTCGGGGTGTCGCCCACCTTCGGCAACCAGACCGAGTGGGACGACGACTTCATGGGGCGCTACCAGGGTACCTACTCCCATATCGAGGCGCTCAACATCAACCCGTCGCTGGCGTGGAAGGTCAACGACCGGGTCTCGCTCGGCTTCGGCGTGAACATCGTCCACTTCGAGGCCGACCTGCGCGGCATGGTGCCGGTGACCGCCGCGCTGCCGGCGACGCGCGACGTGGAGAACAAGCTCACCGGCGACGATACCGGCTACGGCTGGAACGCCGGCGCGATCTTCCAGGTGACGCCGAGCACCCGCCTCGGGATCAGCTACCGCTCCACCATCGACCTCACGGTCGAGGGCAAGTCGAAGAACCCGGCGGCCTCCACCCCGGCGGAGGTCAAGATCGAACTGCCGGACACGGCTTCGCTCGCCCTGTCGCAGAAGATCGGCGACCGCCTGGAGGTGCTCGCCGATTACACCTGGACCGGCTGGAGTTCGATCCCCTCGCTGCGCGTGACCAACCGCCACACCGGCGCGCTGCTCACCGACGAGCGTCTCGGCTTCAAGGATGCCTACCGCGTCGGCCTCGGCGTGCAGTACCAATATACCGACGCGCTGCGTCTGCGCGCGGGCGTGGCCTATGATGAATCGCCGGTGCAGGGCACGACCGACCGCACCGTCCGCCTGCCCGATTCCGACCGCACCTGGCTGGCGCTGGGCCTGAACTACAAGTTCAGCAAGCAGACCTCGATGGACGTCGGCTACGCCTACCTGACCTTCGACGACGCCAAGATCCGCCGCCAGACGGTGCTGGGCACCACGGCGACCGCACAGATCGTGCAGGGTGAGTTCGACACCTCGGTGCACATCCTGTCGCTCCAGCTCAACCACCACTTCTAAGCCCCCGTCGCGGGGCGGGCGCCCGGCGCGGCCGGGTGCCGCATCGCAGCAAGAGGAGACCAGCGTGAGCAATTTCATCATCCGCAAGGTGGCCGTGCTCGGCGCCGGCGTCATGGGGGCGCAGATCGCCGCCCATTGCGCCAATGCCGAGGTGCCGGTGATCCTGTTCGATCTGCCGGCACCGGAAGGCGATCCGAACGCGATCGCCGCCAAGGCCGTGGCCGGGCTCAAAAAGCTAGACCCGGCGCCATTCGCGGCCAAGGACCGCGCGCAGTACGTGGAGCTTGCCAACTACGGCAGCGACCTGGCGCGGCTCGGCGAGTGCGATCTGGTGATCGAGGCCATCGCCGAGAAGATGGCGTGGAAGCTCGACCTGTATGCCAAGGTCGCCCCCCATCTGCAGCCCGGTGCGCTGTTCGCGTCGAACACCTCGGGCCTGTCGATCGACGCGCTCGCCGCGGGCATGCCGGCGGAACGCCGCGCCCGCTTCTGCGGCATCCATTTCTTCAATCCGCCGCGCTACATGCCGCTGGTGGAGCTGATTCCCGCCGTCGACACCGACCCGGCGGCGCTCGACGGCCTCGAGGCCTGGCTCACCACGCGCCTGGGCAAGAGCATCGTGCGCGCCAAGGACACGCCCAACTTCGTCGCCAACCGCATCGGCGTGTTCTCGATCCTCGCCGTGATGCATCACACCGCACGCCTCGGCCTGACCTTCGACGAGGTCGATCTGCTCACCGGGCCGCGCATCGGCCGCCCGAAGAGCGCGACTTACCGCACCGCCGACGTGGTCGGGCTCGACACCCTGGCCCACGTCGTCGGCACCATGCAGGCGACCTTGCCCGACGACCCCTGGCACGCGCATTTCCGGCTGCCGGGCTGGCTCGCCACGCTGATCGACAACGGCGCCCTCGGGCAGAAGACGCGCGCCGGGATCTACCGCAAGGACGGCAAGCAGATCCTCGTCTTCGAGCCGGCGCGCATGGATTACCGCAACAGCGGTGGCGAGGTCTTTCCCGACGTCGAGGAGATCCTCAAGCTGCGCAATCCGGCGGAGAAATTCGCCCGCCTCGCGGCCCATCCGCACCCGCAGGCACAGTTCCTGTGGTCCATCTTCCGCGACGTGTTCCATTACTGCGCGGTGCACCTGGGCGCGATCGCCGACAACGCGCGCGACCTCGATCTGGCGATGCGCTGGGGCTTCGGCTGGGCGCAGGGCCCGTTCGAGACCTGGCAGGCCGCGGGCTGGCGCGAGATCGCCGAGATGATCCAGGCTGACATCGCCGGCGGCCGCGCGATGGCGGCGGTGCCGCTGCCGGCCTGGGTGTTCGAGCGCGCCGGCGTGCACGAAGCGGCCGGATCGTACAGCGCCGCCACCGGTGCCCTGCAGCCGCGTCCGGCGCTGCCGGTGTATGCGCGCCAGCTCTACCCCGAGCGCGTGGTCGGCGAGGCGCCGGCGGCGCGTGGCGAGACCCTGTGGGAGAACGAGGGCGTGCGCCTGTGGCGGCGCCCTGATCAGGATGAGCGCATCGGCATCGTCTCCATCGTGTCGAAGATGCACACCATCGGCGACGAGGTCATGGACGGCATGCTCGAGGCGATCGCGCGCGCCGAGCGCGAGCTCGACGGTCTGGTGATCTGGCACGAAGCGCCGTTTGCGGTCGGCGCCAACCTGCAGCAGGTCGGCGAAGCCTGCCGCGCCGGTCAGTTCGAGCTGCTCGAACGCATGGTCGCCAAGTTTCAGCGCACCTCGATGGCGATCAAGCACGCCGCGGTGCCGGTGGTGGCCGCGGTGCAAGGCATGGCGCTGGGCGGCGGCTGCGAGTTCGCCATGCATGCGGCGCACCGCGTGCTCGCGCTGGAGAGCTACGTCGGCCTGGTGGAGGTGGGCGTGGGTTTGATTCCGGCCGGCGGCGGCAGCAAGGAGTTCGCGCTGCAGGCCCACGCGCTGGCGCAGCGTGCCGCCGGCGGCGAGGTCTTCCCCTACATCCAGAACGCGTTCCAGACGATCGCGATGGCGACCGTGGCCAAGGGCGCGCTGGAGACCGTGCAGCTCGGCTTCGGCAAGGCCTCCGATGACATCGTGTTCAACGCCCACGAGCTGCTCTACGTGGCGATCCGCCGCGCCCGCGCGCTCGCCGAGGCCGGCTGGCGGCCGCCGTTGAAGAATCCGGCGGTGAAGGTCGCCGGCCGCGACGGCATCGCCACCTGCGAAATGATGCTGGTGAACATGGCCGAAGGCGGCTTCATCTCGGCGCACGACTACAGGGTGGCGAAAGCCGCGGCCACCGCGCTGTGCGGCGGCGAGGTCGATAGCGGCGCGCGGGTGAGCGAGGACTGGATCCTCGACGTCGAGCGCGCGCAGTTCGTCGAACTGCTCAAGAGCACGCCGACCCAGCAGCGCATCGCCCACATGCTGGAGACCGGCAAGCCGCTGCGCAACTGAGCGCGGCGCCGGCCCGAGAACGAACAGGGGAAGTTGAAATGAGCAAACAGATCCAGGACGCCTACATCGTCGCCGCGGTGCGCACCCCGGTGGCGAAGCGCAACGGCGCCTTCCGCCACGTGCGCCCCGACGACCTGCTGGCGAAGGTGCTCGCCGAGGTGGTGGCCAAGGTGCCGGACCTCGATCCGCGCGAGATCGGCGACGTCATCACCGGCTGCGCGATGCCGGAGGCCGAGCAGGGCATGAACGTGGCGCGCATCGGCCTGCTGCTGGCCGGGCTGCCCGACGCCGTGCCCGGAGTGACGATCAACCGCTTCTGCGCCTCCGGCCTGCAGGCGGTGGCCGATGCCGCCAACCGCATCCGCCTCGGCGAGGCCGAGGTGATGATCGCCGCCGGCACCGAGAGCATGAGCGCGATGCCGCAGATCATGGGCAACAAGGTCAGCCTCAACCCGGCGATCTTCGCGCGCGCCGAGAACGTGGCCATCGCTTACGGCATGGGGCTGACCGCGGAGAAGGTCGCCGCGCAGTGGCAGGTGTCGCGCGCCGATCAGGACGCGTTCGCGCTGCAGTCCAACCAGCGCGCCTGCGCCGCGATTGCCGCCGGGCGCTTCCGCGACGAGATCGCGCCGTACGCGGTGCGCGCTCACGTGCCGGGCGAAGGGGGCACGGTGCGCGTGGTCGAGCGCGTCGTCGATAACGACGAGGGCCCGCGCGCCGATGCCTCGCTCGAGACCCTTGCCAAGCTCAAGCCGGTGTTCGCCGCGCGCGGCTCGGTGACCGCCGGCAACAGCTCGCAGATGTCGGACGGCGCCGGTGCGGTGCTGTTGATGAGCGAAACCGCGCTCAAGCGCTACGGCGCAACGCCGATCGCGCGCGTGCGCAGCTTCGCCGTCGCCGGCGTGCCGCCGCAGGTCATGGGCATCGGCCCGGTGGAGGCGATTCCGCGTGCGCTCAGGCTGGCCGGCATCGCCCAGGGCGAACTCGACTGGATCGAGCTCAACGAGGCCTTCGCCGCGCAGGCGCTGGCGGTGATGCGGCAGCTCGACCTCGATCCGGCGCGGGTCAATCCGCTCGGTGGCGCGATCGCGCTCGGCCATCCGCTCGGCGCCACCGGGGCGATCCGCACTGCGACGCTGATGAGTGCGATGCGGCGCGGCGAGGCGCGCTACGGCCTGATCAGCATGTGCATTGGCACCGGCATGGGCGCGGCAGGGGTGTTCGAGCGCGTGTGAGCGCGGTGGGGTGCGCGCCCGCTCACGGGCGGCGGCGGGGCGGTTCGCGGGCGGGCCGCCCCGCTTGCGTTGACGCGCGGGGCACTCGCCCGCCGGGAAAAATCGGCGCCCCGGATCGGGACGTTCCGGAAACATTCTTTTATAATCCGGCGGTTTGTTCACCCGGGTGCCTGCGCGCCGTTCCGCAAAACCGGCGGAAAGGCGGCGCTTGTGCAGGCGACTCGGCCATTCTCACGAGTGATTGGGCGATAGACGCATGATACGAATCAAACGCGGCCTCGACCTGCCTGTCACCGGCGCCCCCGCACAGCGCATCGAGCCCGGGAGGGCGGTGCGCAGCGTCGCCGTCATCGGTTTCGACTACCACGGCATGAAGCCGACGATGGCGGTGCAGGTGGGCGATCGGGTCAAGCTCGGCCAGGTCCTGTTCTCCGACAAGAAAACCCCCGGGGTGGCGTACACCGCCCCCGGCGCCGGCGTGGTCAGCGCCATCCATCGCGGCGAGCAGCGCGTGCTGCAGTCGGTGGTGATCGACATCGACGGCGACGACGCGGTTGACTTCGCCCGCTACGGCGATGGCGAGCTCGATACCCTGGCCGCCGAGGCGGTGCGCGACAACCTGGCGCAGTCCGGGCTGTGGACCGCGCTGCGCAGCCGTCCATACAGCAAGGTGCCGGCACTGGACGCGACCCCGAGTTCGATCTTCGTGACCGCGATCGACACCCATCCGCTGGCCGCCGATCCGGCGGTGGTGATCGCCGGGCACGGCGAGGACTTTGCCCGCGGCCTGCGCGTGCTGGCGCGTCTGGCGCGGGTCGTGGTGTGCCAGGGCGAGGGCGCGCAGTTGCCCGGTGCTGGGCTCGCCAACGTCCGCTTCGAGACCTTTGCCGGGCCGCATCCGGCCGGGCTGCCCGGCACCCACATCCATTTCCTCGATCCGGTGAGCGCCACCCGGAGCGCGTGGCACGTCAACTACCAGGACGTGATCGCCATCGGCAAGCTGTTCGCCACCGGCCGGCTGTGGGTCGAGCGCGTGGTCGCGCTCGGCGGACCGGTGGTCGCCAATCCGCGTCTGCTGCGCACCCGGCTCGGCGCCAGTCTGGACGAGCTGACCGCGGGCGAGCTGAACCCGGGACGCAACCGCGTGATTTCCGGCTCGGTGTTCGGCGGTCGCACCGCGCGTGGCGCCTGTGCCTATCTGGGGCGCTATCACCTGCAGGTGTCCTGCCTGCAGGAAGGCACCGAGCGCGAGTTCCTGCACTACCTGCGCGCCGGCACCGACAAGCACTCGGTGCTCAACCTGTACGTCTCCAAGCTGATGGGCGACAGGCGGTTCGCGTTCACCACGTCGACCAACGGCAGTCCGCGCGCCATGGTGCCGGTGGGCAACTACGAGGCGGTGATGCCGCTCGACATCCTGCCCACCCAGTTGCTGCGCTACCTCATCGTCGGCGACACCGACATGGCGCAGAAGCTCGGTGCGCTGGAGCTGGACGAAGAGGATCTCGCGCTGTGCACCTACGTGTGCGCGGGCAAGTACGAGTACGGCCCCATCCTGCGGGACAACCTCACACGCATCGAGAAGGAGGGTTGAGCATGGGGCTGCGTTCCTGGCTCGACAGCGTCGAGCATCATTTCGAGAAGGGCGGCAAGTACGAGAAGTGGTACGCCCTGTACGAGGCCGTCGACACCGGCCTGTTCAAACCGGGCAGCGTCACCCGCGGCACCGCCCACGTGCGCGACGGTCTCGACCTCAAGCGCATGATGATCACGGTGTGGCTGTGCACCTTCCCCGCGCTGTTCTTCGGCATGTGGAACATCGGTCATCAGGCCAATACCGTGCTCGCCGGCAATGCCGAGTTGATGGCGGCGCAGGAGGGGTGGCGGATCGCGCTGATCCAGCTCTTCGCCGGCTTCGACCCGGCCAGCGTATGGGACAACATGATCCATGGCGCGGCCTATTTCCTGCCGATCTACCTGGTGACCTTCGTCGTCGGCGGCTTCTGGGAGGTGTTGTTCGCCTCGATCCGGCGTCATGAGGTCAATGAGGGCTTCTTCGTCACCTCGGTGCTGTTCGCGCTGATCTGCCCGCCGTCGATCCCGCTGTGGCAGGTGGCGCTCGGGATCAGCTTCGGCGTGGTGATCGCCAAGGAGGTGTTCGGCGGCACCGGCAAGAACTTCCTCAATCCGGCGCTCGCCGGGCGCGCCTTCCTGTTCTTCGCCTATCCGGCGCAGATTTCCGGCGATGCGGTGTGGACCGCGGTCGACGGCTATACCGGCGCCACTGCGCTGTCGCAGGCCGCGGCCGGCGGCGTCGATCAGATCGTGGCCGGCGGGCTGACCTGGATGGATGCCTTCTTCGGCTTCATGCAGGGCTCGATCGGCGAGACCAGCACGCTCGCCATCCTGATCGGCGGCGCGGTGCTGCTGGTGATGAAGATCGCCTCGTGGCGCATCGTCGCCGGGGTGATGCTGGGCATGATCGCGATGAGCCTGACCTTCAACGCCATCGGCTCGGACACCAACCCGATGTTCGCGATGCCCTGGCACTGGCATCTGGTGCTCGGCGGTTTCGCCTTCGGCATGATGTTCATGGCCACCGACCCGGTGTCGGCGTCGATGACCGATACCGGCAAGTGGGTGTTCGGCGCGGTGATCGGGATCATGGTGGTGCTGATCCGGGTGGTGAACCCGGCCTTCCCCGAAGGCATGATGCTGGCGATCCTGTTCGGCAACCTGTGTGCGCCGCTGATCGACCACTTCGTGGTCGCGGCCAACATCAAGCGGAGGATGGCGCGAAATGTCCAGTAAGAAGGAATCGACCGCGCGCACGCTGACCGTGGCCCTGGTGGTGAGCCTGGTGGCCTCGGTGTTCGTCGCCGGCGCGGCGGTCGCGCTCAAGCCGGTGCAGATCGAGAACCGCCTGCTCGACAAGCAGCGCAGCATCTTGTCGATCGCCGGGCTGGGGGGGGCGGAGATGCCGGCGGCCGAGGTCAAGGCGCTGTTCGGCAGCCGGATCAAGGCCCGTGTGGTCGATCTCGACACCGGCGAATACACCGATGCCTACGATGCGGCGAGCTTCGATCCGCTGAAGGCGGCGAAGGACCCGAAGCTGTCGAAGGCGCTCGCCGGCGCCGACGACCTGGCGCTGATCAAGCGCCGCGAACGCTACACCACGGTGTACATGGTGGAGCAGGACGGCAAGCTCGAAGCGCTGATCCTGCCGGTGCGCGGCTACGGGCTGTGGTCCACGCTGCACGGTTTCATGGCGCTCAAGAGCGACCTGAACACCGTGGTCGGCTTCGGCTTCTACCAGCACGCCGAAACGCCGGGGCTCGGCGGCGAGGTCGACAACCCGAAGTGGAAGGCGCAGTGGCCGGGCAAGACCCTGTTCGACGATGCCGGCCGCCCGGTGATCCAGATCGTCAAGGGCGGTGCCGACCCGGCGGGGGCCGCGTTCGGCCACCAGGTCGATGCGCTCGCCGGCGCCACGCTGACCAGCAACGGCGTCGACAAGCTGCTGCAGTTCTGGCTCGGCGAGCAGGGCTTCGGGCCCTATCTCGCCAAACTTCGTACCCAGGGGGTCTGATCATGTCGCAACCCACGGTGAAGGAAGTCCTCCTCAATCCGATCCTCAACAACAACCCGATCGCCCTGCAGATCCTCGGCATTTGCTCGGCGCTCGCGGTCACCTCCAACCTCAAGACCGCGCTGGTGATGTCGATCGCGCTCACCCTGGTGACCGCGTTCTCGAGCATGTTCATCTCGATGATCCGCAGCCAGATCCCGAGCTCGATCCGCATGATCGTGCAGATGGTGATCATCGCTTCGCTGGTGATCGTGGTCGATCAGCTGCTGCGCGCCTACGCCTTCAGCCTGGCCAAGCAGCTGTCTGTGTTCGTCGGCCTGATCATCACCAACTGCATCGTCATGGGGCGCGCGGAAGCCTTCGCGATGCAGAACCCGCCCTTGCTCTCGTTCATGGACGGCATCGGCAACGGCCTGGGCTACAGCGCGATGCTGCTGGTCCTGGGCGTGATCCGCGAGCTGTTCGGCGCCGGCAAGCTGTTCGGTTACGAAATCATCACCCTCGCCAAGGACGGCGGCTGGTACGTGCCCAACGGCCTGCTGCTGCTGCCGCCGTCGGCGTTCTTCCTCATCGGCCTGATCATCTGGGGCCTGCGTTCGTGGAAGAAGGCCCAGGTTGAGGCGCCGGCCTACCGGATGGCGCCTCATGTGGTGACCAAGGAGGCTTACTGAGATGGAGCATCTGATCAGTCTCTTCGTGCGCGCGGTGTTCATCGAGAACATGGCGCTGTCCTTCTTCCTGGGCATGTGCTCGTTCATCGCCATCTCGAAGAAGGTCGAAACCGCGATCGGTCTGGGGGTGGCGGTGATCGTCGTGCAAGCGATCACCGTGCCCGCCAACAACCTGATGTACACGTGGCTGCTGCGTGACGGCGCGCTCGCCTGGGCGGGGCTGCCCGACGTCGATCTGTCCTACCTCGGGCTGATCACCTACATCGGCGTGATCGCGGCCATCGTGCAGATCCTCGAGATGCTGCTCGACAAGTACGTGCCCAGCCTCTACAACGCGCTCGGCATCTTCCTGCCGCTGATCACGGTGAATTGCGTGATCATGGCCGGCTCGCTGTTCATGGTCGAGCGCGACTACACCCTCGCCGAAAGCGCGGTGTATGGCGTCGGTTCGGGCGCCTCGTGGGCGCTGGCGATCGCGATGCTGGCCGGCATCCGCGAGAAGCTCAAGTACAGCGACGTGCCGGCCGGGCTGCAGGGCCTGGGCATCACCTTCATCACCATCGGGCTGATGTCGCTGGGCTTCATGTCGTTCTCCGGCGTGCAGCTGTAAGGGGGCGGGAAACAGCATGGATATTCAGGAAATCGTTCTCGCCATCGGCATGTTCACCGCGATCGTGATCGCGCTCTCGGTGTTCATCCTCGCCGCCCGTTCCAAACTGGTGTCGAGCGGCGACGTCACCATCAACATCAACAACGAGCGCGACATCGTCGTTCCCGCCGGCGGCAAGCTGCTGCAGACCCTGGCGGCGAACAACATCTTCCTCTCCTCGGCCTGCGGCGGCGGCGGCACCTGCGCGCAGTGCAAGTGCCAGGTGCATGAAGGCGGCGGCGAGATGCTGCCCACCGAGGAGTCGCATTTCAACAAGCGCCAGGCCAAGGAAGGCTGGCGCTTGTCGTGCCAGACTCCGGTCAAGCAGGACATGAAGATCGAGGTGCCCGAAGAAGTGTTCGGGGTGAAGAAGTGGGAATGCACGGTGGAGTCCAACCCCAACGTCGCCACCTTCATCAAGGAACTCACCCTGCGCCTGCCCGAGGGCGAGCACGTCGATTTCCGTGCCGGCGGCTACGTGCAGTTGGAGTGCCCGCCGCACGTGGTCAGCTACAAGGACTTCGACATCCAGGACGAGTACCGCGGCGACTGGGACAAGTTCAACATGTGGCGCTTCGTGTCCAAGGTCGAGGAAACCACGATCCGCGCCTACTCGATGGCGAACTATCCCGAGGAAAAGGGCGTGGTGAAGTTCAACATCCGCGTCGCCTCGCCACCGCCCAACCGCGACGACATTCCGCCGGGCAAGATGTCGTCGTGGGTGTTCAACCTCAAGAAGGGCGACAAGGTCACCGTGTACGGCCCGTTCGGCGAGTTCTTCGCCCGCGACACCGAGGCCGAGATGGTGTTCATCGGCGGCGGCGCGGGCATGGCGCCGATGCGCTCGCACATCTTTGACCAGCTCAAGCGCCTGAAGTCGAAGCGCAAGATCAGCTTCTGGTATGGCGCGCGCTCGATGCGCGAGGCCTTCTACGTCGAGGAGTTCGACCAGCTCCAGGCGGAGAATCCGAACTTCAAGTGGCATCTGGCGCTGTCCGATCCGCTGCCCGAGGACAACTGGACCGGCTATACCGGCTTCATCCACAACGTGCTGTACGAGAACTACCTGAAGGACCATCCGGCCCCCGAGGACTGCGAGTTCTACATGTGCGGCCCCCCGATGATGAACGCGGCGGTGATCAAGATGCTGCTCGATCTCGGCGTCGAGCGCGAGAACATCATGCTCGACGACTTCGGCGGCTGATGCCGGCGTGCGGGGTGCGCGCAAGGCCCCGCTATACTGTCAGCACGATACCGGCCGACGGGAACCGTCGGCCGTTTTCATGTGTGCGGCGCGCAGCAGCGTTCTGGGCGCCGCAGCCCCCTGTGACCGGAGACTTGCACCATGGCTGGAACCGTATTGCTCGACGTCGCCGACGGCGTCGCCACCCTGACCCTGAACCGTCCCGATGTGCTCAACGTGCTGTCGGTGGCGATGATGGAAGACCTCGCCAACACCGTGCGCGAACTGAGCACGCGCAAGGACGTGGCGGTGGTGGTGATCGTCGGCGCCGGGGGGCACTTCATGGCCGGCGGCGACCTCAAGGACTTCTCCACCAAGCTGCATCTGTCGCCCGAGGCCCGGCTCGCCACCTTCAAGGCGATGATCGTGCAGTACATCAACCCCACCGTGGAAATGCTGCAGGGCCTGCATCAGCCGGTGGTCGCCAAGGTGCGTGGCGCCTGTGCCGGCTTCGGCCTGTCGCTGATGGCGGGCTGTGACCTGGCGATCTGCGCCGACAACACCACCTTCACCACCGCCTACGCGGCGATCGGGTTGTCGGGCGACGGTGGCGCCTCCTATTTCCTGCCGCGCATCGTCGGTCGGCGCAAGGCCGCCGAACTGCTGTTGCTCGGCGAGCGTTTCGACGCCGCCGAGGCACTGCGCCTGGGATTGGTCAATCGCAGCGTCGCACCCGATGTGCTCGATGACGAAGTCGCCAAGCTGGTCGCGCGCCTGAAGGCCGGGCCGCGCCACACCTATGGCGAGATCAAGCGCCTGCTCGCCGCCTCCCACGACAATCAACTCGAATCGCAACTGCAGAGCGAAGCCGAGGCGTTCGCGCGCTGCGGCGCGACCATGGATTTTGCCGAGGGTGTCACCGCCTTCCTCGAAAAGCGCAAACCGACCTTCCGCGGCGCTTGAGGGGGGGCGGATGCGCGCTGCCGCGATGCGCGTCAGCGCGACCAGCGGTAGGCGAGGCCGCCCAGCCATTCATGGACCGCGAACCAGCCGGCGTAGGCCGCGTTCTGGCTGGGCAGGGCGGACAGGTGAGCCTCGTCGTCGCGCGGCGGGCCGGCGAGCCAGGCGGTCGGCGCCGGCACCACGTCCAGCCCCTGGCGCTCGAATTCGGCCTGCGCGCGCGCCATGTGCGCGGCGTGGGTGACGAGCACGATGCGCTGCACGCCGGCCGTCTTCAGCAGCGGCGCGGAAAACTGCGCGTTCTGCCGCGTGTCGCGCGAGGCCGTCTCCAGCCAGCGCACCGCCACCGCGAAGTCGGCCTCCAGACTGTCGCGCATCAACTCGGCCTCGGCGCGTTCGCCGCGCGGCGCACCGCCGCTCACCAGCACCGGCAGGCCGGTGGCACGCGCTACCACCGCACCGTAGCGCAGGCGTTCGAGCGACAGGCGGTTCACCGTCGTACCGCCGAATTCGGGGGCGTGCGTGCGCCGGCCGGCACCGACGATGACGATGGCCTGGGCGCCGCGCGCCGCCTCGCGGTCGAGCGCCGTCGCCGGTTCGAGCGTGCGCAGCATCCAGCCGACGCTCGCCGGGGTTGCGAGCAGCACGCCGGCAAGCACGCCGCACCAGGCCATGGCATGGCCCAGGCGGCGGCGCCAGCTGGCGACGAGCAGGCCGGCGGCGACCAGCAACAGCGGCGACAGCGGCGGCAGCAACAGCGCCGCGAGCACTTTCTTGAGCGTGAACAGGAGCGGCGCGAGCTCGAAGGCCATCTGCATTTGTCGGGACAGGGGGGCGGCCAGTATTATCGGCGCAATTCATTCGTAGCGGCCTGCCCCATGCCCGATCACCGTTTCGGCATCGAATCGCTCTGCCTTCATGCCGGTCAGCAGCCCGACGCGGCGACCGGCGCGCGCGCGGTGCCGATCTACCAGACCACGTCCTACGTGTTCGATTCGCCCGAGCATGCTGCGGCGCTGTTCAACCTGCAGACCTTCGGCAACGTCTATTCGCGCATCTCCAATCCCACCGTGGCGGTGTTCGAGGAGCGCATGGCGGCGCTCGAGGGCGGGCGCGCGGCGCTCGCCACCGCGTCCGGACTGGCGGCGCAGATGACCGCGCTGCTGACCCTGGCCGAGGCCGGCGACGAGATCGTCGCGGCGCGTACGCTCTACGGCGGCAGCTATTCCCAGCTCGACGTCAGCCTGCGCCGGCTCGGCATCAAGACGGTGTTCGTCGATCCGTCCGACCCCGCGAACTTCCGCGCCGCGATCACCGAGCGCACCAAGGCGGTGTATGGCGAGATCGTCGGCAATCCCGGGCTCAACGTGTTCGACGTCGCCGCGGTGGCCGAGGTCACCCGGGCCGCGGGCGTGCCGCTGGTGATCGACAGCACGCTGGCTTCGCCCTATCTGTGCCGGCCGCTCGAGCACGGCGCCGACATCGTCATCCACTCGGCGACCAAGTACATCGGCGGCCACGGCACGACGATGGGCGGCGTGCTCGTCGAGTCGGGGCGTTTTCCGTGGGATAACGGGCGTTTCCCGCATATGGTCGAACCCTCGCCGGGCTACCACGGTGTGCGTTTCTTCGAAACCTTCGGCGATTTCGCCTTCACCATGAAGGCGCGCATGGAAACCCTGCGCACCTTCGGGCCGGCGCTGTCGCCGTTCAATGCCTTCATGCTGCTGCAGGGGCTGGAAACCCTGCACGTGCGCATGGACCGCCACGTCGCCAACGCGCGTGCGGTGGCGGAGTTCCTCGCCGCCCACGAGGCGGTGTCGTGGGTCAATTACCCCGGGCTGGCCGACAGTCCGCAGCGCGTGCTCGCCGAGCGCTATTTCCCCAAGGGGCCGGGGGCGATCCTCGCGTTCGGCATCCGCGGCGGTCAGGCCGCGGGCGAACGCTTCATCGACGCGCTGCAGATGATCAGCCACCTCGCCAACGTCGGCGACGCCAAGACCCTGGTGATCCATCCGGCCTCGACCACGCACCGTCAGCTCTCCGAGGACGAGCAGCGCGCCGCGGGCGTGCCGCCCGACATGGTGCGGCTGTCGGTGGGCATCGAAACCCTCGACGACATCCTGTGGGATCTCGATCAGGCGCTGGGCAAGGCGGTCTGAGCCGGCGATGGGCGTGCGCGAACTCGTCTGGCTGCTGATCGCCGCGCTGCTCGCCTATGGCGGCTGGCAGTTCCTGCGCGCGCTGGCCGCCGGCCGCCGTCAGAGCGCGCCGCCGGCGTCGGCTGCAGCCGGCAGCGATGACGACGAGGACGGCGACGACGATGACTTCGACTACGCGCCGCTGCCCGCTGCGCGCCCCGCGCCCGCCGCCGCGGCCGCGCCGGTGAGTGCGTCGGTGAGTGCGCCGGCGGCCGTGGCCGCACCCGCGGAATCCTCTGCACCGCCGGCTGGCGATGTCTTCCAGATCGAACTCGAACTGCGCCGCGTGCGCCGCGAAATGGCCGCGTTGCGCGCCGCGATCGATGTCCAGCAGCAGGAGATCGGGAGTCTGCACGGGGCGCTGGCGGCGCTGGGCAAAAAGGTCGAGTCCGGCGTCGGCCTGCCGAGCGCCTCGCCGGAGTACAACGAGGCGCTGGTGTTCGCGCGTCGCGGCCTGAGCGCGGAAGCGATCGCCGAGCGCTGCGGGATCACCGTGGCCGAAGCCGCGCTGGTTCATGCCCTGGCCGCACGCAAGGACGACGGCGAGGGCGGTCTGGGGGCGCAGGCGTGAGCGCGTGCGGGGTGCGTGGGCGATGCATGCCGGAGATGCCATGTTGGGCCGCCTGCTGAGCGGGCGACCGGCGACGGCGCGCGCGACCGCAGACCCCGCGCGCCGCGGTCGCGACCGGGCGCTGCTGCGCGCTGCTGTGGCCAT
>JAEWVQ010000039.1 GCA_023459095.1 Pseudomonadota bacterium | reverse complement strand
CGAGGAGGCCCAGAACCTCGGCGTGCCCGCACTCGCGCTGTTCCCGGTGGTCGGTGCCGACAAGAAGAGCGCGGGCGCCGAGGAGGCGTGGAACCCGGACGGGCTGGTGCCGCGCGTGGTGCAGGCGTTGAAGGCGCGCTTCCCTGATCTGGGAGTGATCACCGATGTCGCGCTCGACCCCTATACCAGCCACGGCCAGGACGGCCTGATCGCCGCCGACGATCCGCGCGGCTACGTGATGAACGACGAGACCCTGGAGGCGCTCGCCAAGCAGGCGCTGTGCCACGCCCAGGCCGGTGCCGACGTGGTCGCGCCGTCGGACATGATGGATGGCCGCGTCGCCCGCATCCGCGCCATGCTCGACGCCGACGGCCGCATCCACACCCGCATCCTCGCCTACGCGGCGAAGTACGCCTCGAGCTTCTACGGCCCGTTCCGCGACGCGGTGGGGTCGGCGGGCAATCTGGGCAAGGGCAACAAATACACTTACCAGATGGACCCGGCGAACAGCGACGAGGCGATCCGCGAGGTCGCCCTCGACATCGCCGAAGGCGCCGACATGTTCATGGTCAAGCCCGGCATGCCGTATCTGGACATCGTGCGCCGGGTGAAGACCGAGCTGCAGGTGCCGACCTACGTCTATCAGGTCAGCGGCGAGTACGCCATGCTCAAGGCCGCGGCGCTCAACGGCTGGCTCGACGAGCGCGCCTGCGCGCTGGAGGCGCTGCTCGCCTTCAAGCGTGCCGGTGCCGATGGCATCCTCACCTACTACGCCCTTGATGCCGCGCGCTGGCTGCGCGGCGCGGCCTGAGCGCGGACGCCGGAGCGGACGGTTTGGCGGTGACGCAGGCGGTGCTGCGCCCGATGCGGGCGGACGACCTCGGCGCGGTACTGCGCATCCAGCGCGAGGCCTACGGCGACGGCTACCAGGAGTCGGCCGCGGTGCTGGGTGCCAAGCTCGCGCTCGCGCCGCAGGGCTGCTGGTTGGCCGAGCACGGCGGGGAGGCGCTTGCCTACGTGTTCGCCCACCCCTGGCACGAGGCGGCACCGCCGCCCCTGCATGCGCCGCTCATGGCGCTGCCGGCGGCGACCGATACCGTATTCCTGCATGATCTGGCGGTGGCGCGCGCGGCGCGCGGCAGCGGCGTCGCCGCCGGTTTGTGCGCCAAGGTCGAGGCCTGGGCGCGGCGCTGCGGCGCGCGATCGATCAGCCTGGTGGCGCTCGCCGCGGCGGTGCCCTACTGGCGCCGCAACGGCTATGCCGCGGTGGCGCAGACCCTGCCCGCGGGTTACGGCGCGGGCGCGCTGCCGATGCGCCGCGCGCTCGCCTGATCTGGTTTCAGGCGTTTCCGCTGCGGCCGTGGCCGGCGCTGATCAGGTGGCCGGCGGCGCGGCGCAGGTCGAGGATGGAGCCGATCTTCACGTCCACATACGGAGGTCGCCCGCTGCCGCGGCTGACCCACACCGTGCGCATGCCGAGGCGGCGCGCGGTGCGCAGGTTGGCCGCACTGTCCTCCACCATGATGCAACGATGCGGGTTGAGACCGTAGGTCCGCAGCACGTGGCGGTAGGCCGGCGGCGCCGGCTTGGGTTGGAAGCGCAGCGCCTCGATGCCGGCGACGCCGTCGAAATGGCGGCGCAGGCCCATGGCGTCGAGCACGCGTTCGGCGTAGGCCTGGGGGCCGTTGGAAAACACGATCTTGCGCCCGGGCAGCTTGTCCAGCAGCGCGCGCAGTGCGCGCTCGAACACCATCATGTCGTGCAGGCGGTCGAAGCGGTGGGTTTCTTCCAGGAAATGCCGTGGATCGGTGCCATGGTGGCGCACGAGGCCGGTGAGCGTGGCACCGTAGCGGTGCCAGTAGTGCGTGCGCAGGGCGTTGGCGGCATCGTGATCGAGCGCCAGGTGGCGTTCGAGATAGGCCGTCATGCTGCGGTTGATGTGCGGAAAGATGTGCGGGCTGGCGTTGTGCAGCGTGTTGTCGAGGTCGAACAGCCAGGTGCTGCGGTCGGACATGGCGGGGAACGGCATCGCTGGAGTCAGTTCGCGTCCGGTGTGCCCGGGCGGGGCATGAAGCGGACCACGGCGCGACCATCTTCGGCGAGCTTGGGGGCCTGCTTCCAGGCGTGGCCCTGAATGATCTCGAAGCTCGCCGGCAGCCGGCCGTCGCGGCGCAGGGCATCGTAGGCGGCGCGCGCCGCGGCCCAGCCCTGGCGGCCGCAGAGGGCGCGTGGGCGCGCGGTCGAGGCATTGGTGGCGCCGCCGGCGCGCAGGTCGGCGAACAGGTCGTCGAGCTCGGCGTAGGTCAGGGTGAGCATCTCCATGTCCATCACCGGGTCGGCGAAGCCGGCCTTGACCAGAACGTCGCCGATGTCGTGCATGTCGATGAAGCGATGCACGCGCTCGCCCGGCGCGGTGGGCATCGCCGCGCGCAACTCCTTGAGGGTGTCGGGCCCCAGCGTCGAGAACATCAGCAGACCGCCGACTTCCAGGGTGCGGTGGATTTCCTGCAGCGCGGGCAGCGGGTCGTGCAGCGCGGGCAGCAGCAGATTGGACCACACCAGCGACAGGCTGCCGCGCGCGAGCGGCAGGCGTTCGGCGTCGGCGGCGAACAGGGTGCCGCGGCGCGGGCCGCCGAGCAGGCGGCGCAGCAGGCCGCCACCGCTGCCGAAAGAACGTGACCCGGCGCGCGCGAGCATGGGCGGCGCGAAGTCCGCCCCCAGCACCACGGCGTCGGGGTAGCGCTCGGCGAGGCGGGGCAGGTCGGCGCCGGTGCCGCAGCCGAGGTCGAGGATGCGGCGGGGGGCGAGGCGGATGTAGTCGAGACGCTCGTCCATGCGCCGTGCGATCTCGCGCGCGAGCACGTCGGCGCCGTCCGCGGTGACGGCGGCGCGGGCCTGGCGCCGTCGCAGCAGCGCGCGGTCGAGCTCGAACGTGTCGGCGCCGGCCATGGCGCGGCTCAGATCGCGCTCAGGCCGAGGCGGGCGAACAGGCGGTCGTCCTGATCGGCGCCGGGGTTGTCGGTGGTGAGCAACTGGTCGCCGTAGAACATCGAGTTGGCGCCGGCCATGAAGCACAACGCCTGCATCTCGTCGCTCATCTGCTGGCGTCCGGCGGACAGGCGCACGTAGCTGGTCGGCATGGTGATGCGCGCGGCGGCGATGGTGCGCACGAAATCGAAGGGGTCGAGCTTGCTGCCATCGGCAAGCGGTGTGCCGGGAATCGCCACCAGGTTGTTGATCGGCACCGACTCCGGCGGCGGGCTCATGTTGGCGAGCTGGGCGATGAGACCGGCGCGGCTGGTCTGGGTCTCGCCCATGCCGATGATGCCGCCGCAGCACACGTTGATGCCGGCGTCGCGAACCTTGTCGAGGGTGTTCAGGCGGTCCTGCAGGGTGTGCGTGGTGATGACCTGGCCGTAGAACTCGGGGGCGGTGTCGACGTTGTGGTTGTAGTAGTCGAGGCCGGCGTCGGCGAGCTGTTCGGCCTGGCCGTCCTTGAGCATGCCTAGGGTCACGCAGGTTTCCAGGCCGAGTTTCTTGACCTCACGCACCATCTCCAGCACCGGCACCAGATCCTTGTCCTTGGGGCCGCGCCAGGCCGCGCCCATGCAGAAGCGCGAGGCGCCCTTGGCCTTGGCGGCGCGGGCGTGGTCGAGCACCTCGCCGAGCGGCAGCAGGCGCTCGCGCTCCAGGCCGGTGTCGTAGCGCGCCGACTGCGAGCAGTAGCCGCAGTCCTCCGAACAGCCGCCGGTCTTGATCGACAGCAGGGTCGAGCGCTGCACCGCGTTGGCGTCGAAGTGCGCGCGATGGACCTGCTGGGCGCGGAACACGAGGTCGAAGAAGGGCAGGTCGAACAGCGCCTGGACTTCGGCCACGGTCCATTTCCGCTGCTCGGCGCGGGTGGGGGCGTCGGTGGCGGGGGCGATGGGTGAGGCGCAGGCGGCGGCGGGGGTGGCGGCCGCGGTCGAATTCATTGTCATGAAACGCGTTCCAGGCTGTAATTCGGTAGCCCGCCATGTTCGTTCATGGGTCGAAAAATTGTCAAATACGTCGCGCATGCCACATACGGTGTTTTCCACTGTCATCGACGTGGTGCTGCCCCAGGACTGCTTTCTGTGCGGCCTGCCGGCGCGCGGCGGGGCGCTGTGCGCGCCGTGCCGCGACGATCTGCCGCGCGCGCAGGGCGGGCGCTGCCC
>JAEWVQ010000038.1 GCA_023459095.1 Pseudomonadota bacterium | reverse complement strand
GTAGTGTGGTGCTTGCGGGTGGTGGGCGGCGTGGTGCACGAAGAGCGGCGTGGCCGTGGCGTCGGCGGCGGACCCCGTGGTGAGGGGCTGGAAGCGCAGACTGAAGCCGTCCAGGCCGGCCAGCGCGGCGCCGAGCGCGCCGTGAGCGGCGCTATCGGCGGTGTGGGCGACGACGATCAGCGGCAGGAGCGCGTCATGTTCGATCAGACGCTGGTCGGCGAGGTAGGCGCGGGTGCGGCGCAACTCGTCGTGCCATAGGCTGGCATCGGCCGGCGGCGGCAGGTGGCAGGAGGTGGCGACGCGAGAAAAGTGCAGCCGGCCATCGATGAAGAAGCTGTGGCGCATGCCGCTGGCGGTGAAGCAGGCGAGCACGCAGCGCCCGCCGAGCCGCCAGGTGCGGCGCACGAGATCGGCGCCGAGGAGGGCGGGGGTGTGGAGGGCGGCGATGCCGAGGCCGGGGTGGGCGCGCAGTGCATCGAGCCAGGCGGCGAGCCCGCTGCAGGCCGGTAGCGCACACAGCAGCACGCATTCGTCGCGGCGGCCGGCGGCCTCGCGACCGAGGGTGACGACGGTGGTGTATGCGACGAGCGGGAAATGCCGTTGCAGGGCGCGCTGCAGCAGCGCGCGCCGGTCGCGACCGGACGCCGGCGGCAGCGTGATGCGGGTGAAGCTTTCGTCGGCGCTGTCGACGACGACGGTGCAGCGCAGCGCCGTGGGCTGGGTGGCGAGCCAGGCAGCGAACGCGGCGTGGTCGGCGCTGGTGGTGCCGAACCAAGCCTGTGGGGTCCAGCCCTCGGCGCTTTGCCGCCAGACGGTGAGGCCGTCGGCGTCGATGTGGAGGACGGCAAGAGGGCGTGGCGCGAGCGTAATCACAATGGCAGGCGGGTGACGAGGTCGTAGAGCGGGCCGAGCACGGCGACCGCGATCCATAGCACGACCGCGCCCAGCACCACAGTCAGCGCCGGTTCCATCCAGGTCTGCAGCAGGGCGATGGCGTCGTCCGCCTGGCGTTCGTAGTGGCGACCGGCGGTTTCCAGGGCGTGGTCGAGGGCGCCGGTGTGCTCGCCGATGCGCATCATGCGGCCGACCAGGGGCGGGAACAGGCCGGTGAGTTCGAACGCCGCGGATAGCCCCCGGCCCTCGGCGATGTGGTCGTGGGCGTGGCGCACGCCCGCGGCGAGCGCGAGATTGCCGAGCGTGCCTTCGGTGTGGCGCAGGGCCTCGGTGACCGGAATGCCGGCACGGTAGAGCAGGGCGAGCAGCGTGGTGAAGCGCGCGAGCAGCAGGCTGCGCTGGAGCGCGCCGACCACAGGCAGGCGCAGCAGCAGGCGGTGGTGCTGGAGGCGCAGCGCAGGAGAGCGGGCAAGCGCGATGGCGATGGCAACTGCGGCGAGGACGCCGGCCGCAAGTAGGGCGGCGCCGTGCCGGCCGACGAAATCGGACAGCCTGATCAGCAGCCGGGTCGGCAGCGGCACGGCCTGTCCGGTGCTGAGGAACAGCCGGGCGAGCTCGGGAACGACGAAGACCAGCGCCACGCAGAAGGCCGTCAGCAGCAGGCAGCCGACGATCGCCGGATACAGGGCGACCCGCCGGCTGTAGCGCGCAAGGGCTTCGTCGCGGCGCAGCGAGGCGGCGAGGTCGTGGAGGACGGCGACGAGCTTGCCGCTGTGTTCGCCGGCGTGCAGCAAGCTGCAGCACACCGCATTGAAGGCCTGGGGGTGGCGGGAGGCCGCAGCGGACAATGGCAGTCCGCCGGCGACGTCGGCATGGACCTCGCCCAGGATCTGGCGAAAGGCGGGGTGGGCGGTGGCGTTGCGCAGCTCGTCGAGCGCTTCGAGGATGGGAATGCCGGCGGCGAGCAGCTGCTCGAGCTGGAAACAGAAGTGGATCAGCTCGGCGCGCGGCACGCGGCGCCGGTAAGTCCAGGGCTGTGCCCTGCAGGCTTCGCCGTTGATCAGTTCGAGGCCGCGCGCACGCAGGCGGGCTTCGAGTTCGTCGAGGCCGGTGGCGTCGGCGGTGCCGCGTACCCGGCGGCCGTCGGCGGTGATCGCGCGGTAGCGGTGCAGGGTCATGGGTGCACGTCCATGCGTTCGGTGAGGTCGACGACGCGGCACAGTTCGGCGAGCGAGGTCGTGCCGTCGAGCACGCGCCGCGCGCCGTCGTCGGCCAGTGTGCGTAGTCCGGCACGGTGCGCGGCGGCCTGCAGTTCGTGGCGGGGGGCGCGGCAGGCGATGAGGCGGTCGAGCTCGTCGTCGATGCGCAGAATTTCGAGCACCGCGGCGCGGCCGCGGTAGCCCTGGAAGTCGCACGCGGGGCAGGCGCCGGGGACGAACAGCGGTGGCGCCTCGGCCTCGGGCGCGAGGCCGAGCAGGCGGCGGTCGTGTGCGCTGGCAGGGGTCGGGCGCTGGCAGGCCGGGCACAGCCGGCGGACGAGGCGCTGGGCGACGACGCCGGTGAGGTTGCCGGCGAGGACGTCGGGGACGATGCCGATGTCGAGCAGGCGGGGGATCGCGCCGAGCGCGGAATTGGTGTGCAGCGTGGACAGCACGCGATGCCCGGTCATCGCCGCGCGCAGTGCCATGTCGGCGGTTTCGGCGTCGCGGATTTCGCCGACCAGGATGACGTCTGGGTCTTGGCGAAGCAGGGCGCGCACGCCGCCGGCGAAATCGAGCCGGCTCGCCTCGCCGAGCGAGGTCTGGCGGACCTGCGGCAGCGGATACTCCACCGGGTCCTCCAGGGTCATGATGTTGACTGCCTCGGCGTTGAGATGGGCGAGGAGGGCGTACAGCGTCGTGGTCTTGCCGCTGCCGGTGGGGCCGGTGAACAGGATCAGGCCTTCGGGGCGGGCGAGCATGCGCTGCAGCAACTGGCGTTGCGCGGCGTCGAGGCCGAGGGCGTCGAGACCGACGACGCCGCGCTGGCGGTCGAGCACGCGCAGCACGATGTTCTCGCCGTGCAGCGTGGGCAGCACCGAGACGCGGAAATCGACCGCGCGTCCGCCGACGGTGAGGGACAGACGGCCGTCCTGCGGTGAGCGCGTATCGGCGATGTCGAGCCCGGCGAGGACCTTGAGCCGTACCGCGAGCGGCGGCCAGCAGCGGCCGTGGAAGGCGCGGATCTGACGCAGCAGGCCGTCGATGCGGTAGCGGATGCGCAGGAAGCCGGCCTCGGGTTCGAAGTGGAGGTCGGAGGCGCCGCGCTTGACCGCGTCGGTGAGGAGGGCGTCGACCAGGCGCACCGCGGGCTGGCCGTAGGACGCCCCGGCGGCGAAGGCCGGCGGCGCGGCACGCGCGGTGTCGCCGCTTTCGAGCTCGTGCACGATGTCGTCGATCGCCAGGCGGTAGCCGTAATGGCGGTCGAGGGCCTGGGCGAGCGCGCCGTCGGCGGCGAGCACGGTGTCGAGGTGGGTGCCGGCGGGGAGCAGGGCGCGCAGACGGTCGAGGGCGACGACGTCGCGAGGGTCGGCCATGGCCACGGTGAGGGCGGGGCGTGCGGCGTCGAAGGAGAGCGGCAGCAGGCGGTGGCGGCGGGCGAAATCCTGCGCCACCAGGGCGAGGGCCTCGGCGTCGGGGACGGTTTCGTGCAGATCGACGCTGCGCTCGCCGAGCGAGGCCGAGAGCGCGGCGCACAGCGTGGCGTCGGACAGGAAGCCGAGGTCGACGAGCAGGCGCCCGAGCGGACGGTGGTGTAGGGCCTGTTCGCGCAGCGCGATGCGCAACTGGTCCTCGCTGATCAGGCCGGCGGCGAGCAGGCTTTGGCCGATGAGGCGGACAGGGGCGTTCATGGCGTGCTCAGCGGGCGTCGGGATGGGGGGCGGGGAAGGGCGCGAGCGGTTGCCCCGGGAAGTTGCGCGCATCGGGGCCCGCCTGGCCGGGGGCGAAGAAGTCGTCGTCGGGCAGATGCTCGCGGTAGGCGGCGAAGTCGCCGCCGATCGCCGGGTCGCCGATCAGCAGCGGGCGCAGGAAGATCACCAGTTCGGTGCGGCGGACGGCGTTGTCGCGCGCGGTGAACAGTTCACCGAGCAGCGGGATCGCCCCCACCAGCGGGATGCGCCCGGTGTCGCGGTCGAGGCGGTCTTCCATGAGGCCGCCGAGCACGGCGATCTCGCCGCTGCGCAGGCGCAGCACGGACTCGATCTCGCGCGTGCGGATTTGCGGCACGCGGTTCGGAATGGCACCGAGCGAGGGGTTGGGGTCGTCGCGAAAGCCCGAGATGCTGGAAATGGTGGGGCGCACGTTGAGGGTGATGTCGCCGTGCTCGCTGATCTGCGGCGTCACCGACATGACCATGCCGACCGATACCGATTGCGGGGTGGTGGTCGCGGTGATCTTTTCGCGGTCGCTGTTGGCGTACTCGGTGGTGGAGGCATCGACGAGGAAATAGACGATTTCCTCGACCACCTTGAGCATCGCGGTCTGGTTGTTGAGCACCGACAGGCGCGGGCTGGACAGTACCTTGACGGTGCCGAAGGTTTCGAGCAGGTCGAGGCGGATGTCGAGGCGCCCGGACAGATACGACAGCGTGGGCGTCAGCGTGTTGCTGCCCGAGCCGCCGCGCGGCTGCACGCTCCAGCCCGGGATGCCGAGGCGGGTCCAGTCGATGCCCTGGCGGTAGCCGTCGGCGAGGGTGACTTCGACGATGGTGGCCTCGATCAGCACCTGGCGGCGCGCGGCGCCCTGCACCTGATCGAGAAAAGCGCGCAGGCGCTCGTGCTGACGCGCGGTGGCGCGCACCAGCAGCACGCCGGTCTCGCGGTTGATCATCACTGCGCCGCCGACGTCGGCATCGCAGGGCGCGGCGCCACCCGCGCCCGGCGGCGTTGCGGCGCAGCGTCGTGGTGGCGTGCCGCGGACGTCGTCGTGCAGCAGGTGGTGGATGTTGGCTTCCAGCGATTCCCAGAAGCGGTTCGCCGAGGCGGTTTCGATCTGGGTGATCGAGGCGTTGCCCGCGCCGCTGCGTCCGCCCCGGGCGTCGACCGCGGTGGCGCTGGTAGCGATCTGCGTGGTGGTCGCCACCGTGCCGCTGACACTGCGGCTCAGGTTCACGTAATCGATGCGGTAGGTCTGCAGGCGTGGGGTGTCGGGCATCACCTGCAGGTCGCTGCCGTCGAACTCGAAGCGCAGTTCGACCTGGCGGGCGATGCGGGTGAGCAGTTGGGGCAGGGTCTGGTCGACGGCGTTGAGGGTGACTGTGCCGGTGAGGCCGGGGTGGATGTCGATGTTGATCCGCGCATCGCGGGCGAGCGCGAACAGCAGCTGATTGACCGGCACCTCATGCACCGTCACCGAGTAGGTTTCGGCGGCGGCGCCGGACCGTGCGGCGCGGGGGGAAGGGGCGGGCGCGGCTGCGGTGGTGTGCTCCGCGGTAGGCTGCGCGGTGTGCTGCGCGGTGGGCTGCGCGGTGCCTTCCTCGGTGGCGCGCAGATGGGCGGCCGAGGGCGGTTCGGCCGGCACGTGACTGCATGCGGCGAGGATGCATGCGAGGACCGGCAGGAGGTGTTCTGATGTCTGCATATGCAAAACGTGTAAATGTTGTTTGCATGCTAGTACGGCTTTCTGGAGGTTCAAGGACAAATCGCGTCGCGATCGGTCTGCGCCGCACATATTGGTGAATCGATCTGCGGAACCGGTGCCTGCGTGAGGGTTGCCGGCGTGGTGCGGAGCCGTCCTGCGCGGTGCAGATCGGCGCGGCGTATTGGTGCGGGTCTGTTAAACTTGCGCGTTTTTGATGCGCAAGCCTGCATCCCACCGGTGACCTCCGCGACCCCACAAACTCCTCTCGTCAGCTTGCGCGGCGTGCGTTTCGCCTATGGCGAACGCGAGATCCTGAGCGGCATCGATCTCTCCGTTCATCGCGGCCAGGTGGTTGCCATCATGGGTGGCAGCGGCAGCGGCAAGACCACGCTGCTGCGCCTGATCGGCGGCCAGCTGCGGGCATCCGCGGGTGTCGTCGAAGTGGCCGGGCACGATGTCGCTCGCCTTAGCCAGGCAGCGCTCTACGAACTGCGCCGGCGCATGGGCATGCTGTTCCAGTTCGGGGCGTTGTTCACCGACCAGAGCGTGTTCGACAACGTCGCCTTTCCGCTGCGCGAGCACACCGATCTGCCGCCGGCGATGATCCGCGACCTGGTGCTGATGAAGCTGCAGGCGGTGGGGCTGCGCGGCGCCGCCGGGCTGATGCCGGCCGAACTCTCCGGGGGCATGGCGCGGCGCGTGGCGCTGGCGCGCGCGGTGGCACTCGATCCGATGCTGATCATGTACGACGAGCCGTTCGCCGGGCTCGATCCGATCTCGCTGGGCATCGTCGGACAGCTGATCCGCCGGCTCAACGACGCGCTCGGCGCCAGCTCGGTGATGGTCACCCACGACGTCCACGAATCGTTGAGCATCGTCGACTACGTGTATTTCGTCGCCGACGGGCGCATCGTCGCCAGCGGTACGCCGGCCGAGATCCGCGCCTCGACCCACCCCTTCGTGCGCCAGTTCGTCGATGCCGAGGCCGACGGTCCGGTGCCCTTCCACTATCCGGCGCCGCCGCTCGCCGCGCTGCTCGATGGAGGTGGCCGATGAACGGCGTGGCCGCGTTTCTGCGCACGATCGGCGCGATGACGATCAACGGCGTGTGGCGGCTCGGTTTCGCCACCCGCTTCCTCGGGCTGATCCTGCTTTATTCCGGCCAGTCGGTGCGCCGCCTGCATCTGACCATCCGCGAGATCTGGTTCAGCGGCGTGCTGTCGCTGCTCATCATCCTGGTGTCGGGGCTTTTCGTCGGCCTCGTGCTCGGCTTGCAGGGCTACGACATCCTGCAGCGCTTCGGCTCCAGCGACGCGCTCGGCGTGATGGTGGCGCTGTCCCTGCTGCGCGAGCTCGGGCCGGTGGTCGCCGCGCTGCTCTTCGCCAGCCGCGCGGGTTCCGCGGTGACCGCCGAGATCGGCTTGATGAAGGCCACCGAACAGCTGAAGGCGATGGACATGATGGCGGTCAATCCGATCGCCCGCGTGGTCGCGCCGCGCTTCTGGGGCGGGGTGGTGTCGATGCCGCTGCTGGCGGCGATGTTCTCGGCGATGGGCATCTTCGGTGGCTGGCTGATCGGCGTCGTGTTCATCGGCGTCGACGATGGCGCGTTCTGGTCGCAGATGCAGGCCGCGGTGGATTTCCGCCACGACATCGTCAATGGCGTGATCAAGTCCTTCGTGTTCGGCGTCGCGGTATCGCTGATCGCGGTGTTCGAGGGCTACGACTGCGTGCCCACCGCCGAGGGCGTGTCGCGCGCGATCACGCGTACCGTGGTGAGTTCGGCGCTGGCGATCCTGGCGCTGGACTTCGTGCTGACTTCTTTCATGTTCCGGGGTTGATGATGAGCCGTACCGCGCTCGACCTGTGGGTTGGAATCTTCGTCGCGCTGGGGTTTGCCGCGCTCGTCTTTCTCGCGCTGAAGGTGGGGAGCTTCTCCGGCCTGAACGGTTCGGTGACCTATGCGGTCGAAGCCCCGTTCGACAACATCGGCGGGCTCAAGGTGAGGGCGCCGGTGAAGAGTGCCGGCGTGCTCGTCGGCCGCGTTGCCGACATCCGCTTCGATACCCAGAGCTATCGTGCGATCGTGCGCCTCGACATCGACAGTCGTTATGAATTTCCGCGCGACACGATCGCCACCATCCTTACCTCCGGCCTGCTCGGCGAGCAGTACGTCGGGCTCGAGCCGGGTGCCGACGAGGCGGTGTGGAAGGGCGGCGACCGGGTGCAGATCACCCAGTCGGCGGTGGTGCTCGAGAAGCTGATCGGACAGTTCCTGTTCGACAAGGCGGCGGAAACGCCGGCACAGTGAGGCAAGGCTGGCTCATGAACAAGAAAAACGATTCGTTCCACCGCGGAGCCGGCGTCCGGCTCGCCACGCTCGCGCTGTGCGGCGCGCTGCTCGGCGGATGCGCGAGCGTCGGCGGCGAGCGCGCGGACCCGCTCGAGGGCTACAACCGGGCGATGTTCTCGTTCAACGAGGGCGTGGACAAGGTGGCACTGAAGCCCGCCGCCCAGCTCTACGAGACGGTGCTGCCGGCGCCGGTGCGCACCGGGGTCGGCAATGTGTTCGGCAACGTCGGTGATCCCTGGATCGGGCTGAACAACTTGCTGCAAGGCAAGGTCGCCGATGCGTTGAGCGACCTGATGCGCTTCGTCGTGAACACCACCTTCGGTATCGCCGGGATTCTCGACGTGGCGTCGGAGGCCGGCCTGCCCAAGCATGACGAGGATTTCGGCCAGACCCTGGGTTACTGGGGGGTGGGCGAGGGCGTCTATGTCGTGCTGCCCTTCTTCGGCCCGCGCACCCTGCGCGATGCCGCGGCGCTGCCGCTGGACATGATGGGCGACGACGTGTGGGGCATCAGGCACGTTCCGACGCGCAACTCGCTGACCGCGCTCCGCCTCGTCCATGGCCGCTCGCGCGTGCTTGGCATCGACAAGACGCTCGACGAGGGCACGCTGGACAAATACAGCTACGTGCGCGACTTCTATCTCGAACAGCGCCGTTACAAAGTTTACGACGGCAACCCGCCGCGCCTGTACGAAGATTTCGACGCCGATGACGATGCGGCGCGGGCGCCGGGCGAGGCCGTCGATGCGGTGGCCGCCAATGCGCTCGGCAATCTCGAACTGGTGGCCCTGGGTGAGGCCGCCCGCCTGCCGGAGGGCGCGGCCTCCGGCGTACTCGATCGGTGAAGGTGATGAACAGACTGTTTTCCTGTGTGCTGGTGTTGATGCTCGCGTTCGCGCCCGGGGCGCAGGCCGCCGAGGCGGCACTGCAACCGGACGTGCTGGTGCGCCAAGTCACCGACGAGGTGCTCACCATCGTCCGTCAGGACAAGGCGATCCAGGCCGGCGACACCCGGCGTGTGCTCGAACTGGTCGAGGAGAAGGTGCTGCCGCACTTCAACTTCCGGCGCATGACCATGCTTGCGGTCGGCCGCGACTGGCGCTCCGCCACGCCTGAGCAGCAGCAGCGCCTGACCGGTGCATTCCGCACCCTGCTGGTCCGCACCTACTCCAACGCGCTCACCCAGTATCGCGACCAGACCATCGATTTCAAACCGGTGCGCATCGCCGATGGCGACGCCACGGTGCAGGTCCGTACCGAGGTGCGCCAGGCCGGCGCTCAGCCGATCGGCATCGATTACACGCTGGAGAAGGGCGACGCGGGCTGGAAGGTGTTCGACGTCGTGGTTGCCGGCGTCAGCCTGGTGACCAACTACCGCAGCACCTTCGCGCAGGAAGTCCGTAGCGGCGGGGTCGACGGCCTGATCCGCTCGCTCGAGGACAAGAACCGCACGCTGCAGGAGGGCGCGTGAGCGCTGCCGGCGTGTCCGTGCTGAGTCTCGATGGGGCGCTCACCATGCGCACCGTGGCCGCGCTCGCGGCGCGCGGCCACGAGGCGCTGGTCGCGGGCGACGTCGTCGTCGATCTGTCGGCGGTGAGTGCGGCCGACTCGGCGGCGCTTGCGCTGCTCCTCGACTGGGTGCGGGTGGCGCGCGCACGCGGACGCACGCTCGAAGTGCGCGCCCTGCCGCCGGGGCTGCGCAGCCTCGCCGGGCTGTACGGTATCGATGAACTCCTGCCGCTTGCGGCCTGAACCAGAACCGCACATGACAGTTCCCGCCATCCGCATTGCCGCGGTCACCAAGCAATACGGCAATCTCCGCGCCCTCGGCGGCGTCGATCTGGAGATCCGCCAAGGCGAATTCTTCGGGCTGCTCGGCCCCAACGGTGCCGGCAAGACCACGCTGATTTCCGCGCTCGCCGGGCTGGTGCGCGCCGACTCCGGCACCCTCGAGGTCATGGGGCACGACGTCGTCGCCGACTATCGCAACGCCCGCCGCAAGCTCGGCGTGGTGCCGCAGGAGCTGGTGTTCGATCCCTTCTTCTCGGTGCGCGAGCTGCTGCGCATCCAGTCCGGCTATTTCGGCATTCACGGCAACGACGCCTGGATCGACGAGGTGCTGGAAAATCTGGATCTGACCGCCAAGGCGTCCGCCAACATGCGCACCCTGTCGGGGGGCATGAAACGCCGCGTGCTGGTGGCGCAGGCCCTGGTCCATCGGCCGCCGGTGATCGTGCTCGACGAGCCCACCGCCGGGGTCGATGTCGAACTGCGCCAGGGCTTGTGGCAGTTCATCCGCAAGCTCAACCGCGATGGTCACACCATCGTCCTGACCACGCATTATCTCGAGGAGGC
>JAEWVQ010000037.1 GCA_023459095.1 Pseudomonadota bacterium | reverse complement strand
GCGTTGCTACCGCCGAAGCGCTGCGCCTGGCTGCGGACCGCGCGCAGCAGACGCACCGCGGTCGCGTAGTCACGCTCGCCGAAAGCCTGCAGCGCGCGCGTTACCGCGGCGCCGACCTCGCCGATGAAGGCCGCGTTGTCGTCGTCCCGCATCCGCGCCGCACGCTGCGCGGCGAGCACGCGCTCGCCGTCGGCGGCGCGGCCGGCACCGACGAAGGCCATCATCGCGTGCGCATCGTTGAACGCATAAGTGCCGGCCGCGGCAAGCGGCAACCAGTTGTCGGCAACCGCCTGCCAGCGCTCGCCCACCTCCACGCCACGCAGATGCAGGCGCCACAGCAGGGCGCTGGCATCGATCAGGTCGAGGACGAGGGCGGAGCGGGCGCCGAAGATCGGGCCGTCGAACAGGCGCAGCACCGCATCGACATCGTCGCGTTCGAGGTGGAACAGCGCCAGATGCCACCAGTTATGCACCGCGAAAAAGCTCTCCGCCGCCCACACCGCGGCCTGCGGCTGTAGCCAGGCGATGCCGTCGTCGGCGCGGTTGCGCATCTCGTGCACATGCGCGACCGCATGCCAGGCCCAGCCGTCGCGCGGCTCCAGGGCGACGGCGCAACGTCCGAAATGCTCGGCCTGATCGAACTCGCCGTTCTCCTCCAGACCGAAGGCATACATCCCAAGCACCGCATGGTGGCCCGGCATCGCCTGCGACCACGCCGGCAGCGCGCGTGCGATGCGGTCGCGCAGCATGCGCGCGTCGCCGCGGTAGAAATCGACCAGGTGGCCGGCCTGCAACGCGAGCGCATCGCGCGGATAACGCACGCTCAGATCCTCGAGCGCGAGTCCGCCGGCGCGCCAGCGTCCGTGCGCGACCTGCGCCATCGCGTCGACATGGCGGCGTTCGCGCTCGGTCGCCGCGAGCGGCGCCGCGCTCGCCGCGCACGCGCGTGCCACGGCGATGCCCTTGGGCTCGGTGCCGAGCAGGTACAGCCAGCCCTTGAGCACATGGGCCATGCACATCGCCGGCGCGGCCTCGAGCGCACGGTCGATGGTGGCGGCAGGATCGCCGATCAGGCAGCGGAATTCATGGGCCGCGCGCTCGAAGAAGGCAAGGCTCTCGGCGCTGGCGCCGGACACCGGGTAGCCGGCGTTGTCGGTCTGGGTCATCTTCAGTCTCCGTCGGTGTGCAAGCACGGACGCCCGCGAACGGGGTCAGCAGGCGCAGTGTCGCGCGCGACCGGCGGCGGGACTGCAGCGCTTCGTGCAACAAAACGGCCATTCGTGCCACCGCCGCGCCGCTCGCTCAGTGCCGCACCGGCTGCAGCCCGGAGAGCAGCACGCCGCCGAGGATCAGGCCGAAGCCGGCGATGTGGAACGATTGCGGCACCTCGCCGAGCAGCGGCCAGGCGGCGAGCGCGGCATAGAGCGGAATCAGGTACATCGACACGCTCGCGCCCCCCGGGCCGACGAGGCCGACGAGACGGTCGTAGCAGCAATACGCACCGAGGCTGGGCACGATGGCGAGGAAAATCAGCGCGGCGTAGAGGCGGCCATCGGCGAAATCGGCCACCTGTCCGGCGCCCGCCTCGAGCAGCGCGAACGGGGCGAGCGCGAGCGCGCCGCCGCCGATGAGCGCAGCGAGCCTGACCTCGCCGGGCAGCGCCGGCAACGGCCGGCGCTTGCCGAGCACGGTATAGAGCGCCCAGCCGCAGGCGGCGAGCACCACCCACAGATCGCCGGTCCCGAAGCGCAGCCCGGCGAGCGTGCCCAGTTCACCGCGCGCCAGCACCAGCAGCACGCCCCAGATCGCCAACGACATGCCGACGGCGCGCTTCGTGCCCAGCGGCACCCGCCACACCGCGGCCTCGATCAAGGCCACCAGCGCCGGGCACGCTGCGAAGATCAGCGCGACGTTGGTCGCGCTGGTGTCGCGAACGCCGATGTACTGCGGCGCCACCGCCACCCCCATGCCGAGCGCGCCGAGCAGCAGCAGGCGCGGCGCGCTCGCCGCGAGCACGGCGCGACTCGCCCACAGGCGCGGCGCGACGAACGGCAGCAGGATCAGGAAGGCCAGCGTCCAGCGCCCGAAGGCGAGGAACACCGGCGGAATCGCGGCACTTTCCGCCCAGCGCGCCGCCACCATGTTGGCGGCGAACAGCGCGGGTGCAATCAACATCAGCGGCAGGCCGGCTGCTCGGGGATCTCCTCCGTAGCCGACGCCCGCACGCGCAAACACTCCGGGCACGATGCACTCCTCAGTTTTTCCGGACCGCACGCGCCCCCTCCCGGTGGGGAGGGCCGGCAGCATGCCCGGATCTGTGCGCGCCTTGTGGGCGCTGGGAAAATCGTACGCGGAAGGGAGCAGAATGTGCTGCTGTTGCATTCCTTGAATCACCTTCAAGGCAGAACAACTTTCTTTAATTACTCATAATGTTGAAAATTTTTCCTCATCAATTCCGGATTCGAGACAGATCACCATGAAGGACGGCCGCCTCGACGACCTCGACCGCCGCATCCTGCGCGAGCTGCGCAACGACGGCCGCATCAGCAACCAGAAGCTCGCCGAGCGTGTCGGCCTGTCGCCGACGCCGTGCTGGAACCGCGTGCGTGCGCTCGAAGCCGCCGGCATCATCCGCGAGTACGTCGCGGTTCTCGACCAGAGCGCGCTCGGCGTGCCCGACACGGTGCTCATCGAGGTCACCCTCGACCGCCACGACGACGCGGTGTTCCAGCATTTCGGCGAGGCCTTGGTGGCCCTGCCCGAAGTCATGGAGGCCTATCTGGTGAGCGGCGAGTACGACTATCTGATCAAGGTCGCGGTCGCCGGCACCGCCGGCTACGAGCGCTTCCTGCGCGAGAAGCTGTACCGCATCCGCGGCGTCCGCCACAGCCGCTCGACCTTCGCCCTGCGCTGTCTGAAACGCGCGCACTCGGCCATGCCGTAAACGCAGAACCGCCGCCCTTGCGGGCGGCGGTTCTGCGTGCGGCAACAGTGCAGACGGCGTTCAGCGGTTGGCGAGTTGCTCGCGCATGCGGTTGGCGCGGGCGCTGGACGCGGGGTGGGTGGAGAGGATGCTGGAGCTGTCGCCGAGGGCGGCGATCTTGGTCAGCGCGCTGACCGCGGCCTGGGCGTTGTAGCCGTGCTTGCGCATGAAGGCGAGACCGTAGGCGTCGGCCTCGTGCTCGTTGCTCTGCGAATACTGCGAGTTGAGCACGGCCTCGACCAGCGCCCCGCTCTCGCCCGCGGCGAGATCGCCGATCGCGCTGTTGCTCGCGGCGACCCCCTTGCGCGCCGCCGAGGCCAGATAGGCGGCCTTGTAGCGCGCCGCGGCATGACCGTGTTTGGCGTGGCCGATCTCGTGGCCGATGATCCAGCGCAGCTCGTCGTCGTTCATCATGTCCATCAGCGCGCTATAGACCCGGATCGAGCCATCCGGCAGGACGAAGGCATTGACCTCCGAGGACGCGTACACCTTGTAGTTCAGGCTCAGCCCGTCTTCCTTGCCGTGCTTGGCGACGAGGCGGTTCAGGCGCTGGGTGTATTTCGCCGAGGCGACCTTGTACTTGGCGTCGTAGGCCTTGGCGGCCTGCACGCCAAGCGTTCGCATGTCGTCGTCGGTCAGGGTCGCGGCCTTGAACACGTCGCCGACCCCGGACGCGACCAGGCGCGAATCGGTTCCGGTGGACAGGCAGCCCGCGAGCAGCAGGCCGGACAGCAGGGGGACCAGGACACGTTTCATCATCACTGCGCTTCTCCATATCAACGTCATTATGCAAAAATGATAAACGCAGCGCGCACCGAACTCAACCCAATGTCATTGCCAGAACCTCCCTGCCCGCAAAGACGAACAGGCGGGCGGATCACCCGATCCGCCCGCCTGTTCGTCAGCCACTACACCCGCGGCGCCGCGGGTCCGCGCTCCGCGCCCGCTCAGCCGCCCATCCTGCACGCCGTGGCGAACGGGTCGGCGTGATCCTTGATCACCGTGCCCACGACCTTGTTCGTCGCCTGTCCCTGCGCGGTCTTTACGACCTCGCGAAGATACAGGTTCTGGATCGGGTACTGGTTGGTGTTGAAGCGGAAGTCGCCGCGCACCGAGGCGAACTCCGCAGCCTTGAGCGCGGCGAGGAACGCGGCCTTGTCCTCGATGCGGCCGCCGACCTTCTTCACCGCACTGTCGAGCAGCATTCCGGTGTCGTAGCCCTGGGCGGCGTACATGGTCGGCGTGCGGCCATAGGTCTTGACGAAGTCGGCGACGAAGCGCTGGTTCGCGGCGTTGTCGAGATCGCCCCCCCACTGCGAGGCGTTGTAGAGGCCGACGATGGATTCGCCCACCGCCTTGATCGTGTCCTCGTCGGCGGAGAAGCCCGGCGCGAGCAGCGCCATCTGCTTGTTGAGGCCGGCGCCGTCGAACTGCTTGATGAAGTTCACGCCCATGCCGCCCGGCAGGAAGAAGAACACCGCATCGGGCTTGGCGACGCGGATGGTCGCCAGTTCGGCGGCGTAATCGAGCTGGCCGAGCTTGGTGTAGATCTCCTCGACGATCTCGCCCTTGTACAGGCGCTTGAAACCGTCCAGCGATTCCCGCCCGCCCGGGTAGTTGGGCGCGATCATGGCCACGCGCCGGTAACCCTTCTCGGTGGCGAACTGCCCCATCGCCGCGGGAATGTCCTCGTTCTGCCAAGCGAGCGCGAAGAAGTTCGGGTCGCATTTCTCCGCGGCGTAGTCGCGCGGGCCGGTGTTGGTCGACAGATACACCGTGCCGGACTGCAGGATGCCCGGCAGCACCGGCAGCAGCACGTTGGAGAACACCGCGCCGGTGATCACATCGACCTTGTCGCGCTTGAGGAAGCGCTCCACGCTCTGGCGTCCGGTCTGCGGATTCTGCTGGTCGTCGACCAGGTTCAGCTCCACCGGCAGCCCGCCGAACTTGCCGCCGGCATGGCTCAGGGCGAGCTTGAAGCCGTCGCGCACATCGGTGCCGAGCGCCGCGCCCGGTCCGGACAGCGTGGTCAGGAAGCCGATCTTGAGCGTGTCGGCGGCCTGCGCCGCCGGCGCACAGGCCAGACCGCAGGCCAGGATCGCGGCGGCAGCGCGGGGGAAGGTCTTGTTCATCGTGAATCTCCGTGGGGTTGGGGATACCGGACTGCAGGGGACGACAACGCGCCATCGCAGGCCTTGCGGCGGCGCGAATCCAGGCACGGACCGCTTCAGACGCCCATGTAGCGGTGCCAGAGGCTGCGGTCGGCGGCAAGCGCCGCCGACGAACCCGACCACACGATGCGGCCGCGCTCGAGAATCAGATGGCGGTCGGCGAGTTCGACCAACCGATCGACGTACTTGTCCACCACCAGGGTGGTCTGCCCCTGCTCCTTGAGCAGGCGCAGGCAGCGCCAGATCTCGTCGCGGATCACCGGCGCCAGGCCCTCGGTGGCTTCGTCGAGGATCAGCAGGCGCGGATTGGTCGACAGCGCCCGGCCGATCGCGAGCATCTGCTGTTCGCCGCCCGAGAGCTGGTTGCCGAGATTGTTGGCGCGCTCCTTGAGGCGCGGAAACAGCGCATAGATGCGCTCCAGGGTCCAGCCGTCGCGCACGCCGTTGCGGTCGTCGGCGAACGCCACCAGATGCTCGCGCACGCTCAGGTTGGGAAAGCAGCGCCGGCCCTCGGGCACGATCGCCACCCCGCGGCGCGCGATCGAGTCAGCGCCGAGACGGCCGATCGACTCGCCCATGAAGCGGATCTCGCCGCGGCTCGGCGGGAGCACGCCGACGATGCTCTTGATCGTCGTGCTCTTGCCCATGCCATTGCGCCCGAGCAGGCCGACGACCTCGCCCGGCGCGATCTCGAAATCCAGCCCGAACAACACCTGGCTGGCACCATAACCGGCCTGCAGGCCGCTACAGGAAAGCAGCGCGTCGTGTTTCATTGATCCGCCTCCGAGCCCAGATAAACCGCCTGCACCTCGGGATGGGCACGGATCTCGTCCGCGCTCCCGGTCGCCAGCACCCGCCCGTACACCAGCACCGAAATGCGGTCGGCGAGGCGGAACACCGCATCCATGTCGTGCTCGATGAGCACGATCGCCATGTCGCGGCGCAGGGTCTGGATGAGTTCGACCATGCGCACCGACTCCTCCGGCCCCATGCCCGCCATCGGCTCGTCGAGAAGCAGCAGCCGGGGCTCGGCGGCAAGCGCCAGCGCGACGTCGAGCTGGCGCTGCGCGCCGTAGGGCAGGCTGCCGGCGACACGTTCCAGCACGCCGGCCAGGCCCACGCGCTCGGCCAGCGCCTCGGCGCGGCGGACCAGCGCGGTTTCGCCGTCGCGGCGGCCGAAGGTGAGGTAGCTGTGGCCCTGGTGCGCCTGCACCGCCAGCATCAGGTTGCTGCGCACGGTGGCGTTCTTGAACAGGTTGGTGACCTGGAAGCAGCGCGACAGCCCGGCGCGGACGCGGCGATGCGGCGCCATGCCGGTGAGCTCGACGCCGTTCAGGCGGATGCTGCCGGCGTCGGCGGGCAACATGCCCGAGATCAGGTTCACCAGCGTGCTCTTGCCGGCGCCATTGGGGCCGATCAGGGCATGCACCTCGTTGGCGCCGACCTCGAACGACACGTTGTCGGTGGCGCGCAGGCTGCCGAACTGCTTCACCAGCCCCGCGGTCGAGAACAGACTCATGCCAGCCTCCGGATCAAACGTCCCAGACCGCCGCGCGCCGTACCGCCACGGCGGCCGAACAGCGCACCCAGCCCGTCCGGGGCGAACAGGATGATTGCGATCACCAGCACACCGAGCGGCCAGTGCCAGTACTCGGTGCTCATGCGCAGCGTCTCCTCGAGGATCATCCACACCGCCGCGCCCAGCACCCCGCCCCAACGGTGGCCGAGGCCGCCGAGGACGACGATGACGATCAGCGTCGCCGACTGCGACCAGTGCATCGACGACGGGCTGATGAAGGCGTTCTGGGTCACCATCAGCGCGCCGCCCAACCCGGCGACCACCGCGGTCAGGACGAAGGCCTGGAGCTTGAGCAGATACACCGGGTAGCCGAGCGCGACCATGCGCGACTCGTTGTCGCGGATGCCGACCAGCGCCTGGCCAAAGCGCGCCCCCACCGAGTGGTGAAAGAGCGCGAAGCACCCCACGCAGACGCCCAGCACCACCCAGTACAGGGTGGCGTCGTCGTCGGCATCGAGGCCGAAGCCGAGCACCGGGCGGGCGGCGAGGTTGTAGCCATCGTCGCCGCCGTAGATCCGCAGCGACACCGCGACGTAATAGAGCATCTGCGCGAAGGCGAGCGTGATCATCAGGAAATACACACCCTTGGTACGCAGCGACAGCGCCCCGATCACCGCCGCGGCGAGCGCCGCCGCCGCCATTGCGCCGCCCCACAGCAGCCACGCCGAGCTCACCCCGGCCTCGCTCAACGCGACCAGGGCGTAGGCGCCCACGCCCACGAAACCGGCGTGGCCGAGCGCCACCAGCCCGCCGTAGCCCATGAGGAAGTTCAGGCTGGTGGCGATCAGCATCACGATCAGGATGCGGGTCGCGAAGCCCACGTAGTAGTCGAGGCCGAGCGGCGCCGCGAGCAGCGGCAACGCCGCCAGCACCCCCAGGCCGATGAGCGGCGCGGACCAGCCCGCGCCCCGTTCATGCTTGGTCGTCATTTCACCCCCTCGCCGGAAACAGGCCACCCGGCTTGAAGCACAGGATGGCCGCCATCAACACGTACATCGCAATGCCGGCGAGCGCGGGCGCCACGTCGGCGGCCAGCGCCGGCGCCATCACCTCGCGCAGCACCGGCGGCACGAAGGCGCGGCCTGCGGTATCGACCACGCCGACCAGCATCGCGGCGACGAACGATCCGCGCACCGAGCCGATCCCGCCGATCACGATCACCACCAGCGCCGGAATCAGGATCGATTCCCCCATGCCGACCTGCACCGCGCTGAGCGGCCCCATCAGTGCGCCGGCCACGCCGGCGAGCGCCGCGCCGATCACGAACACCAGCGTGAACACCGATTTCACCCGCACCCCCATGAGTTCGGCCATGCCGCGGTCCGACGCCCCGGCGCGCACCAGCATGCCGAGCCGGGTGTGGTTCACCGCGACGTAGAGCGCCAGCGCGGCGACCACGCCGGCGACGAGAATGAGCAGGCGGTACGAGGGATAGGGCAGATCGGGCAGCAGCTGCACCGGCCCCGACAGCGCCGCCGGAGTCGGCGCCATGATCGGCGCGGCGCCCCACACCGCCTTCACCAGATCGTCGGCGATCAGGATCACGCCGAACGTCGCCACCACCTGATTCAGGTGATTGCGCCGGTACAGCCGGCGCATCAGCGCAAGCTCGAGGAGCGCGCCGATCAGCATGGTGAGCACGACCGCCGCCAGGATTGCGGCAATGAAAGAGCCGGTGCGCTCATGCACGGTCGCCGCGATATAGGCACCGAACATGAACAAGGTGCCGTGCGCCAGGTTCATCGTGTCCATGACTCCGAACACCAGCGTCAGCCCCGCCGCGAGCAGGAACAGCATCAGCCCGTAGCCGATGCCGTTGATCAACTGCTCGATCACAAAAGTACTGTCCATAAAGGGTTCCCCGCGTCCTCGCCGTCAATCCGACTGCACGACGATTCTTCGGCAATTGGCCGGGAGCCACTATCCGGAATAGGCAGCGTTCCGGCCGCGTTTGTCCGAATCAGGCATTGCCGGGGCAATCTGCAAATTGCGGACAAGGGCTGCCAATCGCGGCTATTTCGCGAAGGCGGCGGGAGCTAGATTTTTCGCAGCCGGCACCACGCCCGAAGGCGCCGGCGGCAACCTCGGAGCTTTTCGATGACCGCGCTCTCCCTTCGCGTCGACCGGATCGACGCCCTGACCCCGCAGATTCGCCGGCTCGTGCTGCGCACCACCGACGGCAGCGCCCTGCCCGCGTACGCGCCGGGTGCCCATGTCGAACTGCACGTGCCGGGCCCGCGTCCGCTGCGCCGCGCCTATTCGCTGGTGACGCCGTGCGACGGCGGCGACCGCATCGAGATCGCGGTCCAGCTCGAGGCCGAAGGCAGCGGCGGTTCGCGCTGGGTGCACGGTCTGGCCGAGGGCGAGGTGATCGACGCCTCGGCGCCGAAGAACCTGTTCCCGCTGATCGACGCCGCCGAGTCCCACCTGCTGCTCGCCGGCGGCATCGGCATCACCCCGATCCTGTGCATGGCGCGCGCGCTCGCCGCCGCCGGCCAGCGCTACGCCCTGCACTACGCCGCCCGCGAGCGCGAGCGCGCCGCCTACTGCGCCGAGGTCGAGGCGCTGGAGCACGCGCGCTGCTGGTTCGACGGCGGCGACCCCGCCCGGGGCATGCCGCTCGCCGAGGTCATCGGCGCGCCGGCCGCCGGCCGCCACCTCTACGTCTGCGGCCCCAAGGGCTTCATCGCCGCAGTGCTCGACACCGGCCGCCGGCTCGGCTGGGCGGACGCCAACCTGCACTGCGAACTCTTCACCGGCGCGCTCGATGAAGCCGGCGACCGCCCCTTCACCGTCGAACTCGCCACCAGCGGCATCACCCTGGACGTGCCGGTGGGCAAAACGGTGATGGACGTCATGGAGGACGCCGGACTCGACCCGATGTTCGACTGCCGTCGCGGCGAGTGCGGCATCTGCACCGCCAAGATCCTGGAAGGCGAAGCCGACCACCGCGATATCTGCCTGTCGGCGCGCGAGCGCGCGGAAGGCGGCTTCTGTACCTGTGTTTCCCGTGCCCGGTCCGCGCGACTGGTGCTCGAACTTTGACCCCCCGAGGAGAGCAGCAATGACCCTGTCCAACGCAGCGCTCGCCGCCCTGGTGCGCGCCGACAGCGTGCACAAGCGCGTCTATACCGATCCCGAGATCTTCGCCCTGGAGATGGAGCGCATCTACGGCCAGGCCTGGATCTACGTCGGCCACGAAAGCCAGGTGAAGAAGACCGGCGACTACCACACCACCCGCATCGGCGATCAGGACGTGATCATGGTGCGCGGCGCCGACGGCAAGGTGAACGTGGTGTACAACCGCTGCCCGCACAAGGGCGCCAAGGTGGTGGCCGATGGCGACGGCTGTACCGGCAAGTTCTTCCGCTGCCCCTACCACGCGTGGACCTTCAAGCTCGACGGCTCGCACCTGTCGCTGCCGCTGAAGAACGGCCTCGAAGGCACCACCTACGCCGCCGACAACCCCGACTTCTCGATGCAGGCGGTGGCCCGCGTCGACAGCTACCGCGGCTTCGTCTTCGCCAGCCAGTCACCGGTCGGCCCGGACCTCAAGACCTTCCTCGGCGGCGTCATCTCGTCGATCGACAACCTCTGCGACCGTTCGCCGGTGGGCGAAGTGGAAGTGGCCGGCGGCACCTTCCGCGTCATGCAGAAATCGAACTGGAAGGTGTTCTACGAGAACCTGCACGACACCATGCATGCCCGCGTCACCCACGAATCCTCCTTCGTCGCCGCGCGCGAAGAAGCGGCGGCGCTGGGCGAGATGCCCTTCGAGCTGCTGATCATGGACGGCAACGGCGAGCCCTACGAATTCTGGGAAAAGCTGGAACTGCGCGCCTACCACAACGGCCACGGCTACATGGAGGCGATCTTCGACCCCACCGCGGCCACCCGCGACCCGGTGTCGCGCGAGCACTTCGCAGTGCTCACCGAAGCCTACGGCGAAGACAAGGCGCGCCAGATCCTCGGCATGAACCGCCACAACACCATCCTCTACGGCAGCGGCTCGCCGCACACCGTGTTCCAGCAGTTCCGCGTGATCCGTCCGGTCAGCGTGGACCGCACCATGATCGAGATCCAGACCTTCCGTCTGAAGGGCGCGCCGGAATCGGTGTTCGACCGCGCGCTGACCTACGCCAACCTGATCAACTCGCCGTCCTCCAACGTCATGCCGGACGACGTCGAGGTGTACAAGCGCTGCCAGGAAGGCAACCAGACCCGCGGCGGCGACTGGGTCAGCCTGCACCGCTACCTCGGCACCGACCGCGAAACGCCGGACGGCATGGTGTCCACCAACGGCACCAGCGAGCTGCCGATGCGCAACCAGTTCGCCGCCTGGAAGCAGTACATGCTCAACCCCGCCCCTGCCCACTCTTCTTCCGCCCAGGCTGACAACAAGGAGGCCGACCGTGCAACTGCTTGACCGTCGTTTCGACGTTTCCACCGCGCCGGTTGCCGGCGCCACCCTTTCGCCGGAAGCCATTCGTGGCGTAGAGCAGTTCCTGTTCCACGAAGCCCGCCTGCTCGACGAACGCCGCTTCGCCGAATGGCTGGCGTTGTGGACCGAAGACGGCCGCTACTGGGTGCCGCGCTTCCACGACCAGGCCAACCCGTTCGAGCAGATCTCGCTGTTCTGGGAAGACAAGATGCTGCGCGAAGTGCGCGTGCGCCGCGTCGAGAACGCCCGCAACTGGTCGCAGCAGCCGCTCACCCGCAGCGCCCACCTGGTCGGCAACATCACCATCGAGGGCCTGGACGCCGCCGGCCACCTCATCGTGCGCTCCACGCTGCAGCTCACCGAATGGCGCATCGACCAGCGCCAGCTCGCCGGCGCGGTGTTCCACAAGCTGGCGGCCACCGAGGACGGCGGCTGGAAGATCATGCTGAAGCGGGTGAACCTGGTGAACTGCGACGACGTGTTCGCCAACCTGGAAGTGTTCATCTGATGCGCGCGTCCGCACGGCCGCCCGAAGGAAAGCGCGCCCCTCCCCTGGGGAGGGTGGCGCGCAGCGACGGGAGGGCAGAAGAATGAGAGCGCCGGTTGTCCTCGCCCTGCACTACCAGAACGACCAGCTGCACCCCGAGGGCCGCATCCGTGTGGGCCTCTCCGAGGACGACCCGGCGCGCGCCCACCTCATCGCCGCCGCCGGGCGGCTGCTGGCGGGTGCCCGCGCACGGGGCTGGCCCATCATCCACGTGCGCATGGCCTTCCGCCCCGACTATGCCGACCTCGCCCGCAACACCCCGATCTTCCGCAAGACGGCGGAGATCGGCGCGGTGCGCGACGGCCACTGGGGTTCCGAATTCTTTGCCGAACTCGCGCCGCTCGACAGCCCGCGCGAGTTCGCCTTCAAGCACAACCGCATCAGCGCCTTCTACGGCACCGAGTTGGAAGCGCTGCTGCGCCTGCTCGACGCCAGGCAGCTGGTGATCGGCGGCATCGCCACCCACTCGGTGGTGGAGAGCACGGTGCGCGATGCCGCCGACCGCGGCTATGAAGTCACCGTCGCGGCCGACGCCTGCGCCGCCGCCGGCACCGCCCACAGCAACGCGCTGGCCAGCATGCGGCTGATCGCCGAGGTCGGCGACGTGGATGGCGCGCTTGTGGCCCTCACCTCGAAAGGACAGACATGAGCACCACCGAAACCCCGCGCCTGGCCGGCAAGGTGGCCATCGTCACCGGCGCCACCCAGGGCCTGGGCGCCGACATCGCGCGCGTGCTGGCCGGCTCCGGCGCAACCGTGTACATCGTCGGCCGCGGTCGCGAAGCCGGCGAGGCGGTGGCCGCAGGCATCGGCCTCCGCGCCCGCTACCTGGAAGCCGACATCACCGACGATGCCGCCATCGAGCGCTGCATCCGCACGGTGGTGGATGAATGCGGCCGGCTCGACATCCTGGTGAACAACGCCTGCAGCTACAACGACCGCGGGCTGGCCTCGTCGCGCGCCGAATGGCTGGCGACGCTGAACGTGAATCTGGTGTCGGGCGCGATCTTCACCCAGCAGGCCGCGGCGGTGATGCGGCCCGGCAGCGTCGTGATCAACCTCGGCAGCACCGGCGGTAAGTTCGGTGCCGACGGCCGCGCGGTTTACCCCGCCTCCAAGGCCGCCATCATCCAGATCACCAAGAACTTCGCGGTCAGCCTGGCGCCGCTGGGCATCCGCGTGGTGTCGGTGTCGCCGGCGTGGACCTGGTCGCCTTCGGTGGAGAACATGAGCGGCGGCGACATCGCCAAGGCCGATGCGGTCGGCGCCCACTTCCACCCGCTCGGCCGCGTCGGCCGCGGCGAGGAAGTCGGCCGTGCGATCGCGTTCGCGGCGAGCGCCGATGCGTCGTGGATCACCGGCATCGACATCCCGGTCGATGGCGGCTTCTCCATCCTCGGGCCGGACCA
>JAEWVQ010000036.1 GCA_023459095.1 Pseudomonadota bacterium | reverse complement strand
GGTGTGGACGCTGCCGGGCTATACGCCGGGCCGCTTCCCGGTCTCCGAAGTGTTCGAGCTGCCCTTCGTCACCACCACCCACGAGGCGTCCTCGCGCGCGCTGTGGGACTTCGTCCAGGCCAACGCGCTGAGCGAGTTCGCCGGCATGAAGCCGCTGGGCGTCTGGGTCAATGGCCCGAACCAGCTCCACTTCCGCGACAAGCAGGTCAAGACCCTGGACGACATCAAGGGCATGAAGGTGCGCGCGCCGTCGCGGCTGGGCAACAAGCTGCTGGCGTCGCTGGGCGCGACCCCGGTGGGCATGCCGGTGCCGCAGATGGCCGAGAGCCTGTCCAAGGGCGTGATCGAAGGCGCGCTGATTCCGTGGGAGGTGGTGCCGGCGACCAAAACCCATGAACTGACCAAGTTCCACGCCGAAGCGGGTGGCGACCGTGCGATGACCACGGCGACCATGATCTATGTGATGAACCAGAAGAAGTACGACAGCCTGCCGCCGGAGCTGAAGAAGGTCATCGACGACAACAGCGGCCGCGAGTTCTCGGCCTGGGTGTCGACCCAGTTCAAGGATGCCGACGCCGCCGGTCGCCAGGCCGCGGTGGCCCGTGGCAACACGGTCTACGAGATTCCCGCGGCGGAAATCGCGAAGTGGCAGGACGCCACCAAGCCGGTGGCCGCGGAGTGGATCAAGGACATCTCGGGCAAGGGCCAGAATGGCCAGAAGCTTTACGACGAAGCCGTTTCCCTGGTAGACAAGTACTCCAAGTAACGAACTACCCCGCCGCGTCGCCTTCGCCTTCGAGGTGGGGGATGATGCGGCGGTTTTTGTTTTCCAACGGAGGAGATTCGGATGGCCGAAGCTTTGGACCAGCCGCTTGTGCAGACCAGCGGTCCGGTCAGCAAGATCATTGTCGCGCTATGCACCTGGGTTGCGGTGCTGGGCGGCCTGTTTTTCGTCATCGAGGCGCTGATGTCGGTGGTCAGCGTGGTCGGCCGGGCGCTGTTCAGCCTGCCGGTGCCCGGTGACTACGAACTGGTGCAGATGCTGTCGGCGATGGGGGTGGCGATGTGCCTGCCGTATTGCCAACTGAAGAAGGGGCACGTGTTCGTGGACTTCTTCACGCTGTGGGCGCCGCCGCGGCTCAAGCACGTGCTCGACGCCTTCGCCGATCTGCTGCTCGCGGCGTGCGCGTTCTTCATCGCCTGGCGGGTGTGGGAGGGCATGCTGGAGATGCGCGAGTACGGCGAGACCTCGATGGTGATCGGTCTGCCGGTGTGGTGGGGCTACATTCCCATCGCACCTTCGTTCGTTCTGCTCGGTCTGGCCGCGTTGCTGACCTTGGTTCGGGAACTGCGCGGTGAGGTGAAGAAATGAGCGGTACGAGCATAGGCCTGATCATGGGCGTGGTGATGATGGCGCTGCTGGTGGTGCGCGTGCACATCGGCATCTCCATGTTCATCACGGGGGCGTTGGGCTACATCTGGGTGTCGGGCTGGGACCCGCTGCTCGCCTATCTGAAGAACGCGCCCTACGGCCGCTTCTCGGTGTATGACCTGTCGGTGGTGCCGCTGTTTCTGCTGATGGGGCAGTTTGCCACCCACGGCGGCCTGTCGCGCGCCTTGTTCCGCGCCGGCAACGCCTTCATCGGCCACTGGAAGGGCGGCATGGCGATGGCCGGGGTGGGCGCGTGCGCCGGCTTCGGCGCGATCTGCGGCTCCTCGCTCGCCACCGCGGCGACGATGACCCAGGTGGTGATGCCCGAACTCAAGCGCCACGGCTACAAGCCCAGCCTCGCCGGCGGTTCGCTGGCCGCGGGCGGCACGCTGGGCATCCTGATTCCGCCCTCGGTGCCGCTGGTGATCTACGCCATCCTCGCCGAACAGAACATCGCCAAGCTGTTCATGGCGGCGTTCGTGCCCGGCATCCTGGCCGCGCTCGGTTACATGGTGGTGATCGCGATCGTCACCCGCGTCGATCCGGCCGCGGGTGGTCCGGGCACGCCCAAGCATTCGTGGGCCGAGCGGCTGACGACGCTGATCGACACCTGGCCGGTGATGCTGATCTTCGCGGTGGTGATCGGCGGTATCTACAGCGGGCTGTTCACGCCGACCGAAGCCGCTGCCGTGGGCGTGCTCGCCACCGGCCTCACCGCGTGGAAGTCGGGCGGCCTGGCCGAAGGGCGCTTCATGGAGTGCATCTACGGCACCGCCACCGGCACCGGCATGATGTTCATGATCCTGCTCGGCGCCGACATGCTGAACTCGTTCATGGCGGTCAGCCAACTGCCGGTGGAAGCGGCGAACTGGGTGGAGAGCATGGGGTTCGGCCCGTTCACCGTGCTGTTCGCGATCATCGTCATCTACCTGCTGCTCGGCTGCGTGATGGACAGCCTGTCGATGATCCTGCTCACCGTGCCGATCTTCCTGCCCATCGTGCTGGGCATGGACTACTACGGCCTGGGGATCGAAGAGAAGGCGATCTGGTTCGGCATGATCGCGCTGGTGGTCATGGAAGTGGGCCTGATCACGCCGCCGGTGGGGATGAACGTGTTCATCATCGCCAGCATGGCCAAGGACATCCCGCTGCTGACCATCTTCCGCGGCGTGCTGCCCTTCCTCGCCTCGGATGTTTTCCGCATCGTGCTGCTGGTCGCGTTCCCGAGCATCTCGCTGTTCGTGATCCGGGCGCTGGCCTGATCGACCTCCGTCGCAGGGCGGAGGACGACCCCAAAAAAGGGCGCTGCCTGCGGGCAGCGCCCTTTTTTTTCTGGGGCGCGCGTCAGGCGCCGGCGGTTTCGGCAAACAGCTCGACCAGCAGTTCGCGCAGCCAGCGGCTCGCCGGGTCGCGGTGATAGCGCTCGTGCCAGAAGAGGTTGATCGCGATTTCGGGCAGATTGGCCGGATGGGGCAGGGCGACCAGATCGAAAGGCTCGGCGCAGCGCGTGGCGAAGCGCTCCGGCACGGTGGCGATCATGTCGGTGCTGTGCAGGATGTGGCCGACGGCGATGAAGTGGGGCACCACGAGGCGCACCCGCCGTTCCACGCCGGCGCGTTCGAGCATCGCATCCACCTCGCTGTGGCCGGTGCCGCCGGAGATCACCACGACGTGATCGAGCGCGGAAAAATGCGCCAGGGTGAGCGGCTGTGCGGCGGCGGGATGGCCGCGGCGCAGCAGGCAGACGTAGCGCTGGCGGAACAGCCGGCGCTGAAAAAAGCCGGCCTGCAGCGCGGGCAACAGGCCGATCGCCAGATCCACCGCGCCGCTCTCCATCTCGTCGCGCAGGCGGGCGCCGGTGTCGCGCACCGTGCTGATGCGCACGCCGGGCGCGGCGCGCGCAAGCGCCTCCATGAGCACGGGCAGGAAATAGATCTCGCCGATGTCGGTCATCGCCAGCGTGAAGCTGCGCTGGCTGGTGGCCGGATCGAAGCGCTGCGGCTGGTTGAGCGCGTGCTGCAGGGTGCCGAGTGCGTAGGCCACCGGCTCGGCGAGCTGCAGCGCGAACGGGGTCGGCTCCATGCCGCGGCCGGTGCGCACGAACAGCGGATCGTCGAGCAGCGCGCGCAGGCGGCGCAGCGCGTTGCTCACCGCCGGCTGGCTCAGGCCGAGGCGTTCGGCGACCGCCGACACCTTGCGCTCGGTGAGCAGCTGGTTGAACACCACCAGCAGGTTGAGGTCGATGTCGCGCAGTTCCATGTGTTCCCCGACATTCAGGCAAGTGATGCGGTGTATTCAATCCATTTTATGGATGCATAACAAGCTTCGATCCATGATGGCGCCCATCGACCGTTTCGCCACCGGGAGCCCGCGATGGAGCTGCATGTACAACCGATCGACCGCAAGCTGAACTTCGAGATCGGCGCCAATCTGCTGGAAGTGCTGCGCGCGGCCGAGGTGCCGATTTCCTACAGCTGCATGTCGGGGCGCTGCGGCACCTGCCGCTGCGAGGTGCGTGCCGGCGAGGTGCTCGATGCCGGCCCGGCGGCCGGGCGCAGCAAGGGCGGCGATCAGCGCGGCGTGCTCGCTTGCCAGGCGGTGCTCACCAGCGACTGCGTGATCGAGATTCCCGAACCGGACGAGGTGGTGGTTCATCCGGCGCGCATCGTCAAGGCCACCGTCGCTGCGATCGAGGCCCCCACCCACGACATCCGCCGCCTGCGCCTCACGCTCGCCAAGCCGCTGGATTTTTCCCCCGGCCAGTACGCCAGCCTGCAATTCACCCCGGACCACATCCGGCCGTATTCGATGGCCGGGCTGGCGCAGGACGGCGAGCAGGAGTTCCAGGTGCGCCGGGTCGAGGGCGGTCGCGTCAGCGCCTACGTCTTCGAGCAGTTGAAGGTGGGCGATGCGGTAAGAGTGTCGGGCCCGCTCGGCACCGCCTACCTGCGCCGCAAGCACCAGGGGCCGATGCTGTGCGTGGGCGGCGGTACCGGACTGGCGCCGGTGCTGTCCATCGTGCGCGGCGCGCTCGAAGCCGGCATGGACAACCCCATCCATCTCTACTTCGGCGTGCGCAGCCCGCGCGACCTCTACGACGCCGACCGGCTGCAGGCGCTCGCCGACCAGTACGACAACCTGACGGTGCACATCGTCGTCGCCACCGGCAACGCCGACCCGGCGCTGCGCAGCGGTCTGGTGACCGACGCCATCGCCGCCGACCACCACAGCCTCGCCGGCTGGCGCGCCTACCTGTGCGGCGCGCCGGCGATGGTGGAGGCGGTGAGCCTGCTCGCCGACCGCCTCGGCATTGCACCGAATCACGTCCATGCCGACGCCTTCTATCCGGCGGCGTGGTGAGCAGATCACGACACCAAACACAACACGGAACAACGAGGAGGAGACAACCATGAGCGCAGCATCGACCGTGTTTCCCGCCGGCGTCAGTTGGGAAAACGAAGGCAGCAGCCGCATCCCGTTCAAGGTCTATACCGACGACGCGGTGCACAACCAGGAACTGGAGCGCTTCTTCTACAAGGGCCACTGGTGCTACGTCGGCCTCGAGGCGGAGATTCCCGAGCCGGGCGACTTCAAGCGCACGGTGGTGGGCGAGCGCTCGGTGATCATGGTGCGCGACGCCGAGGGTGGCATCAGCGTGGTGGAAAACGTCTGCGCCCATCGCGGCATGCGTTTCTGTCGCGAGCGCCATGGCAACCGCAAGGACTTCGTCTGTCCGTATCACCAGTGGAACTACAGCCTCAAGGGCGACCTGCAGGGCGTGCCCTTCCGCCGCGGGGTGAAGCAGGACGGCAAGGTGAATGGCGGCATGCCGGCGGATTTCAAGGTGGAGGACCACGGCCTCACCAAGTTGAAAGTCGCGACTCGCGGCGGCGTGGTGTTCGCCTCCTTCGACCACGCGGTCGAGCCGCTGGAGGACTACATCGGCCCGACCATCCTCCCGTACTTCGACCGCCTCTTCAACGGCCGCAAGCTGCGCATTCTCGGCTACAACCGCCAGCACATTCCCGGCAACTGGAAACTGATGCAGGAGAACATCAAGGACCCCTATCACCCCGGCCTGCTGCACACCTGGTTCGTCACCTTCGGGCTCTGGCGCGCCGACAACAAGTCCGAACTGAAGATGGACGAACACGGCCGCCATGCGGCGATGATCTCGACGCGCGGCCAGGGCGGCAAGGCGGAGCAGGTGACCCAGGTGTCGAGCTTCAAGGAGAGCATGCAGCTCAACGACCCGCGCTTCCTCGACATCGTGCCCGAGCCGTGGTGGAACGGCCCGACCGCGGTGATGACCACGCTGTTCCCGAGCGTGATCCTGCAGCAGCAGGTCAACAGCGTCTCCACCCGCCACATCCAGCCCGACGGCCACGGCGCCTTCGACTTCGTGTGGACCCACTTCGCCTTCGAGGACGACAGCGACGAAATGCTCGCGCGCCGGCTGCGCCAAGCCAACCTGTTCGGCCCGGCGGGTTTCGTCTCCGCCGACGACGGCGAGGTCATCGAGTTCTCGCAGGAAGGCTTCGAGCAGAAGCCCTATTACCGCGCGCTGGCCGAGCTCGGCGGCCGCGGGGTCGACACCCACACCGATCACATGGTCACCGAAACGCTGATCCGCGGCATGTACGCCTACTGGCGCCGGGTCATGGAGGACAAGCAATGAGCGCAGGCAAAATCGAGATGAACTTCGCCGACTGGTTCGAACTGACCAATCTCTACGCCGACTACGCCGCCGCGGTCGACTCCGGCGACTGGGACCTGTGGCCGGAATTCTTCACCGAGGACTGCCTTTACCGGTTGGTGCCGCGCGAGAACCATGAACGCGGCTTTCCGCTGGCGACGCTGGCCTTCGACAGCAAGGGCATGCTCAAGGACCGCGTCTATGGCATACGCGAAACCCTGTTCCACGACCCCTACTACCAGCGCCACGTCACCGGCGCGCCGGTGGTGCGCAAGGCGGAGAGCGCGGCCGGTGGTCTGCGCTGGCATTGCGAGGCCAATTACGCGGTGTTCCGCACCAAGCTCTCCGAGGTCAGCACCGTGTTCAACGTCGGCCGCTATCTCGATGTGGTGGTGCGCACGCCGCAGGGGCTGAAGTTCGCCGAGCGCGTCTGTGTGTACGACAGCGAGATGATTCCGAACTCGATCATCTACCCGATCTGAGGACAGCCATGAGCACCCAGGAATGGATCGCCGCCGCGGCGGTGGACGCGGTACCGCAGGGCGACGTGATCGGCGTCGAGGTCGCCGGCCGCGACATCGCGCTCTACAGCGTCGATGGCGAAATCTACGCCAGCGACAACCTCTGCACCCACGGCCACGCCCGCCTGTGCGACGGCTTTCTCGACGGCCACGAGATCGAGTGCCCGCTGCACCAGGGCAAGTTCGACGTGCGCTCGGGCCAGGCGCTGTGCGCGCCGCTCACCGAGGACCTGCGCACCTATCCGGTGAAGATCGACGGCGGCCGGGTCTTCGTCGCGCTCGCCTGAGCCGCTGCGGCAAGGCGGCGCGTCACGAGGTCGCCGCCGCCCACCACAGCCGCAGGCGCATCCCCCACTCGGTGGTGTAGCCCACCGCCACCGAACGGATCGTGCCGTCGGCGCCGATCACGATGAAGGCCGGCACGCCGCGCAGCCCGTAAGCCGCGGCGATGCGGCCGTCGACGTCCACCGCGGTCGGCCAGGCGAGGCCGCGCGCGGCGAGTACCGCGGCGACCTCGGCCGCCGTGCCCGACTGCATCGCCACGCTCAACACCGGCCAGTCCGCGCGCAGCGCGTCCACGCTGCCCTCCTGCGCCTTGCAGATCGGGCACCACTCCGCCCAGAAATACACGCCGGTCACCCCGGGGTGTTGCGCCCGCCAGTCGGCCAGGCTGCGCCGCGTGCCGTCGGCGAACACGCCCTCGAACGCGGGCGCTGGCCCGCCCGGCACGTCGCGCGCCTGCCAGGCCTGCACGGCGACGACGACGGCGGCGACCGCGCCGAGTTCGAGCGCGAGGCGCCGCCAGCGGCGGGGTCTGGGTGGCTGCGGAGCGGGGGGCGCGGTATTCGGTTCGGTCATCGCCCAAGGATACCGGCAATCCGCGCCCCCCGCCCGCGCCGGGGGGCGCCGCGACCGGTCATGTTGCGATGCAATGTGAATGCGCGATGCATGCGTCGTCGATTTCAACGGAATGTTAGGAATCGGTGATTTTGGTGAATGTCCGTGATGGCAGCCCCTGATGGGAGTCCATACAGTCCGCGTTTTTGCAGGGCAGCAATTGCCATGCGGATATGCGTTGCATATGGAGGTCAGGGATGGACGGAAATCCGGGAAAGAAATGGGGGGGCGCGAGCGCATGGGGCGGTCGCGCCTTCGGCCACGGGCTGCTGGCGCTCGCGCTGAACGCCGCGGTGGCGGGCGCTGCGCTCGCGCAGTCCGCCGACATTCTGGTGAACCACGCCGACTCGCCCGATCCAGGGCCTGCCGGCGGCTTGTTCACCTACATCATGCGGGTCACCAACAACGGCCCCGATCC
>JAEWVQ010000035.1 GCA_023459095.1 Pseudomonadota bacterium | reverse complement strand
CGGCCCTCCACCTCCATCGTAGCTGCCGCGGCGTCAGCATTTGCCGCCGCGCCATCGGCCGCGAGTTCTGCGGTTAGGGCCTCAAGCGCCTCGCGCTTCTCATGCAGCTCAGACATTTCCGGGAAAGCCGCGCCCAAGCGCCGCTCAAGGCGCTCCAGGTCGGACTTTGCCTGCTCGATGCGCTTCTCCGTCTCGGCCAGTGCGCGATCCAGACCATTCACCTGATTGACGGCACGCTGGCCGATGCCGGCGATGCTGGCGTTCTCGTCGATCGGATAGACCATCAGCGGATCGGGGGCGCTGGGCAGATCCATGGTCACGTCCGCCACGAAGTGGTCGTTGCGCATGAACGCGCCGACATAGACGATGCGGAATCCCCCCAGCTCGCCGATCACCTTGGTGGAATCGTCGTAGGCGCCGGCCAAGTCGCGGAATTTCTCGGCCAGCGCCATTGAGAAGTCATCGCGTTTGTCGAACACCTTGCCGTCGACCGTGCCCAGGAAGTTGCCGGCCTCGATCGGTTTGCGCTGGCCAAGTGCCTTGCGGATGGCTTCGGCCTGCTTGGTGCCGTGCTTCAGCGACACCTCGGCGCCCATCTTGCGGCTGCGGATGGCACGCTGCTCGTCCAGGTAGGCGCCGTACAGACGGCCAAGACGATCAACATCGGCCTTCAGCCCGGCCAGCTTCATGTAGCGCTCGTCGCCCGATGCCAGCGCGGCGGCCATTTCAAAGGCTGACGCCTCGGAGACGTCCTCCATGCTGCGCATGCTCGCGTCGCCGGTCATGGCCTGCTCGATGAACCGCGCCTTGCGGGCGTTCATGCCCCACATCGTGCTGTCGTAGCTGCCCTTGGTGGCGTAGCCCTTGATCGTCACCATCCGGTTCTGGTTGCCCTGGCGGACGATGCGCCCTTCGCGCTGCTCCACCGAGGCCGGGAACCACGGCGCGTCGAGGTGGCCGAGGTAGATCAGGCGCTTCTGCGCATTGACGCCCGTCTCCATGTCCTTGCCGCCGATCAGGATGCGCTTGCGCCCCTGGCGCAGGTCGTCGAACAGCCTTTCCTTCTTGGCGTGGGCCTTGTGGTCGCGCATGAAGGCGATGTGCGCAGGATTCACGCCGCCTTCGACCAGGCGCTGCTCGATCCACGCCTTCATGTCGAAACCGCGGCTCTTCGCGGACTGTTCGCCCAGGCCGATGTCGGTGAAGATCATCAGGGACGAACCCGGGAGTTCGTCCGGCTGGCCGTTCGTGGTGTAGGTGTTGTTCGCGGTGCGGTGATACGTCTCGATCACATCGTCCAGCATGCGGTTGAGCTTGCTGTTCGGGTCGCTGGGCAGCGACGGGTCGACGAAGCGCATGTCGATCGCCGAGAAGCGGCCGTCGGCGATCACGTTCAGGATGATGTCGTCGCCCGGCTTGGGGGGGCCGCGACGGGCGCGAATCGACCTGATTCGCGCTTCAAGCAACTTCTGGTACGCCTTGTAGCCGTCAGGCGGCGGCGTCACCACCACCTGCCGGCCGCCGCCCTCCGCATCCGGGCGCTGCACCAGGTCACCGAGCTGGTTGCTCGTCAGGATGTCCATGAAGCTGCGCACCCGCGACATCAGCTCGGGCACGTTCACGAACTTGGCGAAGCGGCTCACCGCCTCATAGCCGCCGGCAGCGTTCTGCTCCAGCCCTTCCACCACCTCGCCATAGTGGTTCGACCACGCATCGAACGAACCGTCGCCGTCTTCATCCAGCTGCGCCGGCTGGAAGAACCGTTGCACGGTGAAGAGTTCGCCCATCGTGTTCGTCACCGGCGTGCCGGAAGCCATGACCAGCGCACGCCGCGGGTTCTTCTGGCGCAGGTACTCGACCTTCATGAAGAGGTCCATCGCACGCTGCGAGCCCGACGGGTCGATCCCCTTGATGCTGCCCCGGTTGGTGGCGAAATCGAGCTTGCGGAACTCGTGGCCCTCGTCCACGTAGAGGCGATCGACGCCCAGCTCTTCGAAGGACAGCAGCTGGTCTTTCGAGTCGCCGTCGATGATCCCTTTCAGCCGGTTCTCCAGTTGATCGATGCGCCGCTCGATCTGCTTGCGGGTCACGCGGTCCTGGCTATCAACCTCCTCCAAGGCCATCTGCCATTCGCTGATCTGGTCCTCGATGAAACGCTGGCTGAACTCGCCACTCATGCCGATGCGGCCGAAGGCGCTGTGCGTGATGATGATCGCGTCAGGGTCGTTCAGCGCGGCCTGCGCCACGAAGCGGCGACGGTTGTGCGTGTGGAAGTTGGTTTCGTCCGCGACCATGATCTGCGCGGCCGGGTAGAGTTCGAGAAACTCCTTCGAGAACTGCGCCAGCATGTGATTCGGCACCACGTACATGGGCTTCTTCGCCAGGCCCAGACGGCGCTCCTCCATGCCGGCGGCGATCATGGTGAAGGTCTTGCCGGCGCCGACTGCGTGCGCGTAATAGGTGTCGCCGTCCTGGATGGTCCGCCAGATCGCGCGCTTCTGATGCGGGCGGAGCTGGAACAGCGCGGACACGCCCGGCAGCGTCAGGTGCGAGCCGTCGTACTGGCGCGGTGCGATGTTGTTGAAGTTCTCGTTGTAGAACTTCGCCAACCGGTCAGCGCGATCAGGGTCCGACCAGATCCACGAGCGGAAGGCGCTGCGCAGCTTCTTCGCCACGTCGTTCGCCTTCTCGGTGGCCTCGGCGTCGGTATAGGTCTTGCCCTCGGTGTCGCGGTACGTGACCTTGATCTGCCGGTTGTTCAGCACTGCCTCGAGGATGTCGTGCGCCGGCTTCGCCTCAGTGCCCCATTCGGACGCACGGCTTGCGGCACCATCCACGGTCCACTGGCCGGTTGTCGGGCTGTAGCGCGCCTGCAGGCGATCACCCATCACCTCGCTGGCGAAGGTCGTGATGTCGCTGGGTGGAATCCAGGCGGACCCCAGTTGCACGGTGATGTCCTGCGGCGCCAGCGCGCGGGGCTGCACCGCCTTGAGCGCTTCGATGTTGCGCGCGTAGCGCTTGTCCAGGCGGGCCGCGACCTCGGCCTCCTTCAGCTTGCGCACCACGTTGCCCGACAGGTAGTCGTCGGCCGTGGTCCAGCCCTGTCCGGGCGCTTCGAAGATCGAGTCGCCCAGCTCGACGATAACTTCGGCCTCCGGCTTGCCCGCCAGCTTGGCAATGTGAGCGAGGTCGAAGCGGCCCCGGTCGTTCAGCGACACGAACATCGCATCCCGGGTGCTGGCGATCTGCGGCGCCTTGGGCTTGTTCAGCGTGCGTCCGAGCAGCGCCGGCGACTTGCTGATGGTGCCGTCAGCGTTGATGGTCTCCAGCGCGTGCGCCAGCGCGCCCTCGGCGTCCAGGTGGAACAGCGGCTCGTTCTTGAAGCGGCGCGTGATAGTCACGCTGCCGTCCTCAGCCTCGCGTTCGGTGGCGGTGAACGCCCGGATCGGGCCATGCGCCTTGGTGAAGCGGTCATAGGCCTCGTTCAGCGCCTTCAGCGAGGCTTCCCAGTCGCCGTCGTTCAGCTGGTCGGCCTGCGCTTGCTTCAGGGCGCCGCGCACCGCGGTCCAGCCCTTGAGCCATTCAACCTCGCGCGGCTTCAGGTCGATCAGCTTCTGCGCAGAGTTCAAGCGCTGCCTCAGCGGCAGGCCGGAGCCGTTCTCGACCTGCATCAGCGTGCCGTCGTCGGCCACGTAGATGCCGCCTTCCTTGCGCACCTTCGGATCGAAGTCGCGGCGCTGCACCACGGCTGCCTCGGCGGCGCTGCCGCGCGCCGGCCGGTAGATCCCCTCGGGCAGGTTCTGCAGCGCTTTGGCGAAGTGCTGTTCGATGTCGCCCTCCATGGGCTCCACCGTGTATTCGTTCGCCCGGTACATGCTGCCGGTGAGCGCATGCCGGCCCAGCACCATCTCCGGGTGAGCGGCGAAATACTCGTTGATCTGCGCACTGCCCTGCGGCGTCTGCACCTCGGCCAACTTCGCCCAGGCCTCGCCGGCCGGCGCCTGACCTTCCTCGCGCTTGCGCAGGAAGATCACGTCCGTCACCACCTCGGTGCCGGCGTTGCCCTTGAACGCGGTCTGCGGCAGCCGGATGGCGCCGATCAGGTCGGCCCGCTCGGCCAGGTAGGCGCGCGCCCGGTCGGTGGCCTTGTCCATCGTGCCCTTGCTGGTGACGAACACCAGCAGACCACCCGGCCGCACGCGGTCGATGGTCTTGGCGAAGAAGTAGTCGTGCAGCAGGAAGCCGTGCTTGCGGTATTCCGGATCGGACTGGATCTTGATCTGGCCGAACGGCGGGTTGCCGATGGCAACGTCGAAGAAGTCGCGCGGCAGTCTCGTTTCGGTGTAGTCGCCGACAATCACGTTGCTCGACGGATACAGCAGCTTGGCGATGTTACCGGTGATCGTGTCGTACTCGACGCCGGTGTAGTCGCTCACCGAGGCCATCGGCCCGGGCATCAGCCCCTTGAAGAGGCCCACGCCCATGCCGGGCTCAACCACCTTGCCGCCGGCGAATCCCAGCCGCTCCACCGCATCGTAGATGCTGCGGATGATCGGCTCGCTGGTGTAGTGGGCGTACTGCGTGGTGCGCTTGGCCTGGGCGTACTCGTCCGGAGTCAACGCGGCCTTCAGCCGCTCGCCAAGCTCCTGCCAGCCTTCCTTGTATTGGCCGGTCCTCTCGTTGGGGAAGATCCCGTTGGCGATCTCGCTGGCGCCCCAGCCGGTGAACTTCGTCAGCAGTGCGCGCTCGTCCTTGGTCGCCGGCCGGCCCTCGGCCATCAGGCGCTTGACCAGCTCGACGATACGGACGTTCTGCTCGGCGGTAGCCTTCCAGCTGCCTGTGCGGTTCAGCTCACCGGGCTGGATGCGGTAATCGCGTCGATCCGCTCGATCACCTGCTGCAGTGCCGTCTCCTCGGCCTCCACCCTCCGGGCGTTGATCAGCTGCACCAGTTCCATCCCGCCCGGCATCAGCGCGTACTCGTTCATCGCCGCCTGCATCGCCTCGCCGATGCTCTCGCTGTACTCGCCCATCAGCCGCTCGACCAGCGGATCCAGTTCCCCGGCCATCCTCAGCCGGTTGAACAGGCTCGGACTGCGGTCCTTCAGCGCGTCCTCCAGCGTCTTGCGCAATACGTTCAGCGTCAGCATCGGTGTTCTCCACGGCCGCCGCGGCGGCTTTTTTCTCATTCTGAATAATAGCCTGCGCGCGCTCGGAAATCGCCGCGGCAAGATCGGCGGCGGACAAATCCACCGGCGCCCAGGTGTTCGTGCTCTTGGTGGCATAGCGGTCGCCGCCGGTGGCCACTCGGTACATGACGGCGATACCGCTCGGAGTGGTCGGAACCATACCGCGCAGCGAAGCCGCGCCAACGGTCACATACACGCTGGTGTTGGTGCCCGGGTGACGCATCGTCAGCGACACGTCACCGCTCACCGCCGGGCCGGCCTCACTGACGCGAACCGGCTTCTCGGCGCGACCCTTGGCGTCGTCATGCGGCACGAAACCCTGTTCGCCCAGGCGCTCAGCGACCGCGTTCAGGTAGGCGCGAGCCTCCTTCAGGAATGCGTCCTTGGTGTTATTGCCGGTCTCCCGGCTCTCGTCGCCGTAGCCGTCGATATGATCGACGCCCCAATCCTGGGTCAGCGTCATATCGGCCTTGGCGCCGGTCTTGCGCGCGCGCTTCTTCGGCTTCTCCGCCACTTCGCCGACGGCATCGGTCTGGATGTCTGCCGGCGCCAGCAGCGCATCGAACTGGCGCCTGGATTCCTCCGCGCTGGTCATGCCAGCGTTGTCGACGCCAGGGTAGTTGCGTGCGCCCTCCCAGAACGACAGCAGGTAGGGCTTCACGCCCTCGCCCATGTCCTCGACCATCGTCTTGGCGTACTGGGCGAAGTCTCGCACGCCAGATTCGATGTAGGCGCCGGCGATGGTCATGCCGTCCATCAGCAGCTCAGGATCGACGCCGCTGTTGAGCGTGCCCAGCTTCTTGCGCATGCGCTCGCGGGCGGCAGCCACCTTGTCGGCGGTGAAGAGCTTGTTGTTGGCGAAGCGGGCCATGACTTCGTCCCGCTTCGCTTCCTGTTCCTGGTTGGCAGCTGCCGCACCGTCAGCGGCCGCCGGCCCGGCATCGGCTTCGTCGAGACCGGGAATCGGTTGATCCCGACGCGGTTGAAGAGCGTCGCCATGCGAACTAGAATCAGAGCGCGGGTTGAGTCGAGAGGGGTTGCCTTGCACCGACTCTGAATCGCCGGCAGTGCGCGAAGTCTTGCCGGCCCCGCTCCACGCGGCCTTGTCATCCGGATGAGCAGTGACAAGCCACGTTTTTTGCTTGCCATCCCAGTCCAGCCTGATTACCGCGACGTTCGCAGGGTCCGCATCCTGCACAACAAATGCGCGCGGCACCTTGTCGTCTCTCTCAACTCTGCCGTCTTTCAGGATTTCAGGTATACGGCGCACCCATTGAATGCCTCGTTTGGCCTCAATGTGGCGCAGCCCCATCTTCTCGTCGCCATAGACGAAGGCGATGTTGCCAAGCTCAGGGTGAATGAAGGCGTCGGCAACCTCGCCGACCTTCTCCCTCATCAGCTTGTTGATCGCCCCTTCTGGATCGTTCGTGTAGCCATCGAAGACCGGACCAAACGGGCCGTCTACCGCGCCTTGCTGGCGAGGCGCTGCGCCTTCCGGTCCGCGCGCTTCTTGTGCTTCCTGAGCCACCTGTTCAGTCGCGGGCACATTGCTGGCCTGGCCTCCATCCGGTTGCGTGTTCTGTGCGGCGAGGTGCGCGTCGATCTCAGCCACCAAGCCGGCGAGCTTCTGCCCATCCTTGGCCTGCACGCCCAGCGCCTTCGCGTAGGTGCGCGCCTGCAGGTAGTTCTTGCGCCAGTTGGGCGGCTCCGCTACTGCCGGCCGCCCTCCACTGGCAACTCCAGCAGGTTCAACCGCGCCGCGGCTGGCCACAGCGCCTCCGGCAGCGGGCTGAACGCCTCCCACGGCGGGCACATCAGGCTGTTGAGGTGGATCGCCTGCGCTTCGTTGAACGTCAGCGCCTGCTTGCGCACCGCTCGCCGCAGCCACGCCGGCATCGGTTCCTCCAGGGACTGCGCCATTGTTACCTCCTTCGATTGCGGCCGGCGCCTTGGGCGCCGCACCCTTTGCGGTCGTCGAGCTCGGAAACTCGTGGGCCAGCGTGATCAGGTCGCGGATCGGCGCCTCGAGGCGGATCACCTTCACGCTCTCGCCCGCCTCGCGCTTTGCCAGCCACTGGTGGTGGCCGTCGAGCACATAGCCGTCAGCCGACACCAGGATCGACCGGTCGCCGCCGGCGAACGCCTTGGCCTGCTTCACCTTCCGCGGCGAGAACTCCGCCTGCGTCGGCTTCAGGTCGACCGCCGGTACCGTCTCTTGTCGGTGCGCCACTCCACGCGCGTTCATGAACTTCACCATCGCGCCGCGGTGCTCGGCGCGGATCTGCGGCATGCGCGCGCGCGGCACGCCGATCGAACCAGACTCCGGCGCGAACGAAGTCCAGGCGCCGTTGATCGGCGCGCCCGCGACATCAGAAGAGTCCGCCGGGGTCGCCTGTGCGGGCGCGCTCGCTGCTGCGGCCGCAGAAGGCGGCGCCGGCTCCGCACTCGCCTGGGCTTGTGCGCCAGCGCTGCGCCGCCCGAGTTCTGCCTGCGCCGCCTCCTTCCATCCCGGCCGGCCGTTGGTGGCGAGATACTGCAGCTGAGTGTCGGTGCGCCCGGACACGTCAAACCCCTGGGTCGCCTCGGCCGCGCCGAGCACCGGCCCACCCGCAGGCGCGGCAAGGCTTTGCGTCTGACCCTGCTCAATTTGCGCACCGGTCTGGGCTGTATCCTGGGTGCCTTCTGCCGGCAACTGGCTCGCCTGCGCCTGCACCTGCATCGCCTGCTCGAGCTTCGCCCGTGCTTTCGGGTTGATCTTGCTCCACTCCGCTTTCGGCACATGGCGGCTCATCGACTCCGCCAGCCCGGCGCTCGCCACCGTGGCCGCACGCTCGTCAGCCGTCATCGAGGCCCAGCGCTCGGAGGGCGCCTGCTCGGCGGCAGGCGCCACCGCCTCAGCCACGAGAGCCGCTACTTGGGGCGCCGGTGGCGCGATCGCAGCCAGCTCGGCCTGCACCCGCTCGCGCTCTTCGATCAAACGCTGATCCCAGCCGCTCATGCGCGACTGCTGCTCGACGAAGGCCAGGCGATCACGCAGCGCGGCCGCACGGTCGACGGGTGCCCCCTCCAGAATTTCGCCGGTCGCCGGATCGACGGCAGTCCGCTCGTTCGCCGCGGGATCACCGCCGGCCTGCTCCTGCCAACCCACCAGCTCATCGGCCGGCACATAGCTGGTGCTCACGCGGCCGTTGAGTTCTCCGCGCACCGGGACGAACTGCCTCCCGGCCGAATCGGCTTCGGCCGGCCCCATCACTTCCACCGGGAGGTCGAAATCCTGATTGCGCCACGTCACGGTCGCGCCGGGCTGATCGACCTCGCCAGCCTGCGCGACAGCCTGCTGCATGGGGGACGCCGCGGGCGACAGCCCGGTATCAACAGCCTGCGCGGCAGCGGCCGACAGCGGGCCGGCAGACGGGTCGATGCCCATCTGCTCGGACGGCTTCGGCGCCGCCGGCACGGCGTTCAGGTCCGCCCAGCGGTCAATCTGCCCCGGATTCAACACCGGCGCCGGAGGCGGCGGCGTCACGCCTGCACGCTCAAGCGCCCGCTCGTCCAGAATGGGATCATCCGCGGGGGTGAAGATGCTTTGGTCTCTTGCAGCAGGTGACTGTTCATCGGCGCCCACCGGCTGGGCATCCGCATTCGCAGAGCGCGGGCGGGTAAGGTACTGGTAGCCCTTCTGTCCGGCGAACATCGCAGCCGATTGGCCGATCGACGAAAACGCCTCGAGCGCAGCGTTCTTCTCGTCCCATTCGCCGGTGGCGACGCCCGTCCCCAGGTATTCACCAGCGAACTCGCCGGCCGGCTCAAGCGTGGCCGCCCCCACGTTGCGCGCGGCATTACCCAGCCCCTTCCGCGAAGCCTGATACATCTGATCGCCGGCAATCCGCTGGGCAAACTCCGGCGTTTCCATCGCCGTCTTGACCGCGGTGCGATCGGCCGCATCGACCCCCATGTCGGCGAGCGCGCGAGAAGTCGCAGCGCGCCCGGGGCCGTTGAGAAGCAGGGAGCCGAGGCGCATCGTCGCCATATCAACGGCGCCGATGATGCTGCCCTTGATGGCCGCATCGCCGAGCACAGAGTCGCCGTTCTCTTCCACGAACTTGCGCACCGCCGCGGTATCCTGCGGGTCGACTCCGGCTTTGTGTAGCGCTTCCTGCAGCATGTAGCCGCCTTCGATCGCCGCATTACCGGCAGACGCCCCCAGCCACCCGCCAGCAAGGCCGCCGACCCCCGCACCAATCGCGCCGCCTGCAGCGGTACCAAGGCCAGGAATCACAGAGCCCGCCGCCGCGCCCGCAGCACCCAACGCCTTGGCCCCGCCGACTGTGCCGGCCACCATGCCAGTCACCGGCGCGATCATGTTCGCCGTCTGCTCGACGACACCCTCGCCCATCGCGCGCAGGTTGCGTCCGGTGGCGCGAACGCCGCTCACCCAGCCCTGTGCTTCGTCCCAGTCCTTCTTGAACTCGCCCGCAACCTCCTTGATCCCGCCGGTGATGCCGTCGCCTTGGTTCCAGGCTTGCATCAGCTCCTTGCCTTCCTGCATGCCCTGATTGGCCCTGGCGTAGCGGTCCGCCTCGGCGACCTTGCGCGCCACCCCTTCCGCATCGCCCAGCGCCAGGTCTTTGGAGATACCGAGGCTCTGCGTGGCCTTGTTCCAGCCCCGCGACCATGCGCCGTCAGAGCCTTCAGGTGTAGGCGGCGTGATATCGCCAGCGCTCCAATCGATATTCCACGGCTCGGCGGCCTTCGGCTCTTCGGCCTTCGGCATAGATGCCTTGCTGACATCAAGCCCCGCCAGCGGGCGGCGTGCAGCCGCGGCGCCAGGCGCTGCATTGCCTCGCGGCGCCCCCAGCGCCGAATCGTCATCGAACTGATCAAAGAAGTTGGCCATTCCCATCTCCAGAAAAGCAAAAAGCCCGTCACGAAGACGGGCTTGAAGTGTTTGGTCGCCAGCTGATGGCGAGGTGGAATTACAGGCTATCCCGGCCAGTACGCGGGGGGATGCGCAGGAAGACGGCTCGCCTCATTCGTGGTACAGCGAGCCGCCATCGGCGCCGGCCGCGGCGTGGCTGCTCATCGTCTTGAGCTCACCAGCCACGCAGCACCCAGGCGAGCGGGGTTGCTGCAAGAAGCGGCACCGAAATGAAGGCGATCACGACAGCAGCCCCGATGCAGCGCCGGATCAATACATCCGCAACGATGTCCATCTTCAGTCCTCGCTTCGGGTGAATTTCCACCCCATATTGGGCAGCATTCGAGAAAGCCGCACGAAGGCTGCTTGCCAGGGGCCGGGCCTGCAGTCACCACCAGCGGATCTTCTCCAGCAGCCCAGCCAGCGCTGGTAACAGTAGGGCCAGGCCGATGCAGAAGATCAGCCACTTGCTGTAGGGGACATCAAGCTTGAAACCCTCGTCCTTGTTCCACGAAATCAGCATTCGTCTATACTTCACGCAAGTTCTTCCTTCTGGTTGCGCAGAGGGTTGAAACAAGAAGGCCCCGACCGTTGGTAGCGGTTCGGGGCCTTCGCTTTTGTTGCGTGCGGCCGACGATGAGTGGTCGGCGCGCGTGGACGCAAAAAAGCCCGCTCAGCGGCGGGCTTCAGTATCTAGGGGCGCAACTCGCCCCACGGGCAGCATGATGCACGTCAGCGCTGGCGAATTCAAGGCCTCGCATGATCGCTTCAACATCGACCATTCCGCACAGCCGTATTACATTCGTTGAATGGCGATGCTGAGCGCATGGCGTTCGCCTGCGCATCCCACTCCTGACCGCCCGGCACCACGGTAAAGCGGTTCGGCGCCTCCTTCCCGCTGAACACCCGGAACTGCTCGGCCAGTGCCGCCCGCCTCTCGGGCGTGTCCGCCTGCTCGAACTGCTGCTGTAGCCGCTCCAGGCCTACAGGGGGGGAGCGGCATGGCTTGCGGGCACACTCACCGGTTGACTGCGGCACCCGCACGGCAGATCATTGCGCAAATCTTTGTACAATGTTTCAAGCGGAGTTCAGAATGGACGCCTTGACCTACAGCTACACTCGGGCACACCTTGCGGACGTGATGCGCTCGGTGAACGAAGACCGGGCCCCCGTGCTCGTTACCACGCAGCGCGGCAAGCCCGTGGTGATCATGTCGCTCGACGACTTCAACGCGCTCGAAGAAACCGCCTATGTGCTGCGCAACCCCAAGGGCGCGAAGCGCCTGCTCGATTCTGTTGAGCAACTGCGGGCCGGTGGCGGAACGACGCGCGAGCTGATCGGCGACGATGCAGAAAACCTTCTCTGATAACGCTTGGGACGATTACACCTACTGGGCGCAGCACGACCGCAAGGTGCTCAAGCGGATCAACGACCTCATCAAGGATATCGACCGCAACCCGTTTGAAGGCATCGGCAAGCCAGAACCCTTGAAGCATCAGCTACAGGGGTTCTGGTCGCGCCGCATCGATGATCGGCACCGGCTGGTGTACGCCGTCAATGGCGACACGATCTTGATTGCCCAGTGCCGGGATCATTACTGAGCCCCTGACGCGGCGCCCGCCGAAGCGGGCCCCAAACGGCCGCACCCGAACCCGCCAGAGCGCCCTAGTAGGGCATCTTGCCTGCGGCGGTGCGTTCGCTGAACTTCTGCATCTCCGCGCCGAACTTGTGCTTGAGGCCGTAGGCGAACGCGTAGCCGTCCTTGAACCGGTCAATCATCAGCACCCCGAGATCAGACCCGATGCCGCCCAGGTGTTCGTACAGGCGGCGCCCATTGAACAAGTCGCGCAGCGCCTCAAAGTGGCGGATCAGGCCATACACGCGGTACAGATCCGACACTTCCATGCAAATCTGCCCCTCTTTGGGCGTCCTGTCATCCAGCAGCTCGCCCTCCAGCACGTAGGCCGCGACGAAGTTGCGCGCGCTGTCGAGTTGGTCAGCGGGGATGTCCTCGGCGCGGCGCACGTTGAACGCCGCATGCACCTGCGACCACAGCTTCATCACCGCGCTGCGGCGCACCGGCGCCGGCAACTTGCGCGTCTTGCCGGCGATCAGCGCGCCGAGCACATGAAAGCCGTCGGTGCCGATGGTCGCGTTCAGGATGCTTTCGGCTGCGCCCGGCGCCAGCTCGCGCAGCTTCGCCTCCATCTGGTTGAAGGCGTCGATGTAGGCCAGCTTGAACTGCAGCGCCTTCTTGCCGGTGAAGCCCATCGCCAGCAGCGTGAAGCCGTCGCGGGTGATCTCGTAGGCGGGGGACTTGATTGGTGCGCCACCGCTGGGGTTGGGGCGCTCGATGACCGTCTGCGCAAAATTGCGCTGATGCTCTTCCGGCAGGTCTGCCAGCAGGTTTTCGATAGCGCGCAGAACGTCGCGGTGATGCTTGCTGAAGCAGTCCGCCACATCCTTGCTGGTGGTGACGACGCGATTGTTCGAGAGGGTGACGACGGGGGCGAGCGTGCGAAGGGCTTGAGCGGACATGGCCGGAACTCCTCAGATGCGGTTTTGTACTCCGCCTCCCCGACGCCAATCGGGGCGGGCGGAACCATGCAGGTTGGCGTACCAGTCTGAGGGCTGGCGGGCCTTGCGGCCCCCTACATGGCCCGCCCATTGAGGATGCGACCATGCTGCGGACGTAAAAAAACCGCGACTACGGCGGTTGTCCGCCTCAGATGTACGGGACGCCAATCCCGTGCGCTGTTGTTTGCAGCGACGGATCAAGAGTACGTCGGGCGGAGGCGCTGGGTCAAGTGGTGGTCGAACCGAGAACAATTCAACACTCGACAGCAATGGAAGTCACTACCCAATAGACATGCGCACCGTCAGTTCGTATGCTGATGTCTCGATGACATTGCCGTTTTACGCCGGGTTCGACGCCATGTTATGAGCGCAGGCGGCGAGATGAACTTCGCTCGTCGCCACAGGGCGTGCAGATGTCTCGCACATCGGATCTTCGGTGTTATGGAGCAGTGCCGATGTTACACAGCAGGGCAGTCGCCCTAAAACAAAGTTAGGCACATACAAAGCCGCTCCACTCTCAGAGAATTGCCGTCAGCGGGCTTAATCAGCTGAATCATCAACTTAAACCAAGGTGTATCAATGAAGTTTTTGTCGGTAATTGCTGTTTCTGCAGTTGTTGTGCTCTCCGGTTGTGCGT
>JAEWVQ010000034.1 GCA_023459095.1 Pseudomonadota bacterium | reverse complement strand
GCACATGCACGACCAGCGCGCGCCCCGCCGCGGCGCAGTGCGTGCGCGCCAGTTCCTCCAGCCGCGCGCCCTCGCCGCTGCCCGACGCGCGGTTGGCGATCAGATGCAGCGGCCCCGCTTCGACAGCCATGTGCGCAACTCCCGGTGAACTCGTCCGCGCCCATGCTGCCACGGTCGGTGCCCTGGCCGTAAGGCGTGGGCGAGCTTCCGCTTTTCCTACAGCGCGGCGCGCGGGGCACCTACAGCCGTTGGCCGCGCCACGGACTAGATTGAAATGCAGCGTCCGCGGCGCGCGCGGCGGACGCCCCGATCCGAATCCGATCACAGGAGGCTGATGATGAAGCGCACCCGAACCCTGAGCATGCTGAACACCGTCGCCGCCCTCGCCGCGTCCGCCGCCCTGCTCGCGGCCTGCGACCAGCCCGCGCCGCCGCAGGCCCCGGCACAGGCGCCCACCCCAGGCGAGCGCCTGGACAGCGCGATCGAGGCCACCAAGGAGCAGGCGGCGAAGGTGGAGGAGAAGATGGAAGCCGCCAGCGAGGCGATCCAGGAAAAGAGCGCCAAGGTCGGCGCCGCGGTGGAGGAGAAGGCCGCCGCGATGGGCGAAGCCGTCGAGGACAAGGCCGCGGCCATGAGCGAGGCCGCCGGCGACGCCGCGATCACCGCCGCGGTGAAGGCGCGCCTGCTCGCCTCGGAACACCTGAAGGCGCTCGACATTTCGGTGAGCACCGAGGACCGCGTGGTCGTGCTCAGCGGCACGGTGCCGAGCGAGATGGTCGCCGCCAACGCGAGCGCGATCGTCGGCGAGGTCGAAGGGGTGAGCCGCGTGGACAACCGCCTCGTGGTCGCGCCGAAATAGGCCCCGGGCGGCAGGACCGGACACGGCGCCTACGGGGCGGAGGAAGGCCGCGCGCGGACGTCGCCCTCGTCGGTCGCCTTCAGTCCGGCAGCAGGGTGAGCGCGCGCGAGCGCCAGTCGAGCACCGCGGTATGGCGGCGCATGCCGCGCGCAAGCGCCGGATGCGCCTCGGCGATCACCCCGGCGGCGAACGCGGACAGAAAGCGCGCCTTGAGTTCGGCGCGGGCGCGATCCATGCCCGGATCGCGATAGGGCGAGGACGCCAGCAGCAGGAAGCCGTCGGCCGGAATGCGCCCGCCGGCCATGTTGGCCTCGATGATCGCCGCCGCCTGGCGCACCGGGTCGGCGAGATCGGGGCTGTAGGGGCCGATGATCAGCGCCTGGTTCGGCGTGTGCAGGAAGTCGAAGCCGCGCCCCAGGCAGATCATCCACTCACGGTGCTCGATGTCGCGCTGCTCGGCGTCGACTGCGCGCGGACGCTGGCGCACTTCGGCGATGTGGGCGAGATTGCCCGCGACCAGCGGCGCGAGGTCGTGGCGCACCTGCGCGGGCATGTCGGGGAACAGATGGCCGAGGCGCTGGCACAGTTGCGCCTCGGTCGCGGCGGCGTCATCGGCGGCGAGGGCGGCGAGGTCGAGGGTGGCGCCGCCGGCCTGATCCGCCTCGCCGGCGGCATGCAGCACCAGCGCTTCCTCGTCGGTCTCGAAACCGCACACCAGCGGGTACACCGTGCCGTGGCCGCGCCCGAACACCTGCTCGAACTGGCTGCGGAGGGCGAACACGTGGGCGCGCGCAGCCGCGGTGTCGTAGCCGAAGCCGGCGCAGCCGCGCGCCGGGTCGCCCTTCGAGAAATGGTAGGTGAGCAGCGCGAGCACGCGGCGGCCGCTGCGCACCACGTCCTGCACGTATTCGGCGAGCACTTCGCCCAGATGCGGCCAGCCGAGGTCGAAGCGGCCGCCGAGATTGCGGAAGGGCTGGACGATGCCCTTGGGCGTGCGCGTCGCGACCGCGATGTTGATGCGCCCGTCCATGCACTTGAGCGCCATGATCGCGGTCGGGTGCTCGGCGAGGTAGCGCGTGCGCGCGAGCTGGGTTTCCGGGCTGACGAAGTCCTCGGTATGACGACGGGCGAGGTCGAACAGCCAGGCGATGCGTTCGGTCAGCGCTTTGTCATGCACGTCCATGCCCCGCCCCTTGCTGTTGGAATGGCGCATGTTACGCCACCGCGGCCGCCGTGCGCGCGGCCTGGCGGGGACGGCATGGCGCCGCGCCTCAGCCCGCGGGGTAGGGTTCGAAACGGCTACGGTTCGGATCGGCGACGGTGGCCACCCCGACCGGCGGAAAGGCCCGCTGCGGACAGGCCGGGCGCTCGCACACCTTGCAACCGGCGCCGATCGGGGTCGGCGCCCCGGGATCGTCCAGATCCAGCCCTTTGGCATAGACCAGGCGGCCGGCATGGCGCAGGTCGCAGCCCAGGCCGATCGCGAAGCTCTTCTCCGGCTCGCCGTAGCCGCCGCGGCCGTGAGTCACGGTGCGCGCGATCCACAGGTAGGTGCGGCCGTCGGGCATGCGCGCGAGTTGGGTGAGGATGCGCCCGGGACGAGCGAAGGCTTCGTACACGTTCCACAGCGGACAGGTGCCGCCGACGCGGGAGAAATGGAAATCGGTGGCGGACTGGCGCTTGGAGATGTTGCCGGCACGATCGACCCGCACGAAGAAAAAAGGTACGCCACGCGCCTCCGGACGCTGCAGCGTGGACAGGCGGTGGCACACGGTCTCGAAGCCGACGCCGAAGCGCCGGCCGAGACGGTCGATGTCGTAGCGCAGCATTTCGGCGGCCTCGACAAAGCGCCCGTAAGGCAGCACCAGCGCGCCGGCGAAGTAGTTGGCGAGACCGATGCGCGCCAGCGCGTGCGCCTGCGCGCTGCGGAAGTCGGCGCTGGCGGCGAGGCCGTCGAGGACTGCGCCGGCTTCGAGAAAGGCGAGCTGGGTGGCGAGCTGGAAGGCCTGCTGGCCGGGTTCGAGCAGCGGCGACAGGCGCAGCACGCGCGCCGCGGGATCGAAGACGCGCAGCGCGCCGCCCTCGCCGGCGGCTGGATCGTCGCGCACCACCCGCACCCCATGCACCTGGGCGAGGCGCGCGGCGAGCCCGTCGGCGGCGTTGCCCGGCTGCAGCATCCAGGCGTCGAACAGGCGCTCGGCGAGCGCATCGAGCTCCCCCACGTGGTTGTGGCGGGCGTAGAAAAAATCGCGCACTTCCTCGTAGGGCATGGGCGGTGCCGCCGGCAGCGCGCCACGGTCCTCGCCCAGGCGCGCGGCGAGCGCGTCGGCGCGCTCCTCGGCCTCGCGCCGCTGCCGGTCCAGCGCGAGCAGCGCCCGCCCCACCGCCGGCATGCTGGCGGCCAGTTCGCGCACCTCGGCGAGCGCGACCGGCTCGGCGGCGCCCACCAGCGCCTCGCGCAGATCGGCCACCAGGCGCGCTTCGTCGTCATCGGAAAAGCGCTGCACGTCGACGCCGAGCGCCGCGCTGATCTTGAGCAGCACCGGCACGGTGAGCGGGCGCTGGTTCTGCTCGATCTGGTTGAGATAGCTCGCGGAGATGTCGAGCAGGCGGGCGAGCGCAACCTGGGTGAGCCCGCGCTCCTCGCGCAGACGGCGCAGGCGGACGCCGGTGAAGACTTTTTTCATGGGCGCTTCCGTTTATTCGCAAAATTTGCAAATCGTCCTCGATGCGTTCGCAAAATCACGCAAATTCAATCGCTTGGCAGACATTCAGGCTGCGTATCTTGCGAATCCCGCCGCCATTTGGCAAGCCCCGGCGCGCCGCGCGGATCGCCACCGGCACGCTTCGCAGAATTCGCAACTTTCCCGCATCGCCTTCGCAAAATCACGCCATTTCAGTGATTTACCGCGTGCTTGCGGTGCGCAATAGTGCGCACCACACACGGCGGCCGGTGCCGCCGCGCTTCCACCGAAGGAGACCTCCCCATGACGACCACCGCGGAAGCCGGCTTCAAGCCGAAGAAATCCGTCGCCCTGTCCGGCGTCACCGCCGGCAACACCGCCCTATGCACGGTCGGCAAGACCGGCAACGACCTGCATTACCGCGGCTACGACATCCTCGACATCGCCGAGCGTTGCGAATTCGAGGAGGTGGCGCATCTGCTGGTCCATGGCAAGTTGCCCACCACGGCCGAACTGCGCGCCTACAAAGCCAGGCTGAAGGCCATGCGCGGCCTGCCGGCGAGCGTCAAGGAAGCGCTCGAACGCCTGCCGGCGTCGGCGCATCCGATGGACGTGATGCGTACCGGGGTGTCGGCGCTCGGCTGTGTGCTGCCGGAGAAGGACGACCACAACCTGCCCGGCGCGCGCGACATCGCCGACCGCCTGATGGCCTCGCTCGGCTCCATGCTGCTGTACTGGTATCACTGGGCCACCAAGGGCCAGCGCATCGAGGTGGAGACCGACGACGACTCGATCGGCGCGCACTTCCTCCATCTGCTGCACGGCGCCACGCCGTCGGCGCAGTGGGAGCGCGCCATGCACACCTCGCTGATCCTGTACGCCGAGCACGAGTTCAATGCCTCGACCTTCACCGGCCGCGTCATCGCCGGCACCGGTTCGGATGTGTACTCGGCGATCACCGGCGCGATCGGCGCGCTGCGCGGGCCGAAACACGGCGGCGCCAACGAGGTCGCGTTCGAGATCCAGAAGCGCTACGACAACCCCGGCGAGGCGGAGGCCGACATCCGCCGCCGCGTCGACAACAAGGAAGTGGTGATCGGCTTCGGCCACCCGGTGTATACGGTGAGCGACCCGCGCAACGCGGTGATCAAGCGCGTCGCCCGGCAACTGTCGGAGGCCGCGGGTTCGACCAAGATGTACGACATCGCCGCGCGCCTGGAGGCGGTGATGTGGGAGGTCAAGCAGATGTTCCCCAACCTCGACTGGTTCAGCGCGGTGAGCTACCACATGATGGGGGTGCCGACCGCGATGTTCACCCCGCTGTTCGTGATCGCGCGCACCAGCGGCTGGGCCGCGCACATCATCGAGCAGCGCCTCGACAACAAGATCATCCGCCCGAGCGCCCATTACGTCGGCCCCGACGACCTGGCGTTCGTGCCGATCGAAGAGCGCCACTGAGCGCCGCGGCGGCCGTGCGCAGCTCTCCTCTGTCGCGGCCGCCGCGTTTCGCGCCCGCTTCCACGCGGCGCCCCCTGGGCCGCCGCGCCCCCGTTGCCCGCGTTTCGCGGTCCCCGACCGCCAGCCCTTCATGAATACAGCCCACCGCAAAGCCCTGCCCGGTACCTCTCTGGACTATTTCGACGCGCGCGCCGCCGTGGACGCGCTCCGCCCCGGGGCCTGGGACACCCTGCCCTACACCGCCCGCATCCACGCCGAGAACATCGTGCGCCGGGCCGACCCGGCGATCATCGACGCCTGTCTCATGCAACTCGTCGAGCGTCGGCGCGAGCGCGACTTCCCGTGGTATCCGGCGCGTGTGGTGTGCCACGACATCCTCGGCCAGACCGCGCTCGTCGACCTGGCCGGCCTGCGCGACGCCATCGCCGCCGAGGGCGGCGACCCGGCTGCGGTCAATCCGGTGGTGCCGGTGCAGTTGATCGTCGACCACTCGCTGGCGGTCGAATGCGGCGGCCACGACCCCGAGGCCTTCCAGAAGAACCGCGCGATCGAGGACCGCCGCAACGCCGACCGCTTCCACTTCATCGAATGGTGCCGCAGCGCCTTCGACAACGTGGACGTGATCCCGGCGGGCAACGGCATCATGCACCAGATCAATCTGGAGCGAATGTCGCCGGTGATCCAGGTCGGCGATGGTGTCGCCTTCCCCGACACCTGTGTCGGCACCGACAGCCACACGCCGCACGTCGACGCGCTGGGCGTGATCGCGGTCGGCGTCGGCGGCCTGGAGGCGGAGAACGTCATGCTCGGCCGGGCCTCCTGGATGCGCCTGCCCGAAATCGTCGGCGTCCGCCTCGGCGGCCGTCGCCCGCCCGGCATCACCGCCACCGACGTGGTGCTGGCGCTGACCGAGTTCCTGCGCAAGGAAAAAGTCGTCGGCGCCTATCTGGAGTTCTTCGGCGACGGTGCCGCCTCGCTCAGCATCGGTGACCGCGCCACCATCTCCAACATGGCGCCCGAATACGGCGCGACCGCGGCGATGTTCTTCATCGACGACCAGACCCTGGACTACCTGCGGCTCACCGGGCGCAGCGATGCGCAGGTCGCGCTGGTGGAGCGTTATGCGAAGGAAGCCGGACTGTGGGCCGACGCGCTGACCAGCGCCGAGTACGAGCGGGTGCTCGACTTCGACCTCTCCACCGTGGTACGCAACCTGGCCGGCCCGAGCAACCCGCACCGCCGTCTGCCGACCTCGGCCCTTGCCGAACGCGGCATCGCCGGCAACCTGGAGCAGGCGCGCGCGCAGGAGGCCTGCGGCCGGATGCCGGACGGCGCGGTGATCATCGCCGCGATCACCTCCTGCACCAACACCTCCAACCCGCGCAACCTGATCGCCGCCGGCCTGCTGGCCCGCAACGCGCGCAAGCTCGGCCTCACCCGCAAGCCGTGGGTCAAGACCTCGCTCGCCCCCGGCTCGAAGGTGGTCGAGTTGTACTTGAAGGAAGCCGGCCTGCTCGCAGACCTGGAGGCGCTCGGCTTCGGCATCGTCGCCTTCGCGTGCACCACCTGCAACGGCATGAGCGGCGCGCTCGACCCGCAGATCGAGCAGGAAATCATCGACCGCGACCTGTACACGACCGCCGTGCTGTCGGGCAACCGCAACTTCGACGGCCGCATCCACCCCTACGCCCGTCAGGCCTTCCTTGCCTCGCCGCCGCTGGTGGTGGCCTACGCCATCGCCGGCACGATGCGCTTCGACATCGAGCAGGACTGGCTCACGATCAGCAACGGCGAGGCGGTGCGGCTGCGCGACCTCTGGCCGGCGGACGAAGAGATCGACGCCGTGCTCGCGCGGGCGGTGAAGCCGGAACAGTTCAACCAGGTCTATGTGCCGATGTTCGAAAAGCGCGCCACCGCGCACGCGGCCTCGCCGCTGTACGACTGGCGCCCGCAATCGACCTACATCCGCCGCCCGCCTTACTGGGAAGGCGCGCTGGCCGGCGCGCGCACGCTCACCGGCATGCGCCCGCTGGCGATCCTCCCCGACAACATCACCACCGACCACCTGTCGCCGTCCAACGCCATCCTGCCGGACTCGGCGGCGGGCGAATACCTGGCGAAGATGGGCCTGCCGGAGGAGGACTTCAACTCCTACGCCACCCACCGCGGCGACCACCTTACCGCGCAGCGCGCCACCTTCGCCAACCCCAAGCTGTACAACGAGATGGTGGTAAACGCCGACGGCACCGTGCGCCAGGGCTCGCTCGCCCGCGTCGAGCCGGACGGCACGGTCATGCGCATGTGGGAAGCCATCGAGACCTACATGAACCGCGGCCAGCCGCTGATCATCGTCGCCGGCGCCGACTACGGTCAGGGCTCCAGCCGCGACTGGGCGGCGAAGGGCGTGCGCCTGGCCGGCGTCGAAGTCATCGTCGCCGAAGGCTTCGAGCGCATCCACCGCACCAACCTGATCGGCATGGGCGTGCTGCCGCTGGAATTCAAGCCCGGCACCACGCGCAAGACCCTGGGCCTGGACGGCACCGAGACCTATGACGTGATCGGCGCGCGCCGGCCGCGCGCCGACCTCACCCTGGTGATCCGTCGCAAGAACGGTGTAACCCTAGAGGTGCCGGTGACCAGCCGGCTCGATTCCGACGAGGAAGTGCGGGTGTACGAGGCCGGCGGCGTGCTGCAGCGCTTTGCCAAGGACTTCCTCGAAGGCAAGACCTGAGGCCATACCTGGGCGGCGGTGCTGCGGCACCGTCCCCGCCATCCATCCAACGACGGCCGCCGCTTACGACGGCCCAACAGGAGCGCCCCACATGGGTCATGCAGCGCAAGTGAAAATTCCTGCCACCTACATGCGTGGCGGCACCAGCAAGGGCGTGTTCTTCCGCCTGCAGGATCTGCCCGAGCGTTGCCGGGCACCGGGCGCGGCGCGCGACCGCCTGTTCCAGCGCGTCATCGGCAGCCCCGACCCCTATGGCGCGCACATCGACGGCATGGGCGGGGCGACGTCGAGCACCAGCAAGTGCGTGATCCTGTCGAAAAGCAGCCGGCCGGCGCATGACGTGGATTATCTCTACGGCCAGGTCTCCATCGACCAGCCCTTCGTCGACTGGTCGGGCAACTGCGGCAACCTGACCACCGCCGCCGGCGCCTACGCCCTCCACGCCGGGCTGGTCGATCCGGCGCGCATCCCGGAGCACGGCGTGTGCGCGGTGCGCATCTGGCAGGCCAACATCGCCAAGACCATCATCGCCCACGTTCCGATCAGCGCCGGCAAGGTGCAGGAAACCGGCGATTTCGAGCTGGACGGGGTGGCCTTCCCGGCCGCCGAAATCGTGCTCGAATTCCTCGACCCGTCCGACGAGGGCGAGGCAGGCGGCGCGATGTTCCCCACCGGCAACCGGGTCGACGACCTCGACGTGCCGGGCGTCGGGACTTTCAAGGCGACCATGATCAGCGCCGGCATTCCCACCCTTTTCGTCAACGCCGAAGACATCGGCTACCAGGGCACCGAACTGCGCGAGGACATCAATGGTGACCCAGCGGCGCTGGCCCGCTTCGAGCAGATCCGCATCGCCGGCGCGCTGCGCATGGGCCTGATCAAGACCCCGGAGGAAGCCGCCACCCGCCAGCACACGCCCAAGATCGCCTTCGTCTCCCGGCCCAAGCCCTATGTCACTTCCAGCGGCAAGGCGATCGCGGCCGATGAAGTCGACCTGCTGGTGCGCGCGCTGTCGATGGGCAAGCTGCACCACGCCATGATGGGCACCGCGGCGGTTGCCATCGCCACCGCCGCGGCGGTGCCCGGCACCCTGGTCAACCTTGCCGCCGGCGGCGGCGAACGCAGCGCGGTGCGCTTCGGCCACCCCTCCGGCACGCTGCGCGTCGGCGCCGAAGCGCGCCAGGTCGACGGCGTCTGGCAGGTCACCAAGGCGGTGATGAGCCGCTCCGCGCGCATCCTCATGGAAGGCTGGGTACGCGTGCCCGGCGACGCATTCTGACCCCGGCACTACAGGAGACCTCATGTCCACCCGCAAAACCCTCAAAGCCCTCGTCGAGGCCCGCCGTGGCGTGATCGTGCCCGGCGCCTTCAACGCGCTGTCCGCCCGCGTCATCGCAGACCTCGGCTTCGAAGCCCTCTACGTCACCGGTGCCGGCGTCACCAACATGTGGTTCGGCATGCCCGACCAGGGCTTCATGGGCCTGGCCGAGATCGCCGACCACACCGCGCGCATCCGCGATGCGGTCGAGGTGCCGCTGATCGTCGATGCCGACACCGGCTTCGGCAACGCGATAAACGTCCATCACACCGTGCGCACGCTGGAACGCGCCGGCGCCGACTGCATCCAGTTCGAGGATCAGGTCGCACCCAAGCGCTGCGGCCACTTCAACGGCAAGGAGGTGATCGGCATCGAAGAGGCGGTGACCAAGATCAAGGCCGCGGTCGACGCCCGCCGCGACCCCGATCTGCTGATCATGGCGCGCACCGATGCCGCCGCCGTGCACGGCTTCGAAGCCGCCATCGAGCGCGCGCAGCAGTTCGCCGAAGCCGGCGCCGACCTCCTCTTCGTCGAAGCCGTGACCCGCGAAGAGGAGGTGCGCGCCCTGCCCCAGCGGCTGGCCAAGCCGCAACTGATGAACATGGTGATCGGCGGCAAGACGCCGATCTTCAACGCCACCGAACTGGGCGCGCTCGGCTACGGCATCGTGCTCTACGCCAACGCCGCGCTGCAGGGCGCGGTGATGGGCATGCAGAAGGCGCTCACCGTGCTGCGCGACGAGAAGGCGGTGACGGAGTCCGGCGGCCTGGTCACCCCCTTCGCCGAGCGCCAGCGCCTGGTCGGCAAGGCTGAATGGGACGCGCTCGAACAGCGCTATGGCTGAGCCCGCCGGGCCATCAGGCCCAAGCCAGAGGCCTGCTCGTCGAGTTCGCAGCGGAGGCATGAGCGCAGGAGCGCGAAAGACATGAGAATCGAAAATCAGGACTGGATGCGTCCGCGTGCGCTCTACGAGGGCGTGGCCGCATCGCTGCGTGCGCGCATCTTCGCGCATGAGTTCGCGCCAGGCTGCCCGCTGGACGAAGCCGGACTCGCGCGCGCTTATGGGGTGAGCCGCACCCCGGTGCGCGAGGCCCTCAAGGTGCTGGGGCGGGAGGGGCTGGTCGAGATCGAACCCCGCCGCGGCTGCTGCGTCGCCGCGCTGTCGGGCGCCGATGTCGCCGGACTGCTGAGCGCGACCGCCCTGCTCGGACTGCACGCCGTGCGCGAGGCGGCGCGCAATGGCATCGAGCCGGCCGCGCCGGCGGGCCTTGCCGAACTGCTCGAATGCGGCGGCAACCCCCACCTGACCGACGCTCTCCTGCGCCTCAACGACAAGATTCAACTCGCCTGCGGGCCGCAGTTCAGCACGGCCGATGGCGGGCTGCTGGCCGCCTCGATGCCCGCGCTCTCCAGCGCGCTGGCCGGGCGACGGCGCGCGCAGGCCGAGCAACTGTGGACGGCGTTCACCCAGGCGCGGCGCGAGTTGGTGGCGCGCTACGTCACGGCCCTGCCTTAGTCGAAAGGCATAATGAAGGCGTGGTTGCGGAGATCGAACGGCGCGCCCGAATCACCGTTACCGACCCATTGCGGTCGTTGAGCTTTCAGGAAGACTGTCGTTCAACGTTCAAGGTCCGGTTGCCCGCAGGGTTCGGCATCGCCGTCATGGAATTGCCTGAAAGTTGTCTACGACATTCGGCGGGATTGTGCAGCTCATGCCTCGGAAAGCGACTTTCCGTCGTGGGTGATACTCAGGATACCGTTGGCCGTGAAGTTGAGGGCAATGCTGTCGTAGTGACGGTTGGCGGAGAAGAGGTAATGGTACTTCGCGACAACAGCCTCGACTTGGGCCTCCGACGTGGCCGCCGCATATTCACGCTGGAAGGGAATGGATTTGTTCATCTCGACCATATGCGAGGTGAGCGCGGAGGCGGTGCGCAACGTCCGTTCCATCACCGGGTTGTCCTCCAGGGCGCGCTTGAATTCCGCAGCGTAGGGGTAATCGGCAGGCAGCTGGATTTGCCCCATGGTGTCGTAGGTGATGCTTGCTGGCGGGGTTGGGATGCCGTTGTCGGCCATGAGACCCGGCATATGCGCCGAGATATAGTCGGACAGGGCCTCGATATTTTTTCGGCTTGGAAGCAGGAGCGGCAGGGAGTCCAGTGTCACACCTTGGCTGGCGGGTGGCGCGAGGTAGGACTCGATGCCGAGAGCCATCGTGCCTTTAGTGGTGTCGAATTCGGCCCTGGCACTGTTCCCGGTAGGCGCGACGGGTTTGGGTTGGGCTGCAGCAAGCGCGTAGAGGTCGCGTGCGGCCTGCGAAATGTTGGCCGTATCGGCAGTATTTGCCGGCGATGCGGCCGGGTTTTGCCGGGGCGATGACGAACGTGCGATTTGGGCTGCGAAGAAAGAAGCAGAAGTGGCCTGAACGATCATGGCATGTCTCCGTTTTCTAAATGCGCAAGACCAACGCAATGAGCATGCCAACGGAGAGTCATGAGGCCGCAAATCGCGATGCCTGACGACGCTGCGGAGAATGTCCGTTTCCGGGAAACCTCACCGAGAACGGCCACAGTGAGACCGCCAACAGCAGTGGCGATTACACCGTTTCGCCCGGCGCGAGATTCGCCGGCCTGACTTCCCCCCGATACGCCCGCGCCATTTCAACGAAGGCGCGCAGATAGTCGATGCCGCCATCAGCCTCGCGGTAGCCGAGGAAGATCTGCTTGCCCACACCTTGCGGCCCCAGCTTCACCGGCACGACGCCGAAGCGTTCGGCGTTCTCCTCCACCAGCCAGCGCGGCAGCGCGGCCACGCCGCGGCCGCTGGCGACCATCTGGAGCATGATGTCGGTGGTTTCGATCGGCTTGTGGCGGCGCGGCGCGACCCCGGCCGGGGTGAGGAAGCGGGTGTAGATGTCGAGCCGGTCGAGGCTCACCGGATAGGTGATCAGGGTCTCGTCCGAGAGTTCGCCGGGCTCCACAGACGCGCGCCCGGCCAGCGCATGTGCACGACCCACCACCAGCACCTGTTCGTAGTCGAACACCGGCTCGAACACCAGGCCGGGCTTGTGCAGCGGATCGGGCGTGACCAGCAGGTCGATCTCGTAGCCGAACAGCGCGCCGATGCCGCCGAACTGGAATTTCTGCTTGACGTCGACGTCCACCGCCGACCACGCGGCGAGGTAAGGCGAGACGATCTTGAGCAGCCACTGGTAGCAGGGGTGGCATTCCATGCCGATGCGCAGGCTGCCGCGCTCGCCCTGGGCGAACTGGCGCAGGCGCTCTTCGGCCAACGCCAGTTGCGGTAGCAGGCGCTGGGCCACCGCGAGCAGGTACTCACCGGCCTGAGTGGGCCGCAGGCTGCGCCCTTCGCGGTGCCAGATCGCGGTGCCGAGTTGGTCTTCGAGCTTGCGCACGGTGTGGCTGAGGGCAGACTGGGTCAGATGCAGCGTCTGCGCTGCGGCGGTCAGCGAACCATGTTGGTCGACGGCTCGGATGATCTCAAGATGGGCGCGCTCGAGGATAGGCATGGGAGTCAGTTGCCGCGCAGTCCGGCGGCCACGCCGCGAAAAAACGTCGGCGCGGCCTTGAATGGCTCCGGCGACTGCCCCCCCGGACTCGCGGCCTTGAAGCAGATGGGATCAAGGCAGGCCTCGTGGCGTGCAATCCGATCCTCCCCGGGGTAGGACCAGGTTATCTGGATGAGGGACGACGTGTTCATGCTTCCTCCCCCAGAAGCTCGCTTTCCATGCGCCGAATTGCGCTGATCAGGTTGAAGAAACTCGGAGAACGCGCATTGTCCAGGCCAAGATATCGGCCTATTGCGCGCGAACCGGCCACTTTTTCATAGCGACGCTTTGTCAGCGTCCTGAGTTCGGCGCTTGGGCTACCCAGTTGATCGGGCGCACGGAACTTTCTGGATTGCTGCTGTCCCGCCAGGTTCGTCATCGCCAAGCCCTGCTCCACTGCACGCAGATCCGCTAAATAAAATGTCTCCAGCTCGCGGCAGGCGATTCGGACGAGACAGCGCTCCGCTTTACCTGTTGCCGCGCACAGGCCAAGCAAATGCTGTTTGACCGCGACACAATCCGGATGGCTGTCCTGATCACGGAGCACGATGAAGCGTGCATGGGGGTTCAGGTACGCGCGAATTTTTCGGATCAGTTGCTTTTCAAGGTCCTGTTTGCCCTCAAACGGCACGCAGCGGACAGCGATCCGCGCATCCAGCATCCTCGGCAACAGGGATTCAAGCATGGCCTTGGCAGAGGGCTCTTCCAGCAGGAACACCAACTCCCTCATTGCGGATCGACCCCATCAAAAAAACCCTGCTTCCAGAGATATCCAAGCTGGTCGCCTTCCGCCACGTACGCGGCGATCTGCGCATGGTCCTTTGCCCGATGAACCTGGGTGGCTCCATCGCGCTTCACCAGCCAGCACACCTCATCCAGCTCCAGCGCATTCAGGAAGTCCGGCGAATGGGTGGTCACGAAGACCTGCCCGCCGCGGTTGGCGTAACTGCGGAATTCCTCGGCCAACTCCGGCATCAACTGCGGATAGAGCTGGTTCTCCGGCTCCTCCACGCACAGCAAGGGGTGCGGTCTGGGATCATGTAACAGCACAAGGTAAGCAAACATCTTGATCGTGCCGTCGGACACGTAGCGATCCAGAAACGGCGTCTTGAACGAGCCATCCTGAAACCGCAGCGTGAGATAGCCATCATCCAGCAACCTCGGCTCCACGGCCGAAACGCCGGGCACGCGACGGGCCATGGTTGCCAGGATATTTTGAAAGATGTCGGCGTGCTGCTCATGCAGATAGCGTGCGACCAAGGGCAGGTTTTCACCCGACTCGGAAAGGTGTTCCGAGTCTCCTGCCGCATCCTTGCGGCCACGCGCCGCACTGATGTGGAAATCCGACACGTGCCAGTTCTCGATCAGCCGACGGAACGAGTTGGCGGCCTTGAAGCGTTCGAATTGCCCCAAGCCCTTGATCGCCAGGGTGTCTGCAGCCACCGTCTGCTCCTCGCGATCCAGTTCCTCATCGGATTTCCGAAAATCCTCCTCGTTGGTGATCGCATAGCCTTCGCCATTGGCGAAATTGAGGAAATGAAACGGGCTGCCATAGCGGCCGCGCTTATAGCGCAGCAGCTCCTTGCGCACAACCGGGGAACCGTTCCGCTCGCCAATTTCCAGCGAGTAAGTCACCAGGCGTTCGACCCCGGTGATCTCCATCCGGTACTGCAACTCGATCAGGATCGCAT
>JAEWVQ010000033.1 GCA_023459095.1 Pseudomonadota bacterium | reverse complement strand
TGGTCGAGGCCTACGACGTGCGTCCCGAAACCCGCGAGCAGATCGAGTCGCTGGGCGCCAAGTTCGTCGACACCGGCGTGGCCGCGGCGGGTAGCGGCGGCTATGCGCGCGAGCTGACCGCGGAGGAAAAGGCGAAGCAGGCCGAGCGCCTGGCCAAGGCGGTGGCGCAGTGCGATGCGCTGATCACCACCGCGGCGATTCCGGGCAAGCCGGCGCCGCGCATTGTCACCGCCGAGATGGTGGCGAAGATGCGGCCGGGCGCGGTGGTCGTCGACATGGCGGCGGAGAGCGGCGGCAACGTCGAGGGCACGGTCGCCGGCGACAAGACCTGGGTCGGCGACGTGCTCGTGATCGGCCCCACCCACATCGCCAGCCGCATGCCGGTGCATTCGTCGGAGATGCTGGCGAAGAACCTGTTCAATTTCATCTCGCCCTTCATCAAGGACGGCGCGCTCGCGCTCGACTGGGAGGACGAAGTGCTGGCCGGTGCCTGCCTCACCCACGCGGGCGAGGTGCGCCACGCCGGCGTGAAGCAGGCCCTGGGCCTGTAAGGAGACGCGACCATGGAAGGTTTTAGCGCACTGTATATCTTCATGCTGGCCGCGTTCACCGGATACGAGGTGATTGCGCGCGTGCCGGTGATCCTGCACACGCCGCTGATGTCGGGCTCCAACTTCGTCCACGGCGTGGTCCTGGTCGGGGCGATGGTCGTCCTCGGTCACGCCGATCCCGAGAGCCCGCTGCAGTTGGCGATCGGTTTCGTCGCGGTGTTCCTCGGCGCGGCCAATGCGGCCGGCGGCTACGTGGTGACCGAACGCATGCTGGCGATGTTCAACAAGAGCGGTGGCAAGAAGGAGGGCGCATGATGAGTGCGAAGTGGTTCATCGACGCGTCCTACTTTGCGGTCGCGGTGGTTTTCATCCTGGGGCTGAAGGCGATGGCCTCGCCGGTGACCGCGCGCCGCGGCATCGTCTGGGCCGGGGTGGCGATGATCGCCGCCACGCTGGTCACCTTCGCCACGCCGGGCATGCAGAACTTCGGCCTGATGATCGTGGCCATCGTCGCCGGCGGCGCGCTGGCGTGGTGGAGCGGCAAGGTCGTCAAGATGACCGACATGCCGCAGATGGTGGCGATCTACAACGGCATGGGCGGCGGCGCCGCGGCGGCGATCGCGGCGCTCGAGTTCGCGCGCGGCGAAATCCATGGCCCGGTGGTGGCGACGCTCGCGGTGCTGGGCGCGCTGATCGGCTCGGTGGCCTTCTCCGGCTCGTGCATCGCCTTCGCCAAGCTCCAGGGCATCATGCAGAAGGCTTGGCGGTTGCCGGCGCAGAACGCGGTCAACGTCGTGCTCGCGCTCGCCACCGTCGGTCTGGGCGCGGCGATCGTGCTCGCCGAGCGGCCGGAACCTGCGCTCGTGGTCGGCTTCTTCGTGCTCGCGCTGATCCTCGGTGCCATCCTCACCAGCCCGATCGGCGGCGCCGACATGCCGGTGGTGATCTCGCTGCTGAATGCGTTCACCGGCCTGGCGGTGGGTTTCGAAGGCTATGTGCTCGGCAACCCGGCGCTCATCGTCGCCGGCATCGTGGTCGGCGCGGCAGGCACGCTGCTCACCCAGCTGATGGCGAAGGCCATGAACCGGCCGATCTCCAACGTGCTGTTTACGCCGATCAGCGGTGCGGCGGGCGGCAGTGGCGAGGCGATCGAGGGCAGCATGAAGGAGTTTTCCGCGCTCGATGCCGCCTCGGTGATGCGCTATGCCGGCAAGGTCATCATCGTGCCGGGCTACGGCATGGCGGTGGCGGGGGCGCAGCACAAGGTGTGGGAAATGGCGCAGCTGCTCGAGGAAGGTGGCGTCGAGGTGGTGTTCGCGATCCATCCGGTCGCGGGCCGCATGCCGGGCCACATGAACGTGCTGCTCGCCGAGGCCGGCGTGCCCTACGACAAGATCTTCGACCTGGAGGAGATCAACGCCGACTTCCCGCAGGCCGATGTTGCCCTGGTGATCGGCGCCAACGACGTGGTCAACCCGGTGGCACGCACCGACAAGACCAGCCCGATCTACGGCATGCCCATCCTCAACGTGGACATGGCGCAGAACGTCATCGTGGTCAAGCGTGGCAAGGGCGCGGGCTATTCCGGCATCGAGAACGCGCTGTTCTACAAGGACAACTGCCGCATGCTGTACGGCAGCGCGCAGCAGGCGATCGCCGAGGTCATCACCCACGTCAAGGCGCTGGAGGCCTGAGGGTGATTTCGCCCGGGCGGCGGCGTGCCGGGGGCACGGCCGCCGCCTAAAGTCCGACCGGCATCGGGCCGTAGACCGCAGCAAGATGTTCTTGCGGTCTGCGGCCCGATGCGTTTTTCTCCCGTCCTGTTGTTCCTGCTCGTGCTCGCGCCGCTCGCGTCGGCGCAGGCCCCTGTGCCCGCCGGCGGCGCTCCGCAGCCGGGCGCGGCGGCGGGTGATGCGGCGCCGGCCGTGGCCAGCGTGCCCGACGACTGGCGCGATACCACCGGCTACACCTTTCCCGCGGTCGCGCAGACCGTGGCCGATCTGCAGAACCTCGCCTACGCCATGCAGTTGCGCGACTACTGCGCGAACCGGCGCGTGCCCGACGCCTTCGTGCGCCAGCAACTGGCGCAGTTCAGCGCGATCACCGGGCGCGTCGAGACCTGCCGCAGCCTGCTGGCGTATTGATCGGCGCCGCGGGCGGCGCGCCGCTCAGGCGCGGTTGTGCAGATAGGTGGCGAAGGCGGCCGCCGACATCGGCGGGCCGAACAGCGGCCCCTGCTGCAGATGGCAGTCGAGCGCGCTGAGAAAGGCCTGCTGCGCCTCGTCCTCGACGCCGCGCGCGAACACCTGCAGCCCGAGCGGCGCGGCCATGCAGGTGATGGCTTCGACGATGGCCTCGTGTTCCTCGCTGCTGCCGACCTCGCGCACCAGCGCGGGGTCGAGCTTGAGCGCCTTCACCGGATAGCGCTTGAGGCGCGGCACCGACGACAGGCCGCGGCCGAAGTCGTCGATCGCCAGCCGCACGCCGTCGGCATGGAGCGCGCTGAGGGTGTCGACGATGCGCCTGTTGTCTTCCTTGAGTACCTGCTCGTCGAGGTCCAGTTCCAGGCGCCCGGCTTCCAGCCCCGTGCTGCGCAGGGCGTCGCGCACCTGGTCGACGAGGTCGCCCTGCATGATCTGCTCGATCGCCACATTGACCGTCAGCATCGGCGCTGTGCCATCGGTGGCGGGCCAGGCCACGGCTTCGGCGCAGGCCGCGCGCAGCACCCAAGTGCCGAGGCGGGCGGCGAGGCCGCCGTCGCGCGCGGTGCCGATGAAACGGCGGAACGGAATCAGCCCGAGCTCCGGGTGGCGCCAGCGCAGCAGCGCTTCGCCGGCGTGGATGCGACCGTCGCGGGCATCGACCAGGGATTGGAAATGAACTTCGAGCTGGTCGCGCTCGATGGCGTGGCGCAGGTCGCCGGCAAGCGCGTCATGGGCCACGCCGCCGCCATCGCGTTCGGCGAGGTAGCGCAGGTGGTTGGCGCCGCCGAGCACGCGGGCGTGGCGCAGCGCGGCCCCGGCGCGCAGCAGCAGGGTGTCGGCGTCGGCGCCGTCCTCGGGGAACTGTGCGCTGCCCAGGCTCGCGCTCAGCTGTACGCTGCGCGTTTCGGCCTGGAACGGCAGGGCGAGCGCGGCGAGCAGGGTGTCGGCCACCGTCTCCACGGTGCTCGCCAGGTCGATGTCGGGGAGCAGGGCGAGAAAACTGTCGCTGCGCTCGCGCGCCAGCATCGCGCCGCGTGGCAGAGCGGCGACCAGGCGGCGCGCGACCTGCTGCAGGAAGGCGTCGCCGGTGTTGTCGCCGAGTTCGATGTTCACCGCCTTGAAGCCGTCGATGTCCACGCGCAGCACGCCTACGCCGCAGCGCCGTGCGCGCGCCTGCTCGATCGCCTCGCTGCAGCGGCTGGTGAACAGGCGGCGGTTGGGCAGCCCGGTGAGGATGTCGTGGCTGGCGAGGTACTCGGCACGCGCTTCGGCCTGGCGCAGCGCGGTGAGGTCGGAGAACATCGCGATGTAATGGCTGGCCGCGCCGCGCGGATCGCGCACTGCGGTGATCGTCATCCACTGCGCGTGGATCTCGCCGTTGCGCCGCCGGTTCCAGATTTCGCCCTGCCATTGTCCGCGCTGCGCGAGCTCCTGCCACAGCGCGGCGTAGAAGCTCGCGTCCTGGCGCCCGGAGCTGAGCATGGAGGGGTTGCGGCCCTCGACCTCGGCGAGCTCGTAGCCGGTGATCGCGGTGAACGCGCGATTGACCGCGACGATGCGGTTGTGTGCGTCGCTGATCAGGATCGCCTGACTCGCGGCATCGAACACGTCCACCGGAATGTGAAAGCGCGGCGGCGCGGCAGCGGCGTCGGCCGGCGTCGCGCCGCTCGCGGGCGGCAGCACCAGCA
>JAEWVQ010000032.1 GCA_023459095.1 Pseudomonadota bacterium | reverse complement strand
GTCCCCGCCAGCGCCCTGGTCGAGACGGCGCCGCCGCCTGTCGCCGCGGCGGGGGCGCCACCCGCGGTCGAGGTGCCGCCCCCCCCGTCTGCCGCGACCGTGCCATCCCCGTCCGCGCCGTCCGTGGCGCTGCCGCCCGCGGTGCCGCTGGGCGACGGCTATCTGATTCAGCTCGGCGTGTTCGGCGCCCAGGCCAATGCCGAGAGCCTGCGCGCCGAGCTTGCCGCGCGCGGGTTGCCGGCACACATCGAGAGCCGGGTCGTGCTGGGGCCCTTTTCCAGCCGCGAGGCGGCCGAGGCCGCCCAGGTCCGCCTGCGCCGCGACGGCAAGGCGGAAGGCCTGATCGTGCCGCCGCGCAAGTCGAAGTGAGGCCGCAGCGCAAGGCCGCGCAGAACCGCACAAACCATTACCATGCGGTCTTCATGAAGTCGTCCATCTACATCACAGCAAGGGAGTGCAGGGCATGAGCGCCATGAAAATTGAAAGTCCGATGCTGGGCGCGGTCGAAGTGGCCGAGGACAAAGTCATCGAATTCCCGGTCGGGCTGCCCGGTTTCGAGCACTGCCGCCGCTTCATCGTGGCCCACGAGGAAGGGGGCGAGGCCAGCCTCTTTCTGCTGCAGAGCGTCGATGACGCAGAGGTGGTGTTCTCGCTCACCGGCCCGGAGTCGCTGGGCATCGTCTACGAGTTTCCGCTGAGCGAGGAGGAGGTCGACACCCTGCAACTGGCGCGGGCCGAGGACGCCCAGGTTGCGGTGATCGTGCGCAAGGACGAGAGCGGTGCGGGGTCGCCCGCGAGCGCTGGATTGCGCGCCAACTTCATGGCGCCGCTGATCATCAATACCGCCGCCCGCCGTGGCCTGCAGAAGGTGATCAACAAGTTCGGTTGCGAGATCGTGCTGCGCGCGCAGGACTGACGCGGACCGGGCTCAGCCCGTGGTGTTCGTGCCGCCGGCGTCGCGCTGCTTCGCCAGCCGGCGGGCGAACACCTGCATTTCGCGCGCGGCCTGGAGGTCGCCGCGCGCCTGCGCGACGCGCAGGCCTTCCTCGTAGGCGGCCAGTGCGGCGGCAGTGTCGCCGCTGGTGGCAAGCGCCTTGCCCAGGCCTTTCCAGGCCGCCGAGTAGTCCGGATCGCGCGTCACCGCGTCGCGGAAATAGCTTGCGGCCTTGGCCGCATCGGCCGTCAGCCAGGCGTTGCCCAGCGAGAAGCGCAGCATCGCGCCATCGCGCGGGCCGTCGAGGAGTTTTTCGAGGTTGGCGATCAGGTTCGGGTTCATGTTCGGTCGGGCTCGGCGTCAGGGTTAAAATCGGCGATGTTTGCCAATCCGGGGCCGGCTCTCGCGCGGCCCCCGTTCCCTGAGGATGATCCCATGAGCCGCAGCATCGTCTCCACCCCCAATGCCCCCGCCGCCATCGGCACCTATTCGCAGGCCGTGCGTGCCGGCAATACGGTGTATTTGTCCGGCCAGATCGGCCTTGATCCCGCGACCATGCAGCTCGTCGACGGCTTCGAGGCGCAGACCGTGCGCGTCTTCGACAACCTCAAGGCCGTGGCCGAAGCTGCCGGGGCCACGCTCGGCGATGCAGTCAAGCTCAACATCTACCTGACCGATCTGGCCCATTTCGCCAAGGTCAATGAAATCATGGCGCGCTACTTCACCGAGCCTTATCCGGCGCGTGCGGCGGTCGGCGTCAAGGAATTGCCCAAGGGCGCGCTGGTCGAGGCCGATGCGGTGCTCGTGCTGGGCTGAGCGCGTGTTGCCGCGCATGCCGTCCGCCGCGCAGGCGTCGCAGCCATGAACCGGCGATGATCCGCGAGCCCGTGGCCGCGCCGGCCCGCCCGCCGGCGCGCGGCTGGCCCGGCGTCGGCGCGCAGCTCGCCGCTCGTCTGGCGAAGCTCGACCTGCATTGCGCCGCCGATCTCGTCCTCCATCTGCCGCTGCGCTACGAGGACGAGACCCGGCTGACGCCGATCGCGGTCGCGCGCCCCGGCTTTCCGGCGCAGGTCGAGGGCGAGGTGGTGTCGTGCGAGGTCAGCCTGCGGCCGCGCCGGCAGCTGGTCGCGCGCATCCGCGATGGCTCCGGCACGCTGATCGCGCGCTGGCTCAATTTCTACCCCTCGCAGCAGAAGCAGCTCGAGCCGGGGCGGCGCGTGCGTCTGTTCGGCGAAGTGCGCGGCGGCTTCTTCGGCGACGAGATGGTGCATCCGCGGCTGCGTGCGGTCGGCGCCGACGAAGGCCTGCCCGAGGCGCTGACGCCGGTGTATCCGACCACCGCGGGACTGGGCCAGGCGACGCTGCGCAAGCTCATCGATCGCGCCCTCGCCACCGTTCCGCTCGACGATCCGTTGCCCGCCGAGCTGTGCCGCGCGCTCGATCTGCCGTCTTTTGCCGATGCCGTGCGCGCACTCCATCATCCTGAGCCCGATGCCGATCCGTGGGCGCTGGAGAACCGCGAGCATCCGGCCTGGCGCCGGATCAAGTTCGAAGAGCTGCTGGTGCAGCAGATTTCGCTGCGCCGCGCCTACAACGCGCGGCGTGCGCGCGGCGCGGTGGCGCTGGCGGCGTCGCTGCGGCTCGCGCCGGCGCTGCTCGACGCGCTGCCTTTCGGTCTCACCGGCGCACAGCGCCGCGCGGTGGCCGAGATCGGCGCCGATCTTGCCTGCGCGCATCCGATGCAGCGCCTGCTGCAGGGCGACGTGGGCAGCGGCAAGACCATCGTCGCCGCGCTGGCCATGCTGCAGGCGGTGGAGCAGGGTTGGCAGGCGGCGCTCATGGCGCCCACCGAGATCCTCGCCGAGCAGCACTGGAAGAAGCTCGCGGCCTGGTTCGCGCCGCTCGGGCTGGAGGTGGCGTGGATTGCCGGCAGCCGCAAGAAGCGCGAGCGCGAGGCCGAACTCGAGCGTCTGCGTCGCGGCGAACTGCTGCTCGCGGTCGGCACTCATGCCCTCATCGAAGATCCGGTGACCCTGCCGCGGCTGGCGCTCGCCGTGGTCGACGAGCAGCACCGCTTCGGCGTGCGCCAGCGCCTGGCGCTGCGCGAGAAGGGAGGTGGCGAGGCGCAGCGGCCGCACATGCTGATGATGTCGGCGACGCCGATCCCGCGCACGCTGGCGATGACCCACTATGCCGACCTCGACGTCTCCGTGCTCGACGAATTGCCCCCCGGGCGCACGCCGATCCGCACCCGGCTGGTGTCGGACGTGCGCCGCGAGGAGGTCATCGGCCGGGTGCGCGACGCCTGCGCCGGGGGGCGTCAGGCCTACTGGGTGTGCCCGCTGATCGAGGAGTCGGAGGCGCTGCAGCTGCAGACCGCGCTCGACACTTACGAAACGCTGTCCGCGGCACTGCCGGAGCTGAGCGTCGGGTTGCTTCACGGTCGCCTGAAGGCCGACGACAAGTCGTCGACGATGGCGGCGTTCGCTGCCGGCGAGCTGCACGTGCTGGTGGCGACCACGGTGATCGAGGTCGGGGTCGATGTACCCAACGCCAGCCTGATGGTGATCGAGCACGCCGAGCGCTTCGGCCTCGCCCAGCTGCACCAGCTGCGCGGGCGGGTGGGGCGCGGCAGCGCCGAGTCGGTGTGCATCCTGATCTACGCCCAGCCACTGTCGGAAACCGGTCGCGAGCGCCTGAAGGTGATCTACGAACACACCGACGGCTTCGCGATCGCACGTGAGGATCTGCGCATCCGCGGTCCGGGCGAGTTCGTCGGTGCGCGTCAGAGCGGCCTGCCGCTGTTGCGCTACGCCGATCTCGACGCCGATACCGATCTCATCGAGCCCGCGCGCGCCGCGGCCGAGCGCCTGCTTGCCGACACACCCGCGGTCGCCGACCGGCTGCTCGCGCGCTGGCTGGGCGGGCGCGAAGCCCTGCTGCGCGCCTGAGCGCAGCGGCCCTGGTCCGCCGGGTGGGCGCGCGGCGCGCTATCATCGCCCCCGCCGGACCGGGCGTGGGAACGCGTCGCGGCCGACCGAACCGTTTTCCCCTGGTGCCCGCCGATGACGACGCTGAGCGACAAGCTCCCCCATTACTACCGGCTGATGCGGCTGGACAAGCCGATCGGCACCCTGCTGCTGCTGTGGCCCACCCTGTGGGCGCTGTGGATCGCCGCCGACGGCTGGCCGCCGCTCCACGTGCTGGCGATCTTCGCGCTCGGCACGCTGCTGATGCGCTCGGCCGGCTGCGTGATCAACGACTACGCCGATCGCGACTTCGACGGCCACGTTGAACGCACCCGCAACCGTCCGCTGGCGACGCGCGCGGTGAGCACGCGCGAGGCGCTGTGGCTGGCGGGCGGGCTGTCGCTGTGTGCCTTCGTGCTGATCCTGCCGCTCGATGCGCTGGTGATCTGGCTGTCGCTGCCGGCGCTGTTCCTGGCCGCGAGCTATCCCTTCACCAAGCGTTTCCTCGCCATTCCACAGGCTTACCTGGGCATCGCCTTCGGCTTCGGCATCCCCATGGGCTTTGCCGCGATGCAGGGCACGGTGCCGCTGGCGGCCTGGGTGATGTTGCTCGCCAACATCTTCTGGGCGGTGGCCTACGACACCGAATACGCCATGGTCGACCGCCCCGACGACCTCAGGATCGGCATCAAGACCTCGGCGATCACCTTCGGCCGTTTCGACGTCGCCGCGGTGACGCTGTGCTATGCCGCCGCCTTCGCGCTGCTCGCGGTGGTCGGAGCGGCGACCGCGCGCGGTCCGGCCTACTACCTCGGACTGCTCGGAGCCTGCGCGCTCGCCGCCTATCACTACACGCTGATCCGCGGCCGCGAGCGCGCGGCGTGCTTCAAGGCCTTCCGCCACAACAACTGGGTGGGTGCGGTGATCTTTGCCGGCGTCTTCATCGACGACCTCGCGCGCCGCTTCTGACGCCCTGCAACCGCGTCAGCGGTGGGCGGTCCAAGGGCTGCGGACCGGTGTCCGCATTTCCGAGGAGAAAACGATGAAACGCGCCCATCTCCTGAGCGGCCTGCTGGCTGCGGTGCTGTCGTCGACCGCGCTGGCTTTTCACTGTCCGGCCGACATGAAGAAGATCGACGACGCGCTCGCCACGCAGCCGGCGCTGACCAGCGAGCAGATGAACGAAGTGAAGAAGCTGCGTGCCGAGGGCGAAGCCCTGCACAAGGCTGGCAAGCACCAGG
>JAEWVQ010000031.1 GCA_023459095.1 Pseudomonadota bacterium | reverse complement strand
CTGCTGACCCGGGTGCAAGCCGACATGGTAGCCATCCACGATCGGTTTTTTGATGGGGACTCGCCGCCGACCGGGCTGCGCGGGCTGCGCATCACCGACAGCGATCCGCACCAGGGCGGAAAGCGGGTCTGCATTCTCGAATTCGACAACGGCGGTCGGCTCGTCTATAAGCCGCGCGACGTCCGCATCGACGAGGCCATCACCGGGCGCGCGCCGCGGTCCGGGCAACCCAGTCTCATGGAACGCGTCTCCCAGCGATTGTGCGGGGACAGGCAGGCCTTGCCGACCTACGCCTTCCTGCCTTGCAACGATCGACTGGGGCTTCATTATGGCTACGTTGAATGTCTCAGCACGGGTACGGCGCACGATCACCTGGTGACGCCCGAGGGCGCGCGTGATTTCTACCGCGAGCTCGGGGTTGCGGCGGCGGTGATGCTGCTGGCGGGCTGCACCGATCTGCACCACGGAAACATGATGGTCAGCGGCGGGCGACCGCACTTCACCGATCTTGAGTTCGCGTTCGACGCGCAGGTGCTGACGCAACTGGCGGCGGCCTTGTCGGCGCCCCTGGATCAGCTCGACAGGCCGCTGCTCGGCGGCATCCTGGACACGATGATGCTCAATCTCGCCCTGGCCGGTACAGTCGATGTCCATCACGACGGACGGCCGCCCTGGTACGTGGAGGAGGATCGCCTGCTCAGGCACGCATCCTCCGAGCAGGTCTTCGACGTTACCGAGAGCCTGCTGGTGACTTACCTCGATGGGCAACTCGTCAACAGTCACGAGGAGAACGAGCTGATCTGGCGGCATCAGGACGATTTTGCGAGCGGCTTCTGCGCAGTCCTCGGTGTCGTGCGGGACCTCGGCGGCGATTATCAGGCTTTCGTCGATGACTGTTCCTCGTTCCAGGTGCGCTACCACCCGCTCAACACCTCGACGCAGCGTGGCCTCATCGGGGATTACAAGAACCACATGGGCGACCATGACAGGGGGGAGGCGTACACCTGGGAGCAACTCGGCCAGAAACTCCAGGGGCAGGACGTCAAGCTTCAGGAGGATATCTTTTCGTCATACAAGCGACACGACATCCCCTACTACACGCGTGAAGTCGGAAGCACCACGCTTCGCGACGGGCACCGCCCGCTCGGGGAGGGCGATGGCTTTTTTGAACAGCCGGCGCACCTTCCGGCGCACGAGGTGGCCGCGCGGCTGACGGCCCTGGACGATGAGCGCATCGACCGCATGCGCGGGCCGGTGGCGAAGTGGATGGATGGCCTGTGGTTCTCCAGAGGGGCCCAGCCGCAGCAGCAGCATCGTGAGCTGATGCGGCGTATCAAGGCGACGCTCCAGTGAGCGCCCGCGCCCGCCTGCTCGCGCTGCTCGACGAGTTCGCGCGTGCTGTCGGCTTGCCTGCGCTAGCGCTCGACGAGGGGGGTGTGTGCACGTTGGCCTTCGACGCGTTGATCGTGAACATTGCCGTGCGTGAGTGCCGTGACGAACTGGTGCTGTTTGCCGGCCTGGGGGCGCTGGCCCCGTCCGACCATGCCGCCTGTGAGGCGGCGCTGCAGGCCAATCATTTCGCCGACGACGTGGTGCTGGCGCTGGATGTCCGCGCCGGGCTGCTGGTGGCGGTATCGCGGGCGCCGCTGGAGGCCATGCAGCTACATGAGTTTCAGCGTGTGCTGGCGCGCTTCCTCGAGGTGGTCGAGCAGTGGCGTAACCGTCCGGCGGGCGGTCGTGCGGAGGAATCCGCCGGCCTCGATGGGCCGATGCCGCCGGATTTCGCCTAGCCCGGGCAGTGCGTCGCATCGGACATGGCCGCGGCGGCGCCCGGACAGCCCGGCGCCCGTCGCGTGCTGCGCCGGGCGCATCTCCCTGCACCGATGCAGCACACCCGAGCGCGCCGCAGGCACCCGCCCGGGTCGCGGGGGCGTACGCACTGAACCCACGCTGGCCGGCTGTGACTCATCAATACGGCAATTTATGCCAAAGGGACTTTCATGAATCGTTTGTCGGCGCCGTCGCGCGCTCCGGGGCGGTGCGGCCGTCTCGCCTTGCTGGCGCTTGCCACCGGCTGGGCCACGCTGGTAGCGGCCGAGACCGTGGTGTTCTCGGAAGATTTCGGCGTGGTCGACTGGGGCGCGCCGGCATCGGCATCTTGCGCTCCGGATTTTCCGGCGGGCTGGGTCCGGCACAACGTCGATGGGCACACGCCCGACAGCCAGCTCGGCTGGGTCGACGAAGCCTGGGTGGTCAGCGGAGTCTGGACGGGCGCCGAAGGCAACTGCGTGGCCTACTCGACCTCTTATTACAGCCCGCCGGATGCGTCCGACGACTGGCTGGTGACGCCGTCCATCACGGTGCCGGCGGTCAACCCGAAACTCCGCTTCCGGGCCCGGGTCGCCGATGTGGCCTACCCGGATGGGTATGAGGTGCGCTGGGGGACCGGCAGCAGTGTGGGGGACTTGTCGGCCAACCCGCCCCTGCTCACCGTAAACGCCGAAACCGATGCGTGGAGCAGCCGCGAAATCGATGTTTCCGCGCTGGCGGGGCAGACGGTTCATTTCGCGTTCCGTAACATCTCCAATGACAAGTTCCTGCTCATGCTCGATGACGTGCAGGTGGTGAGCGTGCCGAACCACGATGCCCAGATCACGTCGGTGTTGCGGCCTCACGCCGATCTGTTGCAGGTGCCGGCGGCGCAGGTCTTGCCCCTGCAACTGGGCGCGACGGTGCGCAACGGCGGTGCCCAGCCGGTCACCAACGTGGTGGTGACCGCCAGCGTCAAGCTCGATGGCGGCGAAATCCATAGCGTTGCGGCGGCCGCGTTGCCGAGTCTTGCTGCGGGCGCGAGTGCCGACGTCTCCCTGCCGGCCCACGTGGCGAACGTACCCGGCGTGGTCACGGTGGACTACAGCGTGACGATCGCCGAGGCTGACCCTGTGCCCGCCAACGACGCGATGAGTTCGGCGAGCCTGACGGTGACCGCGCAAGAACTGGGTGCGGACGATGGCGTTCGCGCGTCCACGCTGGGTATCGGCGCCGCCAATGGGGGACAGATCGGCGTGCGCTATCAACTCGCTCAGCCAGCCTGGGTGACTGCCATCCGCTATTTCGCGGTCGGCGACAATCCTCAGTTGGGGGGAGCCAGCATCGTCGGCGAAATCCGCTCGATGGCAGGCTCGCCCAGCCGGCCCGATGCGCTGATTGCCCAAACCACGCCCTATGTGGTGCCGGATCCGCCCGTGGCCGGCTTTGTCGATCTCCCCCTGGCGTCCCCGGTTCTGCTGGCTGCGGGCGACTACTACTTCGGTGTGGTCGAGCCCTCCCCCGATCCTGGCTTGGTGCGCACACTCGATCTGGGTCTGGCGATGGTGCTGTATCAACCTGGGCGCAATTGGGTCCGGGCGGCACCCTCGATACCGGACTGGACCGCGATTGAGTCGGTCAATCCGCCGTTTTTCGAGCGTGCGCTGATGCTGCGGGTGATGTTTACGTCCAGCGTCGCGGATCTGAGTGCGATCAAAGCCATGCCGGCCGTGGTCGCGGCGGGGAGCGCGTTCTCCTATACGCTGGAGGTGGCCAATGCGGGCCCCGACGCGGCCGACGCTCTGCGCGCGAGCATTGTCCTGCCGGGTGGGGCGACATTCGTCAGTGCCGCCGGCAGCGGCTGGCTGTGCGAACACAGTGCCGGCACGCTGACCTGCACCCGGCCCACGCTCGCCATCGGCAGTGCACCGCCGATCACGGTGAATCTGGTCGCCCCCGATGCCGCGGTCGTGCTGTCGTCGGACGCCACCGTGATCAGCAGCGCCGGCGACCCCGGCGGCCCCACCGTCGCCTCGGCGTCGACCGCGGTCATCTCGCCGGCGTCGGTCCAGGCCACCAAGACCGTTGCCGGCGATAGGCGCGCAGGCGGTGCGATCACCTACACGGTGGTGCTCAGCAATACCGGCACATCCGCCCAGCAGGACAACCCGGGCCATGAGTTCACCGACGTGTTGCCGGCCGGCCTCAACTTGACCAGCGCTGCGGCCACGGCCGGCAGCGTCATCGCCACGCCGGGGACCAGCACGGTGAGTTGGGACGGCGCGATTGCCGCCAGCGGCTCGGTCACGCTGAACATCGAGGCCACGATCGCCGCCGGCGCCGCCGTGGGCACGCTGATCGCCAACCAGGCCGGCATCGCCTTCGACGCCAATGGCGACGGCGTCAACGAGAGTGCCGGGCTGTCCGACGATCCGACGCGGCCCGGCGCTGCCGATGCCACGGCGTTCAACGTGTTGTCCGACGGGGTGAGCACCTTCACCCATGGCGCGCTGCAGGCGAGCTTCAGCGGCGGTGGGCCCACCTGCACCTTCGCCCACGCGCAGGTGTTGCCGGTGGCCGCGGTGCCGGCGCCCAGCAGCGCCCAGCTGCTCGCCGATCTGTTTGATTTCCGGTTGGAGCACTGCGACACCACGCCGGTGACGCTCACCCTCACCTATCCCCACGTGCTGCCGGCCGGGACGCGCTACTGGAAGTACGATCCGGCGACCCAGGTCTGGACGCTGTTCGCCGATGCGCAGATCCTGGGCGCCACGGTGGTGCTGACGCTTCAGGATGGTGGGGCGGGTGATGATGACGGCGTGGTCAACGGGCAGATCGTCGACCCCGGGGCGCCGGGGTTGGCCGCGGCTAGCGCGATTCCGGGCTTGTCGGCAGCGGCCGCGCTGATGCTCGCCGCGCTGATGGGCGGGGTCGGGGCGCTGGCGCGACGCCGCGCCGGTGTGCGCTGAGCGCAGGTGGCGGGGGCGGGTAGTAGCGCGCGTGGCGCGGGGCGGCGTGACCGCACTGCGGGCGTGGGATAAGCTAGGCGGCTGGGAGAGGACGGTCGGGGCGCCGCCGTCCGCCGATAACTACAAAACGGGAAACGCAGCGGTGCGGTGTCCGGGCTGTGCCGCGTGCCGTGAATTTGCCTCGGAGTGCTATGCGCATCCTGCTTGCCGAAGACGATCCAGTCATTGCCGATGGAATCTGCAGGGCCCTGAAGCGCGGCGGCTACGCCGTCGATCACGTCGCTACCGGGGCGGATGCCGACGCCGCGCTCGCGACCCAGTCCTACGACCTGCTGGTGCTCGATCTGGGCCTGCCCAAGCTGCCCGGCATCGACGTGCTCAAACGCCTGCGCGCGCGCAAGTCGGGTCTGCCGGTGCTGATCCTGACCGCGCAGGACGGCGTCGAGGACCGCGTGCGCGGTCTCGATGCCGGCGCCGACGACTACCTCACCAAACCCTTTGCCCTGCCCGAACTCGAGGCCCGCGTGCGCGCGCTCACCCGGCGCGGCACCGGCCAGCCGCGCTGCATCGAGATCGGCCATCTGAGCTACGATCAGGCCGATCGCGTGGTCAAGATCAACGGCCAGCTGGTCGAGCTGTCGGCGCGCGAGATCGGCCTCCTCGAGGTGTTCGTGCTGCGCGTCGGCCGCCTGGTGAGCAAGGATCAGCTCGTCGACCATCTGTGCGGCTGGGGCGAGGAGGTGTCGAGCAACGCGATCGAGGTCTACGTCCACCGCCTGCGCAAGAAGCTCGAAGACAGCGGTGTGCGTATCGTGACCGTGCGCGGCCTCGGCTACTGCTTGGAAAATCCGGATGCGACGCAGGCGGCGAAAGGCTGAACGCACCGCCGGCGCGCGCGCGCCGGGCCAGCCCAATTCGCTGTTCGGCGAGATCCTCGACTGGATGCTCGCGCCGCTGCTGTTCATGTGGCCGATCTCGATCATCGTCACCCACAACGTCGCCGACAACATCGCCAATCAGCCTTACGACCGCGCGCTCGCCGACAGCGTGCGCGCGCTCGCCCGCCTGGTGGTGGTCGAGGACGGCCAGGTCGTGGTGCACTTTCCGGCGCCGCCGCGCGCCTTGTTCCGCGCCGACCAGGACGACACCGTCTATTACCAGGTCGCCGACGAGGGCGGCGAGGCGTTGACCGGCGACCGCGAGATTCCGTGGGTGCCGCCGCCCGCTGCGCTGCTCGCCGAAGAAGTGCTGTATCGCGACGAGGTGATCCACGGCGAGGAGGTGCGGGTCGCCTACCAGTTCCTGCGGCCGTGGCCGGAACCGGCGAGTCCGCTGGTGCTGGTGCAGGTCGCGGAGACGCGGCACAAGCGCTCCGATCTCGCGTCGCGGGTGGTCACCGGCGTACTGTTGCCGCAGTTCGCGATCATTCCGCTGGCGGTGGTGCTGGTGTGGGTGGGTCTGACCCGCGGCATCGCGCCGCTCAACCGCCTGCAGAGCCTGATCCGCCGCCGCCGGCCGACCGATTTGTCGCCGATCGTGCCGGCGAGCGTGCCCGAAGAGGTGCGGCCGCTGATCATCGCCTTCAACGACATGATGGGCCGGCTCGAGGAGAACCTGCAGGCCCAGCAGCGCTTCATCGCCGACGCTGCGCACCAGATGCGCACCCCGCTCACCGGGCTGAAGATGCAGACCGATCTTGCCCTCGACGAGAGCGATCCCGAGCAGTTGCGCCAGTCGCTGGCGCGCATCGCGGAGAGCACCGACCGCGCCAGCCACCTGATCAATCAACTGCTGTCACTGGCGCGCGCCGAGGCGAGCTTCGAGAAGCTCTACGCGGTCGATGTCGTCGATGTCGCCGAGGTCGTGCGCGAGGTGGCGCAGGAGCTGTTTCCGCGCGCGCTGGCCAAGGGCATCGACCTCGGCGTCGAAGACGACGGCGCCCCCATGGCGGTGGAGGGCAACCGCGTGCTGCTGCGCGAGATGGTCAAGAACCTGATCGACAACGCGATCAAATACACCCCCGGCGGTGGCCGCGTGACCGCGCGCACGCGTCGCGCCGGGGTGCCCATCCTCGAGGTCGAGGATTCCGGCATCGGCATCCCCGAGGCCGACCGCGAGCGCGTGTTCGAGCGCTTCTACCGCGTGCTCGGCAGCGGCGTCGACGGCTCCGGGCTGGGGCTGCCGATCGTGCGCGAGATCGCCGAACTGCACCGCGCCAGTGTCGAACTGACCGCCAATCCGTCGGGGCAGGGCACACTGGCGAAGGTGGTGTTTCCGCGCACCCAGGTCCAGGCGGTGGCGCCACTGGCCGCCAGCGGCATCATTCCGCTCGCCTGAGCGAGCGATGCCGCGCTCGCGACGGCGACATAAGTAAAACTGCTTGGCGCATTCAGGATTTCTTAATTATTCATTAAGTCTTTGTTATAAAAGAAGAAAAATCTCCGCTCGTAAGCCCGCCGTAAGTCTGCCGGAATAATTTCGGCACCAGACCGGGCGCAAGTCCGGCACGACAACGTTCGAGTGGAGTGAGACATGAGTAAGGACCCGGTGGCAAACATCGTCGCCAATCCGAAGTACCAGCGCCTGGTCAGCACGCGCTCGCGCTTCGGCTGGCTGCTCACGGCGATCATGATGATCGTGTACTACGGCTATACCGCGATCATTGCGTTCGACAAGGAGCTGTTCCATCAGCGCATCGGCGAGGGGGTGATGACCCTCGGCATTCCGGTCGGTTTCGGGGTGATCGTGTTCACGATCGTGATCACCGGCATCTACGTGCGCCGCGCGAACTCCGAGTTCGACGCGCTCAACGACGAAATCATCAAGGAGAGTGGCAAATGAGCGCCCGTTACCTTCGTCTGGGTGGCGCGCTCGCGCTCGCCCTGCTGTCGGGTGCGGCGCTGGCCGCGGGCGGCGATCTCGGTCAGGCCGAAAAGCAGGCCACCAACTGGACCGCGATCACCATGTTCGGCGCCTTCGTGCTGGGGACGCTGTGGATCACCAAGTGGGCGGCGGCGAAGACCAAGTCGGCGGCCGACTTCTACAATGCCGGCGGCGGCATCACCGGCTTCCAGAACGGGCTGGCGATCGCCGGCGACTACATGTCGGCGGCGTCCTTTCTCGGGATTTCCGCGGCGGTGATGACCACCGGCTACGACGGCCTGATCTACTCGATCGGCTTCCTCGTCGGCTGGCCGGTGATCACCTTCCTGATGGCGGAGAAGCTGCGTAACCTCGGCAAGTTCACCTTCGCCGACGTTGCCGCCTACCGCTTCTCGCAGACTCCGATCCGTGCCTTCGCCGCGTCGGGCACGCTGGTCGTGGTGGCCTTTTACCTGATCGCGCAGATGGTCGGCGCGGGCCAGCTCATCAAGCTGCTGTTCGGCCTCGAGTACTGGATGGCGGTGGTCATCGTCGGCGCGCTGATGATGGTCTATGTGCTGTTCGGCGGCATGACCGCCACCACCTGGGTGCAGATCATCAAGGCCTGCCTGCTGCTCGGCGGGGCGTCGTTCATGGCCTTCATGGTGATGCTGCAATACGGCTTCTCGCCCGAGCAGCTGTTCGCCGCTTCGGTGAAGCTGAAGGCCGATGCCGCGCTCGCCGCCGGCAAGTCGCCGGAAGAGGCGCAGACCCTGGCGCAGGCGATCATGGGCCCGGGCTCCTTCATCAAGGATCCGATCTCGGCGATCTCCTTCGGCATGGCGCTGATGTTCGGTACCGCCGGCCTGCCGCACATCCTGATGCGCTTCTTCACCGTGCCCGATGCCAAGGAGGCCCGCAAGTCGGTGTTCTGGGCGACCACCTGGATCGGTTACTTCTACATCCTCACCTTCATCATCGGCTTCGGCGCGATCGTGCTGGTGTCGACCAACCCGCAGTTCCTCGATGCCAAGGGCGGTCTGCTCGGCGGCGGCAACATGGCGGCGATCCACCTCGCCAACGCGGTCGGCGGCAACATCTTCCTCGGCTTCATCTCGGCGGTGGCCTTCGCCACGATTCTCGCGGTGGTTGCCGGTCTGACCCTGTCGGGCGCGTCGGCGGTGTCGCACGACCTCTACGCCACCGTGTTCAAGAAGGGCAAGGCCGATTCCGCGGCCGAGCTGCGGGTGTCGCGCATCACCACCATCGTGCTCGGCATCATCGCGGTCGTGCTCGGCATCGCGTTCGAGAAGCAGAACATCGCCTTCATGGTGTCGCTCGCCTTCGCGATCGCGGCCTCGGCCAACTTCCCGGTGCTGTTCATGTCGGTGCTGTGGAAGGACTGCACCACCCGCGGCGCGTGCATCGGCGGCTTCCTCGGCCTGATCACCGCGGTCGCCCTCACCGTGGTGTCGCCCTCGGTGTGGGAAGCGACGCTGGGCAACCCCAAGGGTTCGGCGCTGTTCCCCTACACCTCGCCGGCCCTGTTCTCGATGGCGGTGGGCTTCATCGGCATCTGGCTGTTCTCGATCCTCGACAACAGCGCCCGTGCCAAGGAAGACCGCGACGGCTACCTCGCCCAGCGCGTGCGTTCGGAAACCGGGCTCGGCGCCGCGGCGGCCTCCGCGCACTAAGTTGTACCCGGCCGGTTGCCGCGAGGCGGCCGGCCGCAAGCAGACGGCGCAGCGACGAAAGTCGCGGCGCCGTTGTCGTTGGTGGCGGGGGAGCGCCGGTGCGCGAGGGTCAGGCGTTGTGCGGCAGGCGGACGGCAACGCGGGTGCCGCGGCCGCCCTCTGCGCTGCCGATGGCGATGGTGCCGCCGTGGCAGTGCGCGATTTCGCGCGCGATCGGCAGGCCCAGGCCGCTGCCGCTCGCGGCGGCGTCAGCCAGGCGGTAGAAGCGCTCGAACACCTGCTCGCGGGCGGCCTCGGGAATGCCGGGGCCGTCGTCGTCGACGTCGATGTCCACGGTATCGCCGGCCGCCGTGCAACGCAGCGTGACCTGTCCGCCCGGCGGGGTGTACTTGAGCGCGTTGTCGACCAGGTTGGCGATCAGTTCGCGCAGCAGGGTGGGGTCGCCCTTCATCGTCACCGCCTCGCGCTGCACGCCGAAGTCGATGCCCTTGCCGTCAGCGATGCGCAGCCAGTCCTCCACCATGTCGTCGATCAATGCGCCGAGGTCGACGCGGTCCGCGTCGGCCATCAGGCGCGCGCCGGCTTCGGCGCGGGCGAGCGCCAGGAGCTGGTTGGCGAGCCGGGTGATGCGGGTCACCGACTGCAGCAGGCGGGTCTGCTGGGCCTGGGTTGCGGGCTGGCCGCCGAGCAGTTCGAGCTGCACCTGCAGGCTGGCGAGCGGCGTGCGCAACTGGTGAGCGGCATCCTGCAGGAAGCGGCGCTGGTCGGCGTTGGCCTCGCGCAGACGGGCCAGCATCGCGTTCAGCGCCTGGACCACGGCGTGGATTTCGTGCGGCACGCCGGTGAGATCGATGGGCGCGAGGTCGGTGCCGCGGCGGGCGGCCAGCGTCTGCTCCAGACGCTGCAGCGGCGCAAGCCCGGAAGGAATGCCGAAGCGCACCGCGATCGCGCCGGCGGCGACGAGCAGCGCCGCCGCCGAGCCGAAGCCGAGCAGCAGTCGTTCGAGCGAATCCTGGCGCTTGTAGCGGGTCTCGGCGACGGTGATGAACACGCTCTGCTGGTCGAGCCTGCGGTGCAGGCGCACCGCGCGGATCGGTTCCGCGTGGTGGCGCGCATCATAGAACCGCGGCGCGCGCGCGCCGCTGCGCGGGGGCTCGGGGGCGGTCGGCTGACCGAGCGACTGATAGGGGTCGCTCTGCTGCAGCGTGCTCTCCTCCGGGGCCAGCGGCAGGTCGGCGTCGCCGGCGATGAAGGGGCCGTACTCGCCGCGCACACGGAAGAAGATGCGGTCGGTGGTGTCGGTGCGCAGCAGGGCTTCGGCCTCCGGCGACAGAGCGATGCGCACCTGGCCATCGACCAGGCGCACGTGGTTGGCCACGCCGTGGGCGAGATTGAGCAGGTTCTGGTCGTAGGCGGTGCCGACCACCGCCTTCGCCGTACCGTAGGCTACCCCGCCCGCGGCGACGAACAGCAGCACGGTGGGCGCGGCAAGGGTCTCGAGCAGGTTGCGCCGCAGGCTACCCGGCATTCGCTTCGTCCGCCGCCAGCTCCAGCCGGTAACCGAAGCCGCGCACGGTGCGGATCAGCACGCCGGCCGGCTCCAGCCGCGGACGCAGGCGCGACACATAGACCTCGACCGCATTGCCGCTGGCGTCGGCCTGCAGGCGCTCCTTGGGCACGGTGCGGCCGTCGGCGGCGGCGAGCGCTTCGAGCAGATCCCACTCGCGCGCGGTCAGCGGCAGCGCCTGTCCGCCGAGTTCGGCCAGGCGGCCGCCGATGTCGAGCACCAGCGGCCCGAAGCTGATCCGGCGTGCATCGTCGTAGCCCCCGCGGCGCAACACCGCGCGCATGCGCGCAGTCAGTTCGGCGAGCTGGAAGGGTTTGGCCAGATAGTCGTCGGCGCCGAGGTCGAGGCCGTAGATGCGGTCGTCGAGTGCGTCGCGGGCGGTGATGAGGATCACCGGCAGCGGCTGCTTGCGGTGGCGGATGCGGCGCACCACCTCGTAGCCGCCCAGGCCGGGCAGGCCGACGTCGACGAGGGCGAAGTCGAAGCGCTCCTGCTGCAGCAGCAGGTCGGCGGCCATGCCGTCGCCCTCGCAGGTCACCGCATCGCCCTGACCGCGCAGAAAGGTGGCGATCCCCTCGGCCAGCTCGGGGTCGTCCTCCACCAGAAGTACATGCATGTCCGCTCCTCTATGCCCTTGCCCGCTGCCGCGCCGCCTTCGGCGCAGACCGCTACTTTAGCGCGCACGCACGCCCCCCGTGGAGGTGGCGCGACAATGAAAAAGGAATGGCTGGCGGCGATCGAGTGGAACGGGCGAGGCGGTAGATGCGGAAAACCTTTGACATTGAGAAAAACGCGGCTATAATGGCTGCTTCTTCGGCCAGGTAGCTCAGTTGGTAGAGCAGCGGATTGAAAATCCGCGTGTCGGCGGTTCGATTCCGTCCCTGGCCACCAGAATTCGGCGCCCAACTGTTCTCAGTTGGGCGTTTTCTTTTGTGCGTCCAGTCTGGGCGCCCTCTTGCGGGGGCAAGTCCCGCCGTAAGTCGATCGCAGCGAGCCTGGCCGCCCCTATCCCGATTGGGGCGCGGGGTGCGGAGTTTCCGCCATCCTGCGGTAACGGCGCGCGGCTTTGGCCGCCGTTCTGCGCTGTCGATGGCGCTGCGGCTTTGTGCCATTCCCGGCCCCCTGTCTTGCCCATCGGCAATGGCGATGTGTCACCTGGGTAGCGCCATCGCGGCAGGATGCCGCCTCGC